>JACOZP010000001.1 GCA_016181265.1 Candidatus Woesearchaeota archaeon
GTTGGACTTCGTTATTAAGAAAACAAAACGAGAATATAAACTACGCCACCGGTCATCGCTCACTACGCTCGCTCAAGAACCGGTGGAAAACTTATTTTACTCCGCGGCTATTTCGCTGTATCTGATACGAAAATAGAATTACAGAGTGCACAGAAAGTACCCTCATTTGCCATTCCGGTTCAGGATTATGTTGAGGCTTGTCTCCAACGTGTTGGAGAGTCTGCGATTAGTTATATCGGCGAACACGGGGGCTATTTCATTTTGCCACCTTTGTCTCAAGAAGAACTTGGGCTTCCTTATTATTTATTTGAGAGTCGTAGCTATTTCCCTTCTTTAAAAGAAGTAGAGAATCAGTTGGAACTGTATGTTGATCACGAACTGGGATTCTGCCTACAAAACTTTGATCATTTTGTGAAACAAGGTTATGTGCTTTTATCGGAAGATATTAGCACTACTGTTTCTTTGTCTTTTAATACCGTGCGCTTTGATCTTGCTTTTCCACTAAAGATTCAAAAAGATTCTTCGACAAAATCACTCGATTCTTTTTCGACATCGGTTCCATCACGTCTTTATGTTTTATACAATACCACGTCTGCGTATATGGATGATCAAGCGCAATTCCCTCAAAGTATTTGTCTTAGTTGTCTACATTCGTTAATGGGTGAACAGAATGTGTATGCGGAATTACGGTTAGTGAATGATAGTGAAGAGAAGATTGTCTTTGTCATCACTGATCAACAATCGAATTTAATCTATCAGTTTCTGAATGAGTATGATTTTCAGAAAGCAGGAACTGATCTCGCTGATTACGAGAATTTATCTGAATTTGTAAAGGAAGATTTTGAGGAGGAGGCTAGTAATGAAAGCCAATAGATTCGTTCTCTTCATTCTGGTCTTTCTTTTTTTGGGGGTGATTTATGTTTCTGCGTCCTGTCCACCGCCGCAAGGCGAAGTTGATAACTTGTGTTTTGATCCTGCGCATATGGAATTATTTGATTATCAAAATGGTGATTATTCTAGTATTACTGATTGGAGTTTAGTGAGCTGGAATTTGATTCCAAATACGCGGATTCCTGAAGTTCCGGCTCAGGATTTACGCTATTTTATGTTGTCTGATGGACAGCGGAAAGCGATGACTGCGCAACAAATCGTGGTTCATTTTGACAAGATTGATGATCTTGCTCACGATGTTAAGCCTGAAGAAGCACAGAAAGCGATTAAAGAGAAATATCGTGTGGTTGTGGAGTTATCAGGCAAAAAGCCGAAAAATCAAATAATCTCATTGAAGAATGGTATCTTGAAAACTGGCTTTGGTGTTCAAGATCGTGCTACGCTCTCCTCGGGAAGATATACTGGAGGAGCATTTGAGATTAGTGAGGAAGGAAGTCTTATTTTCATCCCAGCTAAAACCCAGAAATCAATTGATATTCCTGCGAGTGATCGCTTAATTGTTGATGTCTCTAAAGGAGCGATACTCTTTCGTGGGAATAGCTTTTCTAAAGGACGATTTGTGTTTAACGAAGGGCGTACTTTTATTTTGGGATTTGAAACGGTTCAGTTGAATCGTGTTTTGATTACCAGTGGTAATCCTGATGGTCTTAAGCTTTATTTTGATGGACAATGGCATGAAGAAGAACATTATATCTCGATGGATACAAAGAAAGGTGATCTCTATGTAGATTTCACTAATGGTGACCATTTGGAGTTCTTGAAGGGCAATGTCTTTGTTCCGAATCTTGAGGAGAAAGATCGCTTGGTCCTCAGTCCTCAATACCCAACGACGCTGAGCGTGATTTCTCAGCGGCATGGTAAAGATAAGTACAGTAATATTCCTCTCGTTCCTGAAATGAGGATGAGCGGTGAAGTTATTGTTGAGAATGGAAGAAATTTATTTGTGGTTCGAGGCGGTCGATTACTGACGGGGATTAACAAAGAGAGTCAGAGATCTGGTTCCGTACCTTTGGCGCTTGTTTTTTTGGAAAAATCAATTAAAGTGCTAACGGATGAAGTCGGAAATTATGTTACGCTTCCCGGAGACTATGAGAATCCGTTCTACGAGTGTCTTAGCTGCACGATCGATCTCACTCAAAATTCCCGTCTTCAACGTGATGCGAAAGTGACGTTTCTGCGTTCCGCGAAAGGAATTAGGTTGACTGATCAATCGACGGCTTTTGGTGAAGCGGGTTCGCTCGAATTAATTGCTGCGGCTCGTGGTCTAGAAAAATTAACTCCTGCTTTACGGAAGAGTACCACGGATATTATCCTTCTTTCTCCTAAGGATTTTGAGAAGCGATGTGGTCAAGATGCGGATGGTTGTGCTGGTGTTGGGCGAGGAACAATTTATCTCCCCAAAGACGACTTTGCTCGCTTTAGTCCGGAGTGGGTTATAGAGGTTGTAAGTCACGAACTAGGACATAATGTCGAGCCGGACGTTGATGCTGTTTGGGAAGAGGCAGCACGTCTTCCGAATAGCGCTCTTCCCTATGGGAAAGATTTGGGTGAAAAAACGGTCGGGAAATCTCCCCTGCAGACAAAAGGTATTGATTATCGAAATGCGGCAACGTGGAAAGGAGGAGGAGATGAGGCGCGATATGGCTGTACGAGAGCTTATGGCTGCAATAACAAACAAGAGGACTTTGCTACGCACATAGAATGTGCTTATACTGGCAGTTCCTGCTGGTATAATCTCTTGAATCCCGAGGTCAATGACTGGCATGAAATTCACCGGAAAAAATTTACGATTCAATGTGGGCATGGTTATATCCCTAAAGATACGTGTAAAAAAATGGGGATTCAATGAGAAGAGGTACTTCGATGCGAACGTCAATAATACAGATAGTAACGATTACTTTAATGCTAATTCCTTGTCTTCCATTTATTCAGGCAGAGCCGGAGAATTATTTTCGGCTGACCTTGCATTACAATAATGGCACTATCTCAATGAAAACGCTAGTCGTTCTTCCTCTTGCTCTTCCTACTGCGAAGGGGTCTGGTGATTTTACTGCGAATCTTGTCTCGTTTGAAAATAATACGTTGAATAGCACTACGTTTGGTTTTCCACGACAAGTTTTCTATGATTCTTGGAATGAAGAAACAGGTGAGATCTCTGGTGGAGGGGTGTTTTTGCTTGACGAAGCGGATGAGATGGTCTCTATTTGCAATTGAAAAACCAGTTGTGTTTGAAACTCCTCTCCCTGAGAAAAAAGTCACTTCAACAGTTCCGGGTGAAGTAGAAGTTGAATCTCAAACATTGAAAAATGTGGCGCTGGGGATTGGCTTAGGTCTTGGACTTTTAGTGTTGCTTGTTTTAATTCTTTTCTTATGGCGGAGGAAACGGGGGTTATAATTAGCCCATAATTAGGGCTCTCACTATTTTCAAATACGCACTATATGGCCTAATTGAGAATTGTCCAGCGTACTGTAATGCAGCAGCAACGAGATGTTCTTGGATCTCGTCTGCTCGATCGAGGATTTCTGTCAAGACTCGTTCTTCGACAGAAGCAGTAATGTCTGGCTGTTGAAGCCCTTTTTCTACTTTTGTGATTCTTCCCTCGGCATCATTAAACGAAGTGTAGGCGAAGGTTTCCTGGCCGTTGTTCAATACTTGAATTCCAATTCGTTGATATCGACACTCGCATACTATTTTTGTGTATAAATCAATATTGTTGAGCAGCGTGATCAGTGTTGTCTGTTCTTCTGGCCGCGCCATCCGTTCTTCTAATGATGTCATTGAAGAACGAAAATGGAGATTATTTAAAAGAATGTCCCTACATTTGTACGTATTTAGTTGGCCGTTCGTCTCGCGGAAAATGAGCTGTGAATCATTTATTCCAAAAGAGAAATAAGAACGGATAATTTTCCGTACCTATCCTTTCTGCTTCGCTAACAAGAAAATTGAAAACTATCAATTTTCTGTGCTGAAATGAAATCCCTGTTTCATTTCATGAACTATTGCGAGACGAACCTCTTGGCTAACTAAATACGTCCCTACATTTTTTTCTTCCTTGCTTCCCGCTGGAGCCAGTCTATATATTGGAAAAGAATCTCTTTATTGTCGAGCTTGCCTCTTTTCTCTTTGATGGAATCAGAGATAAGGTGGAATTGATCATTAGCTTTAATCACGAATTCTGCCTCTAAAAGCAGAGGATTTTGCGTTTCGAGAAATTGATCGACGACAGCTTGTTTTACTTGTGCGCGCAGTTCAATATTATTCCAGATGGCATCCCAATCGCCGGCGAATTCTTTGATTCTTCCCGCCATGCGTTTGAGGATGTCTGAATTGCCGTTGCGGAGTTCGTCAGTAATCTCCAAACAATCGGTGATGGGATTATACACCATCAGATCGACAAATGCGCCTTCTTTCAGTGGGTCGTCGTTCCATTCTTTGCGTACTTCGGTGATACGGAGAACGCGTTTGAATTTTTTGAGTCCTGAAATGACGGGATTCGCGGTAATGATAATATCAATCGCTTTGAAAGAAGTTTTAGGAACGCCGATGTCGTTGACAACACGATCGTACACCCCGTAAGGTGAATCGGCGTGGATCGTTCCAGCAACAACATTGGCCGCAGCACCGACACGCATTGCTTCGAATAACGCGATCGCTTCTTTTGATCGCACTTCTCCGACAAAAATGGCAGAATCTCCCAGACGGAGGGTGGAACGGATGCCAATGGAGGGATCAACCTCAGAGCCTGGTGAGCTGAGAGCGGAGGCGACTTTTAATGATTCGATATTATACCCCAATGTACGCAGCGATTCCTGTGGAAGTTCAAATGTATCTTCGATAGTCAATACTCGGATACGACGCATAATCTCGACAAGCATAGAGCCGAGAAAGGATGTCTTTCCGCTGCTGCGTGTTCCCGCAACGAGAATTGTTGCGTTATTATCAATAAGGAAACTGAGCAATCCGGCGGCAAGTGGATCGATGAATCTAATCTTGGGCTGGAGATAGAGGGGAAATGTCCAGGGATAATCTCGATGGCGGCGGAAGGAAAAGGCTAACCCATTCGGGCTTAGTGGTGCCGTGATCGCCGAGACTCTGGAGCTGAATCCCGTCACTTTCAATTCAGTATCTAAGATGGGATTAGCTTCATCTAATGGTCTTCCCGAGATAAGACGCAGTTTTGTCGCCCAACTTTCTACTTCTAATCGTGTCGGGTAGATGTTAGTGGTACAATCTCCATAGTCCTGATGGACAATAAAGATAGGTATTTCACCATTTGGGGCGTTAATGTTAACATCTTGCACTTTCGGATCGGAAAGAAGAAGTTCAATCAAGCCGAAGCCGACCGTGTACCGCAGTAAGGCCTGTGCTAATTGTTCTACTCTCTCTTCATTGATATTGAGATTCTGGTGTTCTAAGAGGTCATTAAGAAGATCTCTTCCAATAGAGTAGAAAACTTCTCGCATCCGTTGCGGGTCGACGAATTCTTCCCGGCTGGGCTTATGTTCTGACATGATGCGTTTGGCGTCGTCTAACAAGCGGTATTCATCTTCAGTGAATTTAAATTCAGGAGGACTGAGATGATACATCGTCTTGATATCTCTTTCAGGTTGGAAGATGTTCACTTCACACGTATCCGGTCCAGCGATGAAGTTGTATGTTTCAAGCAATTCCCCTTCTGGAAATTCGGTGATCAATTTGGTGTACATGAAATCTGGTCGAGTTGTGGGATGGAAAATATTACCGTAAATTACACGTTCTCCGAGATGGTATTCTTTGCTGAATGGGAGGAGAAGCGCGATGAGGCGGAGCTGTTCTACGACTTGGATAATATTTTGAAGAATGTGGATAAACCGTTCTTGGCTGGCAATTTGGCGTTGATCAATGATGTTTTCTAATTTCACTTTTTCCTGCCTCTCCAACCGTTTTAATTCTACATACGCCGCGAAAGGATCTTCTTTTAATTTCTTGGAGATAATGCGTTGAAAGATAGCGTAACTCCCGCGGAGATAGCGTTCCGTCAGAGGATTTGTGATCAGATGAGAATAGCTGGTACGGTTCTCTTGGGTGAGGCGTTGCGATAATGCGGCCAATTCGGTTAGGAGTTTTGTCTGTGAGAAATCATATTCGTATTCTCGCTGTTGAGTAAGGATGATCGTGGTAACGCCGCTGTTCGCTTGCAGGAGATCGATGATCTTTGACATGCAGAAATCACTATATTCTATCGAAGGAAGAAACGTACACGATTCGAGAGAAACTTTGAGAATCTTATTTTCCCCTTCGTGATATGTTTCGTACGTGAAACAGGCTTTTTGTTCATCTACCATCTTTTTGATAGTGAGGGAATGAAGGTTTATTATTCTTTCTGTACTCTTCTTCTGCTTCACAACATTTAAATTCGCTTCTTTTTGATTCTTTTTATGGAAACGAGAAACGGACCATGGGTTATCAAAGGAACTCTTCTGAAATATAAAAATAATTGGATCGAAGTGATTGAAGACCAAGTAATCCGTCCTGATGGGAAACAGGGCATTTTTGGGGTGGTAAAAATGGTCCCAGGAGTTGCTATCCTGCCGCTTGATGAGGATGACTTTGTTTATCTTACGAGAGAATTCAGGTATGCCATTCAAGAGGATAGTATCGAGGCAGCAGGTGGTGCGATAGATCCTGGTGAAGAGCCTTTGGATGCTGCTAAACGAGAGCTCGAGGAGGAGTTAGGATTTCAGGCGGGAGAATGGACTCATCTTGGTATCGTTAACCCTTTTACGAGTGTTATTCATTCTCCTTCTCATCTTTTTCTGGCAAGGAAATTAAAAATGACAAAACCTCATTACGAGGGGACAGAAGTGATTACTCCTTTAAAGATGAAATTTGACGAGGCTTTGCAGTTAGTTTTGGAGAGTAAAATCACACAAGGCGCGACGAGCGTCTTAATCCTCAAAGCAAAAGAAGTTCTAAAGAAATTAGAATGATGGTCATAACATTTTTAAGTATGTTGCTTAGTGTCTTTTTCTGATGACACAATTATCTCTCTTTCCTGTACTCCCTCAAAGTACAAGATTTGTTGTACCTCCTTTTCCTCTTGTGTTTGATTTAGAGCGTTTTCTGGATGATTTTAATGTCTTGGATGTTGGAAAGTATGTTCTTGGCGATCGTTTGAAGAAAAGGCCGATCAGTCTAAGATATCAAGCATTGTGTCCGTTCCATAAGGAGAAAACGCCTTCATTTTATCTTCGTCGTGAGCAGAATGATTATAAGTGCTTTGGTTGTGGGATCGGTGGGAAAGGTCCACTTACATTATTATCTCATTTTGAAGATAATCTACGTTTGTATCATTCTCCCATCGATGTTCAAGAGAGGCATGACTATGCTGCGGCGGTTACTCTTTTTGATGACATCTTGAATAGGGCAAGATTACCAATAATTAGTGTTAATGATCTCTTTAATCTTGAATGTCCTGTCCCTCTATTGAAAGAACAAGTTCCGTTTATGGAATGTCTTTATCGGGCTGCTCAAGAGGAAATGTTGTTTTAATCATCTTAGAAGTCCTCGGCGTGATTGTTCTTTAGTCTTTTTTTATCCCTCTCGATAAATACTACTTTAGAATACTCACATAACTTTATTATATCTACTTTCTTCATAGTATCTAGATTACGATGGTCCTTCCTCCCTCTCCGCCAACATCGATGCTTGATCCGAATACGTTATACGTTGTGGTGAAAGGGTTAGAAAGCAAAGCTAATAATCTGTTGCGACAAATGGACATTTTTAAGAATGATTACATCAAGAAGAATACTGATCTGAAGAAAGAAGTGAAAGCATTGACGGATGATCTTCTTGATTTAAAGCGAAATCATGATTCTGTCGTCCAGAAGATGGATATAGTGATCAAAGAGTTACGCCAGACGGCAGGAATAGAACAGGTTTCTCTCTTGAAACGTTATGTTGATCTGTGGAATCCCTTGAATTTTGCCACACAGCGTGATGTGGAACGGATCATAGAGACTAAATTAGCGGATCTGCATCATGGTAGTCACGCGGTGCATGATCTGGAAACAAAAAAAGAGAAAAGGTGATAGATGATGGCATTATTTACTCAACAGACAGGAGATTTAAGTTCTGAAGTTATGCAGTTACGTGGTTCGGGAATGGAGGATGGGGAAATCATGGCCGAATTAACACGACGGGGTTATCGTCCGGATCAAGTCAGCGCGGCAGTTGCACAGTTAGATCAAGGCCCTCCTTCACCAGAAGGAATGCCGGCGATGCCTTATCAAGATACCGGGATGTACGGACAATCTCCGATGAGTCAGCCTGTAGCTGCTCCACAGGAAGGTACAGGAATGTATGACCGGATCGCAGAGATCGCAGAAAATATTATTGATGAAAAATGGGACCAATTGATTACCGAAGTAAGAAAGATCATCGAATGGAAAGAAAAAGTAGAAGATAAACAGCGTCAGCTCATCAATGATGTCCAGAAACTGAAAGATGATTTTAAAGTCCTGCATCAAGGCGTATTGGGAAAATTAGATGACTATGATGCGCGAATGCGTGATGTAGGGACAGAATTAGGTGCTGTCGGTAAAGTGTTTAAAGATGTCATTCCTGAGTTCGTTGAGAACGTGAAAGAGTTGTCTTCGTTGACGGGAAGAATGAAAAAGAAATAATTTTAATAAATATTTTTTCTGATTTTCTTATCTTGCATTACTGCCACTTAATAACGCGATGGCAAACACAGCAATAGCAAAGAGGATAATCATTCCTAAGACTTTCGGGTCGGCAAGAATACTTGTTATATTCGTCTGGAAACTAGCTGTAGCGACTCCTGTTGTTCCAGTTGTGGCGTTGACAGCTGCACCTTCTCCTTGAAATGCTTGTTCAGTGAAAGATTGGCCGAAGACATTGCCAAAGGCAGCGAAGACGATGACCAAACCAATGCCAAGGATAACCCATAAGACAGATTTATCGGAAGTCAATGCGCTGAGGATATGTTTCTCTTCTGCGCCAAAGATGCGGAAAAGAAGCAGGAGAAGAATGAAGAAGATGATAGCGATTGCAAACCAAGGGATCATGAAATTGATCATGAGGATGATCTCTGGTGAAAGAATACTCATGAACGCAACGACGGTGGCAATGATGGCATCGATTCCTAGCGCTGCACCGGTCGCTTTCGTTTTCTGCAATATTGCAAAAACGATTGCCCACACAAAAATAAATGGAAAGATAAAGCTAAAGTTCTGAAGCAGACTGAGGTCAAGGACGGTTGCCATGGTTCTTTGTGACTTATTTTACTCCTTCAAACATTTTGCCTAAGAGCTCGCCGCCTTTTTTAACGGCGCCAAGGATTCCTTTCCCTTCTTTTGTCGGTTCTTTGACAATCAGCCAAATGACTAAGCCGAAGACAAGGAGGACAATTAATAATTCTGTCAATTCAGGTGTCCACCAAGAGAAAGCATCATAAGGGCCAGTCCATAAGTTTAATGCGGCGCCAAAGATGTAGACGACAAAACCAAGAGCGATCAGCGCAACGAGTGGTACTGCGCCTTGGGCAAATCGTGTGCCAAAGACACCCATCAAGAGAAGAACCATGATCGCTGCAACACTTACGAGAGAGATACTAGGTAATGCTGCATTCATGACGGCTACGGGATCATAGCCTAGCGGGTATGTGCCAAGCATATGCGGCACGACGAAGAGTAATGCCAATACTAAAGCAACAATGATGTTGAACTGTTTTTTTCCTTCACCAAGAATCTTGACTTTGGCTAATGTTGCATAGACAATGGTGAAGACGAGAATGAACGGGAGGAAGAAATCTAATATCCCGTATGTTTGAAAATATGTAGCGAATGATCCTAATGTGTTTACCATCAATCAACCCTCCTTTTGTATTCTTGAATGAATATTATCGTTTCTTATATTTATGTCCTATTTATGTCTTTCTCTCTTGAGATTATTTCTTTCCTTCGTCTTTCCCGGAAGATTTTGTTTTGGGTTCGTGCGTGACATAAAAGATGAACCCGATGATGATGATGAGGAATAGCGATGTCGCTGCCCATTCGGCATCTAAGTTTGTGAACATCAAGTAAAAAACGCCAAAGACAGTTTCTAACCATCCTAATGCGTTGAGAAAGATGACTACGACGCCGATGAACATAACGACCATCAGGAATTTAACCCATTTAGGAGAATTCTCCAAGCTAAATTGCTTGTCTGCATAAAATGATCCGACGAGGAGAAGAAAGCAAATGGAGAGGATGAGCAGAAGGACGACATTAGCCATGACGCTGCTGATAACGGCTACCAATTGCGTGGAAGCGATGACCAAAAAGCCGATGACAAAAGCGACCATCGCGTTGATATTTTTCTTGGTGTATTCTTGATCTTTAACTTTTTCGACACCTAATATCTTTGTTTTCTCTAGAATGGCGAAGACTAAGGTAAATACAAGTAGGAAAGGAAGAATGATATCATATACTCCTAATTTATCTAAGAAACTGATTACGCCGCGGAATACGCTTTCTTCTGCCATCACATCACATCTTTTTAGCTGTTTATGTTGAGAGAAATTAAAGGAGCTTAGTATTTAAATGTTTCTTTTTCTCTTTCTTAACAATCTTGAGCGGATATGACCTCTTCTCTTTCTACGTCAGTAAAGAAGTTCATAAAACGAAGCTTTTAAATAGTAGTATTATTTCGTTGGGGATAGCTTAGAGGTGTGGAACTGTGGGGAAAAATCGTCTTTTGGTGGTTATCAGTGCAGTGTTACTTCTTCTATTCGTTCCCCTTTTTGATGCGGCAACTCCTTCTTCGCTTTCTGTCGTTGCTGAAAAGGATCATATCGTCCCCTCGGAAACAGCAGTGTTTCATCTAACGATTAAAAACACGGCGAGTACGGAGCAGACGTATAAATTAATCTCCTATGATAAAGATTGGAATGTTGATTTCTCTCCGTCGAGCGACCGGCAGGTTAGCCTTAGTCCCGGGCAGAGCCATACTATCACTATCAAAGTGTCTCTCTCTCCGACTGCTGTTCTGGTGCCTAATAGTTATTCTCCGATGGTTATTGTCAACAGCAATCAAGGCGAAGATAAAATCAGTTTACCTTTAACGTTATGGCCAGAAACCCCTAATGATTATCTTCCCGTCGTGAAACTATCTATTGACATGAACGATAAGATTGTTCCGCACAATCCTGTGTCTATCAAGTTATTTTTAGAGAACAAGAATCCATTGAACCTGGCCAATCTTACCGTGCGTCTGCAGAGTGAGATGGTCGAATTCAATAAAGAAGTGATGGTCGATCTCCCTCCTCTGCAGAAGAAGACGGTGGAGTTTTCTGTTGATCCCAGCGAGACGCAACAACCTAAAGAATATACGCTTGTTTTCGTCTTAGAGCGGAATGGTCAAGTGGTTAAAGGGGTCAATAAGAAAGTAGAGGTGATTCCGGTCATCTCTGATTTTGCGGTCATTGTTAATCAACGTTCAGTTTTCTTTAAACATTTCTATGACCTCACTTTTACCAATAAAGGAAATGTTTTGAACACTCAAGAAGTGAAATATCCGACAACCTTTTGGTCTTCAATCTTTACGCAGGGAGAAGGGAGAACCGTTGTGGAAGAGGGGAAGCGTTATCTTGCCTGGCAATTAACTTTAGCTCCGGGTGAAAAGGTCGTTGTGCCGTTTGTCGTTAATTATCGTCTTCTGTTCTACTTCCTGTTGGTCGTTGCAGCCGTAGGATTATTCTATTGGCAGGTTCGATCTCCTGTTGTCTTGACGAAAAAAGCGTTGACGACGCGTAGCGGTGACGAGGGAACACTCTCCGAAATTAAAATCACATTGGAGTTGGAGAATCGCTCTTCAACTCCCTTAAAAGAAGTGACTGTTACTGATGTTGTTCCTGCGATCGTTAATGTAGAACGAAGTTTAGATTTGGGGACACTGCGACCTAAAGATATCAGTCATACCAAGCACGGTACAAGGGTGACTTGGTTGTTGGTTGAATTGGATGCGCATGAGCATCGTATCATCACCTACAAAGTGCGAGCGAAATTGAATATCCTCGGTACGTTCAGCCTACCTCGTGCAACGGTGGAATACGGGAAAGGGAAGCATCGCAAAAGCAAAGCCTATTCCAATGTCTTTCATTTGGGTGTCGAATAATTTTTAGTTTTTACTCGTGTTAAAATCGTAGTGACTTGACAATAAAAACATTTATATATGAGGTCACTCTATTCTGATTCAATAATAACAATACTAAAATGAGGTTTAAACGGTAGAGAGGGTGTGACTATGAAGGACTTTTTTTTGCAATTAAGGGAGAAATTTTTGAAGCCAGCTGAGGAAGAACAGGCAGCTGAACATACTGGTGAAGATTATGTGGAACTAGCGTCGCAACAAGCGGGTTCTGATGATCGGTCTAAAGTTACAGTCCGTCCTTTCGTGATGGAAGAATTTGAAGATATCAAAGATGTATTGGATGTCCTTCGTGAAGGGTCTACTATCGCTTTGATCAACATCAAACCTCTCAAAGATAAAGATCTGGTGGAGTTGAAACGCGCAGTTTCTAAGTTGCGAAAGACGTGTGAAGCGATCGATGGTGATATCGCTGGGTTCGGCGAGGATTATGTCGTTGCTGTTCCTTACTTTGCGAAGATTCATCGAAACTCTCCTCGGGGAGAGGAATAAGTTTTTTACTTTTTTAGTTACTTTCTTTCAATTTACTCCCTATTTGAAGTGTCTAGTTTAACCATAAATTGAGTATTGGATGTTTGGTTCTATTAATCTGCGAATGAATGTGGTCTTCTAATGTGCCCATTTCTTTTTTCAGAGTTACGCCGAAAGTTTTAAAAACATCGTTCTTTGCGTATTTCCTATTTTGCCACGGTGGCACAACCCGGTACTGCGCGAGATTGCTATACGCGTTGGTTAGAATGGGAATTATTCCTTAGATGATAACCACATCTTCGCAGATATCTCGTCCCGTGAGGGATTCCCGGTTCAAATAAGTTTCACGTCGATGATGTGGATCTAGGAAAGTCCGGGCCGTGGCGCTTTCTTATTAACTTTTTATGACGAGAAATGTGGTGATGCTCAAGAAGATTATATTTAAGATAATTATATAAATGGGTATTCCTTTTCTTTTTATTGTCAGATAGGACTGCTCTTGCGGAAGTGATATGATGTTACCCCCTACTCGAAATATTATCTTATTTTTATTTTGTCTTTCTCTGGCTTCATCCTTTGTTTTTGCAGAAGACTTGCAGTTCTGTAATAAACTCTCTGCTTCGGAACCAAATCTGCAGGCAACAGGATTAGATGATACTTGCTATGGTCGGATCTCTTCTTTCTCCGATGTGGTTATTAAGAATTATGAAAATTATATCGTTGGTTCTACTTATCACGCTGCTCAATGTCAGTTAACCTATAGCGGAGTTCCCCTCGTCAAAGACTTTGGTGTGGGTGCTTCAAAGTATATCTTGCGTTTGGGTTTTGAGGGTAGTGATGTGAAAGTTCTTCATTTCCCTCAATCTGCTTGTTCCAAAGAAAAAGCAAAGAATCCTTCGGAGTGGAGTGATCTTTCTATTGACTCTTCGGGCCCTAAACCCGTTAGTGTTAATACGGGGTTCTTTGAGCCACTAACTCTTGATGCTGCGAAGAGATGTATTGACGAGTCTAAAGATCTGTTTGATTTGTACATACCTGCCTGCACCCAATTAAAAGCTTGTGGTAATAAGATAGTTGATTATGGTGAGCAATGCGATGATGGCAATTCTCTAAATACGGATTACTGTTCTTCTTATTGTCAAACAACACTCCCCTATGTTTATGGTGATCTCAATCTTGATGGGAAAGTATCGACTTCCGATCTACAATGTTACGCGATTTTCAATGATCCGGGAGCTTCCTGTAGTAGTGTTTCTGCCTTTGTCGCGGACGTAACTTGTGATGATATAGTTAATACTGAGGACAGTAAAGGAATTGTGCCGTTACTGCAAGGCGGGAAATTAAAGTCTGACTTAAATGGAAACGGTGTTCCTAACTGTAAAGAGTTTACGAAGGGAAGCGAAATTCTATCTTTTAATTTTGATGCGTTGCCTACTGATGGGCTTCCTGGAACCATCTCTTCTTTGGAAGGTATCAAAGCGATAGCACAAGTTGATTTGGATATTGCTGGCAAACTCAAGAATGCATTTCAATTTTCTTCGGCAACATATGTTGAAGTACAGGATGCAGGGGTTGGTAATTTTGGGAATGGGGACTTTAGTGTTGAAGCTTGGATCAAGCCGGGAGGATTAGCATATAATGGGGTCTACACCCTACTGGAAAAATTTGATACTAGTGACCCTGCTCAATATAAGGGGTATAGTCTCCGTCTATTCCAATCGAGCAATACTCAACTGCAAATTTTCATAAATAGTCATTATGAAGTTCTTTCTTTGCCGATAACTCAAGGAAAGTGGAATCACCTTGTCGTTTCGGTTCAGCGAAATAATCTCCTAAAGATATATGTCGATGGGGTGTTAGCCTCAAAGAAAGATATTTCCTCTTACAAAAGTGAGTCTGTCGATACTACTACTCTTCTTGAAGTTGGTCGGTCTTTAAATGCAGGAGTAAACAGTAATTTCTTTTTGGGTTCTATTGACGAGTTGAGGGTTTACAAAGGTTTGTTGGATCCGGACACTGTAGTATTTAAGTTTGCACCATTAGGTTTAGGGTCGATGGTCATCAATCCTGTCTTCTTGCAACCGGGTGCTGTTGTTGATGCAATCTCTGTGAAACAAGGAGATTCTGTCTCGTACTCATTTGCTGCTTTTAGTGATGTGGGGTTGATCAGTAATGCAGTGATTACTGCTTCATTCAAAGGTTATACGGGAGCTACTCCTCCGACGTTCATCAAAAATTCGGGATCACCCAGCTGGAAATGGAGTTGGGTTGCTGATACTCCTGGAAGCTATACTCTAGTCTTGACGGCAAAAGCAATGGGTTATCTGCCGGTAACCAAAGAAATACCTGTGTCTGTTGCGGGTGCGGCAGATGTGGTGAATGTTCAACTAACGTATCCTGCGAAAGAAGGACAGAGAAGTGAAACTGTAACCGATGGTTCTTCGTTTCTTTTAGATTTTGCACCGGGCTCTGTATCATTTGAAGTGAATGCATTGGCTTCTGCCGCACAAGGTTATGGTCTCTTTATCAAGAACGGGGAGCTGTGGAATGAAATCCCCTCGAGCACGCCGGGGAAATATACCCCTCTGTTGGTTAATGCCCTCCCCCAAGATTATCGTCTTATCTTAAATTATGGTGCGGAAACAAAGCAAATCTTTTTTACAATCACTCTTCTTGATAAAGATAATGATCTTGTTATTGATAGCATTGAGAATGCCCTTTGCTTGTCGACTCCTTTTGGAAAGATTGTTGACGAACAAGGCTGTTTAGTCGGTGATCTGGATTTTAATGGTATTGTGAACACCGACGATGTCGAGTGGATAAAGTCGAATCCGTCCTCTTTTTGGAATTCGTTCCTCCATAAAGATATCAAAAATCTTAATCTTTTTATCAAGAATATGGTTGAGAACTGGTCATGAACGTAGACGATAAAAACAATACTTATATAAATTTAACAAGAATGAGACTCATTGGAAAAGGTGGTGTATGATGAAATTATCTCAATGGTTACTTGGACTTTGTTTTGCTGTATTGTTTAATGTTGTTATCGTCTCTGCGGTGAGTAGTTCGTATTGTAATACTGATTTTTCGAATCCGGAATTTGTCTCGTTGATTGATGATAACCTTTGTAGTCAACGGATTAAAGAAGTTTTTCCGAATACGAATCTGAAACCAGGTGGAATCATCGCTCCGTGTTATGGTGTTCTTAATGGTGTGCCGGTCGTTAATTTCTCTGATAATCCCGATACTGGTGTCCTTCGTGTAGAAAGTACGGCCGTAGCTGTTAGTTTTCCTTCGTGGGAGAATGTCCTGTGTCCGAATACAAAAGCAGCAAGTGCGACGTATCCTACTCAAAAAATATTTGACTCTATCGTTTTAGCTTCTAAGTGTATTGAAGAATCGAAAGGCCAGCTCACTAATGGACAGAAGATGTCACTCTACTTGGATTGTTCTTCAACTAATGCTTGTCTTGGAAGTAATGAAAAAATCGTTTACGATTCCTCTACAATCTCAAACTTAATCTGCTTAGCCTCAGTATCTACGGCAAGTTGTAATAAAAATAACGTTGGCTTTGTCAAGAATGTAAACAATAAGTTTGATGCAGTATGTTATAATTCTCCCGGTACAACCAAATATGCCTGGGGGGAATGTAACGTAGATGGTGTGGACGATCTCCCCGATGGAGGATTTTCTTTGTTCTCGGCGGGTGTTGTCATCGATAATCGTTATCTCTGTACCTCATACAAAGATGGTACGACACAGTATGAAAGTTGGGCAATTTGTCCTTCTACTCTTAAGAAGCCCGAAAGCGACGGGGTTAATTGGCAAAAAACATTTGGTGTTTACATCTGTGACACTAATGGTTGGTTAAAATGTACTGCGCCAGGTACACTCACTTCTGACAAGAAATATCTTTGTCAAGTTGGACTTAACAATGCGTTGACGTGGGTTAATTGTCCTACCCCTCCGGAAGTTCCTTCTCTTCAAAGCAGTGATGGCACATATCTTTGTGGGCCAACTGGCTGGGTTTTGGCTGGGGAATTAGATTCCGATGTTGATGGTGTTGTTGATGGTCTTGACTATTGCGAAGGAAAAGGTGTTTTGGGTAAAGTGTATACGACAAAACCAGGATTTGGCTGTCCTGTCGGTGATATGCCTCCTTTCGATGGTTCTGTCAATAAAAATGATCTGGAATGGATAAAACAAAATCCTGCTCAGTTTTGGTCATTATTCCTGAAAGAAGATATCAAAAATTTAAATTCGTTCATTCAGATGATGATGGACCATTGGATTGTCGTCTTAGATGAATTTACTTTACCGGAAGATATTTAAAGTCAATAAAAATACTAAATGCATACAAAAAGGTGGTGACATGGCAGTTCAACAATCAAGACCAGCAACGCGTTATACTAAATCTTCTACTTCATCGGTTCCTCCTGTCCAAGGGGTAACACCTATTGTGCAGCATAAAGGAAGGATGATCGGGCTGATTATTTTCGCCGTTGTCTTGATTGTTGCGATTACGCTTCTGATCCTTTATGGAAAACAGTTTGCGGGAAAAGCGATTGCCGTTGCACCTGGAACTTTACTTGCTGGTCAAGCAGGTATTCCTTTAGATCCGACGACGACAATGGCTGTTGGTGAAACACAAGATCTGTCCATTTATGTTAATCTTGGTGCTGGTGATGCATATGGATTTCACTTTGTCTTAAGATATGATCCTCAAGTTGTTGAAATTACTTCTGCTAGTGATATCACTCCCGCATATCCTGGAATTACTTTGTTAAATGTTCAAAAATCAATGGTGGGAAATCTTGAGCAATGGGATGTTGCGGGGGGAGTAACAGAGTTAATTGCTGAGAAACCGATGAAAACCTTGAAAGAGATTGGTTCGCCTAAGTCTACCGTTGCATTAGTAAAAGTTACACTAAAGGCGAAGAGCGATGGGCTTTCTGGTCTCACTTTCACGATGTTTGAAGTGTATGATAAAACGACTGGTCAGAATTTAGTTACGAAAACGCAACCGGAAAAATCCTTTTCTGTTGTGACTCCGGTCTGTGACAAAGGAAACCCCGAATTATGTACCTCTCAACAAGCATGTAATTCAGTTGGGTTTGTGTGGAATACTGTTAATAATCATTGTTATGCTCATTGTCCGGATGGAACATTGTTGAGTGCAGATAAACTGTTATGTCTACCTCTTCAAGAAATTTGTACGGATGGGCTGGATAATGATAACAATGGAAAAATTGATTGTAGTGATTCGAAATGTTATAGCTCTTCCGCTTGTTATCAGAAGCAGTGTGCTGTTGCCACTGATTGTGGGGTTGGAAGTGGAGAAGCGAGCTGGCTCTGTGTTCAAAATAGGTGTTATTTACAGATGAAAACTGGTGCTGGGTCTGATGCGGATCTTGCTGCGTGTAAAGCGGCCGGTTTTACTGCTTCCAATTTAGGATGGGTGAATAACCAATTTGTCTGTGTCCAGTGTAGTACTAATGTTGATTGTCCTGCTGGAAATCAGTGTGTGGACAACGCGTGTGTTCTTGTTTCTCCTCAGTGTCTTGATGTTTCTAAAATAACAACCCAGACTGGTGCTGAAGCAATGCAGAGTGCCGTCTGTCAGAGCACAGGTTGTACTTTTTCTTCAACGACAAAACAATGTACTGGGACGGCAATAACTTGTCCGGATGTTGTAAAGTATACTCCTGATACTGCTTATGCTAACGGTGTTAGGAAGAGCTTGTGTGAGAGTGTTCCCGGTTGTGTTTTTAAAGAGGGGCCTGCCGGGAATCCAACCAGCCATGTGGGTGACAGTTGTACGCTTGTCCAATCTTCAGCTCTGCTTGGAGATACAAACAATTCCGAATGTATTGATATAGATGAAGTCCTTACATACATTGATGCGTACTATACTGGGAATTCTATCAGTATCGACCAAGTCTTAAGCGTTATTGATAATTATTACTCGGCAGATAAGGGGTGTTAAAGAATGATCTCATACAAACAATTGTTGTTTTTAATGCTAGTACTCGTTTTAATTCCGGGTGTTTTAGCGGGAACTGTAAGCAGGAGTTTTGATAAAGCTGATGTTTCTGTGGGTGGGACGGTTACTATTTCGCTTGCTGTGGCTGTTGCACAAGGAGATAATTATTATGCTATCGAAGAACCGATTCCTTCTGGCTGGTCTGTTGTTGATCAAGGAAAAGCAAAGATCAAAGAGGGGAAATTAAGTTGGATACAATTAGATCCTGCTTCTTCAACGTTACAGTATTCTCTTAAAGCACCAAATGTTGCCGAGACTGCCGACTTCTCTACAGGTCGCTATAAATTCAAATCTACGGATGCTTGGGCACCAATTGGTGGATCGACATCAGTTACAGTTGGTATGGGCAGTGGTTCAAAATTGGCAAATGAACAAGCTTGTCAAGCGGACGGGGATTGTCAGAGCGGACATTGTGCAGATCCTTTAACAGGTACAACAAAGATTTGTTGTCCAACTAATCAATGTAATTTTGCTCCTGAAGACCCAGTTTGTTCTTCCGAAGGGGAGAAATATGCTGAAGCATATTTTTCGTTAGGAATCGGAAATAAACAATGTACTGGCGGTGTATGGCAATCAATTGGGTCTTTTTGTGGGGATAAAGTTAAAGACAATAATGAAGAGTGTGACATTACGGGAGTTGGGCCTGATTTTGGTGGTACGACTTGTCAAAGTAAAGGGTATAATGGGGGAACTTTAAAATGTTCTAATCAATGTACTCTTGATGCCAGTGGGTGTACGGGCGCTCCGGCCGGTGTTACCGTCACTGCTGATGACCAGCATCAAGCGGATCTTTTCACGAAGATTAAAGAAGCTCTTGTAACATATCCCGATAACGTCTTAAAACAAGTATCCTCCGTTGCTGGCGTCTTTAAATGCTACTTTGATTCGGGGTGTAATTTAAAAGATCATCCAGTTAAATAGGAGTATTAACCATGGCTTTCCAACCAACTTACCAACCCTCTCCTGTTCCAATAGCAGATAAATCTGCCGGTCGAAAACCGCTGGTTATTGCAATCATTACGATCGTAATACTAGTCGGTCTGACTCTTTCTCTTTTTTTCCTTAATATCAAAACAGCAGGACAGGCGATTAGTATTGGAAAGGCGGGTGCTAGTCAAGCGGGGATTTTTTTAGAGTCGGGAGCAAGCAAAGAGGTTAATACAAAAATTGATATTCCTGTTAAAGCAAATTTAGGGACGAAAAAGTCTACTTCATTTCAGTTCATGCTTGCTGTTGATAATCATTTTACTTATGGTGGCTTTTCTCAAACCCCTTTAATGAATAATCTTGTTGTCGATGGAAATGATGTTAGTGTTATTACAAAAGTAACCTGTGACAATGGTGTTTGTAATCAAAATAGTAAAACAGTTATTGTAACGATCAGTTGGTTCTGCGCGGATACGGAGTGTTCTAATGCTTTGACTGGTGATGATGCTGTTCTGGGAGAGATTTCGTTAGTTGCTAAACAAGTTGGAATGGGCACATTAACGTTTAATCAGTTTGATGTTTATGAGTTGGGGACGGGGAATGATCTTATTCCAGATAATGGCTATGCATCAAATATTGAAATAACTTCCGCTGGCTGCAGCGCTAGCAATTTGGCGGCTTGTCCTGAACCAGCTTGTACTGCGAATTCATGGTATTGGTACGATAATTCTTGTCATCTTACCCAAAAAGCTGGCTGTACTCAAGATACTGAATGTGCAGCAGGTTCTACGTGTCAGGCGGGTACTTGTGTTGTTGCGGTACCTCCTCTTGATGAAGATGGTGATGGTGTTATTGATACTCTCGATGCTTGTTCAGGTACACCACAAGGTGTAAATGTTGATGCGACTGGCTGTCCTCCGGGCGGTGCACCCGTCGATTCCTCATTCCCCGTAACAATCATTCTTTCCGATGCAGTGAAGGAAGGATCGTTTAAACTGAAAGGGGTTATGTACAAATTAGTTTGGTCTTGGGTTGTTGATACTGATGGGACAGCTGGTTTAACAATAATGAAAGGGTTGTCGCAAGTTAATCTTCCTGGTGGGAATGTCATGGGTCTTGGAAAAGAACTGGCCATCGATTTAGACGGAGATCAAGAAGTTGATATCTATCTGAAATCTCTTTCTTTTGATAAGACAAAAGGAGAGAGTATGTTGATTGTTGGTTTAACGCCGTATGTTGCCCCTGCGGTCTGTGGTGCTAATAATCCAACTCTTTGTAAGAATATTGACGAGTGTCATACCGCTGGCTTAAATTGGAATGCAAACCCTGAGTTGGGAACAACTGGTTGTTATACTGCTTGTCCGACTGGTTCGTCAGCAGATGCAAGTCAGAATTGTGTTAAACCTCTTGGTGCTGCACCTTGTGATAAAAATAATCCTGCAACCTGTACGGTCAAAGTGAATTGTAATCAAGTTGGTTTATTATGGACGGAAGCGACACAAACCTGTTCTGCTTGTCCAGTTGGGACTTCCTATGATCCTGCAACAGACGTCTGTGTTTCATCTGCTCAAAAGAAAATCCAAATTAATCTGGAAGATGCAGGTAAAGCAGCTATCGCTAAAGGGGCGAAATTGAAGAAGGGGGATACGTATACCATCAAAGTAATGATTGCTCCGGAAAAAGTATTGCCTGCAGATCACCTTGTCCTTGTCAAAATCTCCTATGGCTCGGTTGTTAAAACTTCCTTTGTTGACAAGAAATCTCTGGTTGAGGCGGGCGGTGCCGAGAACGTCGAGTTCACTCATGATGTTGCACCAGACTTTACGGGCGATGTAAAAGTTGATGTCTTTGTCTGGAATAACTGGCCATCAACGACCGGCGTATTTGAAGCCTTGTTACCGGAGGGTGGAAATGAGTTGGAGGGCGGAAGTGTCACGTACACTGTTCAATAGATTTCTTTTTTGGTTTTTTCTTCTTTTATTGATTCCATTAGCGTTAGCTGGAACGACTATACAAACGGATGCTAGTTCTTACAAGCCCGGAGAAGCGGTAACGATAAGTGGGGTCTGTAGCTCTCCGTCTGTGCCGGTTGGCTTACGTGCGTTATTAGATGGGGAAACAGTTTGGTTTGACCAAGCGATGAGTGATTTACAAAGTCATTATACTAGTCAATTCGTTCCTCCCCAGAAAGGAACGTACATTATTAGTGCTGCGTGTCAAAGCGATATGGCAGTAACAACACAAGTTACTGTTGCTGATGCTGTTGTTGAACCGATCGATACAAACAATAATGGTGGTTCTCCTGGAGGTGGTCCAAGCGGGTCTCCTAAGAAGACAACAACTACGCCTATTGCACAAGAATGCGAGGAATCTTGGGCGTGTGGTGAATGGTCCGGCTGCAGCGGTGGGTTTCAAGTAAGAGATTGCTTTGATGATAATCAGTGCGGTACATTTGCTCTGCAACCAGAAACGAGTAAGTCTTGTTATGTCGCTTCTTCCCAACAACCAACTCCACAGAAACCGTTCTTCCCGCAAGTAACGCAAGCGGTCAGTTCATTTTGGGATGATTATATGTATTGGGTCATCGGTGTACCTCTTGGTATTCTGCTCTTAATCTTGTTATTTGTATTATTACGTGCTTTGTTCAGAAAGAAATTAGTTTATGATGAAGCTGAGATCAAAGCATGGGCAAAAAAAGAGAGGATGGCGGGAACTTCTTTAGAAGATGTAAAAGAAATCGTTCATCAATATACCCATTGGGACAAGAACAAGATTGAAATGATGTTTATTGGTCTGAAGTAGGCAGTTCTCCCTTTACTTCGATTTTTGAGGCGATGATTTCATTTTCTCCTTTATATTTTTGTGTTGTTCCTTGGACAACAACAATATTTCCTTCTTTGAGGAAAATTTCTTCTTCAGGGAAGATGATGATCTCTGTCGTTTCATGACGGATGCTGTCTAACGTCGCAAAATAAACCGTGTCTTTCTTGACCAGCTTTGTGACAACTCCTTCCATGCGGATGGGTTTACTTTGTGGCATCTGTTCTATGCTATCGAGTGTTGGAGTTGATGTTTCTTCGGAGAAGACGAATAGTAAGAGTAATCCGACAACAGTCACGAGAAGAGAGATTCTGAACAGCATCTTTTCTTGCATGGTGCTTTTGTACTTTGCTCTTTCTTAAGTATTCCTATTCTCTACAACTACAATTTAATGACCAACAATTTTATATAGTTGGATGAGAATTCTTTTTGTATGGCTCAAGACCGGATAGGTGAGGTGCGTGAACTTCTGTTTCAACTGGAACGGAAGATGCGACCTTTGGAATGGGACTTAAACCGGAATCAAATCAATGAGTTCAAGAAAAAAGAACTAGCTCGTCTGAAAGAACAGCAAGGTCAGCTGCAGAATGAGTTAACTCTATTCAGTCAAGATAATGGGCAGAAATAAGCTTAAACATTATTGATCTGTATTCCCTTTTTCTAGCGATAGCTTTATAAATTACCTTTATTCCTTTGTGTATTGCTGAGACCACAATAACGTGTTGACTCAAAAAGGGTCATTTAGTCTCGGGGAGAAAAACAATGGCAGACATAAAATTAGTATTGGGGTTAAAAGATGGAAAGAGTGTGCAAAAAGAATTGAAAGGCACACAGACGGAAGCTTTACTGGGAAAACGTCTTACCCAAACTGTTTCTGGCGACGTTCTGGGATTTCCGGGCTATGAATTTCTCATTACGGGTGGTTCTGATATTTGTGGCTTTCCGATGAGGAAAGGGATTCAGGAAGCACGTAAACGTGTTTTAGTAACTGGTGGAATTGGCTTCTCTGGTGCAAAACGGGATGGTTCAAAGCAGTTTGGTCTTCTCCGACGAAGAACAGTCTGTGGTGAAGTGATTGTTCCCACGACACATCAGGTAAATCTGAAAGTTGTTAAAGAAGGTCCTGCTCCACTTGTGGAAGCAGCGGCGAAGGAATAAATACTTTTTTATACTTCTTTTTCTTTCTGTTAGTAATGGTAGATGTTGTTGCTGAATTCAAACATTTTTCAGAATATTTTATTTTTAGGATTGTTAATTTTACACATGTCTCTCTTGCGGAGCAAATTGCCGTGAGTTGTGTTGGTCTTGGAGTAGTGTTAGTGTTAATCTCATTGATTTTGTTTTTGGTGTAAATGTTATTGGCAATCAAAGCGTGAGTTTTAAATAGTCAGAAATATTTCTAGAAGTAATGCCAGATATCCTTGACATCATCACTTCCCGTCGGACAATCAAACAATTTCTTCCGAAATTTGTTTCGTGGGAAAATATTGCGCGTATCTTAGATGCGGGAAGGCATGCACCCAGTTGTGGTAATATCCAAAATTGGAAATTCTTATTGGTCTATGATTCGGGGAAGAAGCAGCAGATTGCGGAAGCTGCGTTTGAGCAGTATGATATTGCGATGGCTGCAGTCTTAATCATCGTCTGTGCGGAACCTGAAAAAGCAGAACGATATTACGGGTTACGAGGAGAACGGTTATACACAGTACAAAATTGTGCGGCAGCAGTGCAAAATATGTTATTGGAATCTCATTCTTTAGGTTTAGGAAGTACGTGGATCGGTGCTTTTGATGAAGATTCAGTGAAATCGACCTGTGCTATCCCCGAAGAAGTGCGGCCACAGGCGATCGTGGCAGTCGGATACCCTAAAGAAATTCCGGAAAAACCGCCGAAGTATCCTCTGGAAACAGTGGTCTATTTTGGCTCGTGGAGAAGGAAGATGCGTGATCCGGCGAAATATATGCATGATTATGCTACCATTCTAGCGAGAAAAGCAGGGGCAGCTAAGGAAGCAATGCAAGGGGCTGTTGAACGAACTTTTTCTGCTGTGAAAGATGTTGTTAAGAAATGATTAAACAATCTAATAAATAACTCTTTAAACATAATTTTCAGTACAGAAAAATATTCTCTACGCTAGAAATGCTTAAATAGTTAACTCTCTTCCAGGAAAACAGGTTTGGTTACATTGTCGGTCTGGTAAACTGACAACGTGAGAAAAAGGTGGTTTGGTTCTGCGGTAGTAGCTTTTGGTATAAGCTTGGTATAGTAGTTGAACTTGGTAGGTTCTGAGTGTAGTAATGCTCCACTGGTATATAATACTTTGCGTGCTGTAACATATACATCTGGGGATATAACTGAGGGTGAAAAATACAAATAATTGAGGTGGTGTAAAATGGATTTTATCGTGGAAAAGGCGCTCAATAATCTCCCTAGCGCAGGAGAATTTGAAGAAATTATGCAGGCTAATATCAAAGTCATTGGTGTTGGCGGCGCAGGCAACAATATGGTTGGTTGGCTCTATAAGAAAGGGATTAAGGGAGCTGAAATTGTTGCAACCAACACAGATCACCAGCATCTGAATATCACTGGCGCTGATCGTAAGTTTCTGATTGGAAAAGATTGTACAAAAGGTCTTGGTTGTGGTGGCTTCCCCTCTAAGGGTGCTGAAGCTGCTCAGGAATCGCTGACGCAGTTGAAAGATTCACTACGTGATTCAGACATGGTTTTTGTCTGTGCAGGTATGGGAGGAGGAACCGGAACAGGTGCTGCTCCTGTCGTCGCTCAAGTTGCAAAAGATACAGGTGCAATTGTCATCGGAACAGTCACGATGCCATTCAAGATTGAACGAGCGCGCTGTGATAAAGCTGAATTTGGTCTACAACAATTAAGACAAGTATCGGATACGGTCATTGTTATTGATAACAACCGCCTGGTTCAAATTGCAGGAAACTTGCCGATCCAACAAGCATTTGCTGTTGCCAACGAATTAATCGCGACGATGATCAAAGGTATTGTTGAGACGATCGCTGTACCTTCACTGGTCAACTTAGATTACGCCGATGTTAAAGCTATTATGTCCAATGGTGGTGTAGCAGCTATCGGTGTCGGAAGTTCAGATACCAATAACCGAGTTGAAGAAGCTGTTAAAGGCGCTCTCTCTAATCCATTGCTGGATATCAGCTATGATGGTGCGACGGGTGCGTTAATTCACGTAACGGGTGGACCGGATATGACCTTGGATGAAGTTTCTCGTATTGGTGAAATGGTAACTGAGAGCCTTGATGACGATGCGAACGTTATCTGGGGAGCACGTGTTGCTGATGATATGAAAGGGAAGCTAACTGTCATGACCATTATTACTGGTGTAAACTCACCATGGATATTGGGAAAAGTCGATGCCAAACGATCAGAGCAGCGCGCACGTTCTCTAAGTAGAGAACTCGGACTAGAACTGGTCTAGGGATTTTTTCCCTTCTTTTATTTTCTTTATTCAAAGAAGGGTCTTGCCCATCCTAATTCTTGTACACCACCCCCTGTACGGCTTATGTGGGCAAGATTCTTTTTTGTTTTTTAAACTGATATTGGTAAGCAGTTCATTTACCGGTCTCTTTCTCATTCAGAAACATTCTTATAGCAGTCATATTTTTTAATCTTATGACTCCTCTCACTACTGTTTGTTTTGATATCGGGGGTGTAGCTAATGTTCGTGATCTTGATGCTGCTGTCCGCTGTGGGCAAGAACGTTGGGGAGAAACATTTACGAGTAGATCACTTCGTACCATCACAAAAGCGAAAACTCCCGAAAGGGATTATTGGAGAGAATTTCAAAACGGCTCATTTACGATAGAACACTATCTTTTGACAGCTCTTACTCTTGCTGGTTTGCCTTCTTCATTGGAAGATCAAACTCATTTACAGTTATGCCTCGAGCTTTGGTGTGGCGTAGTTTACGATCCTATTATGAGTTTAAACAAGTCCCTCCAGCAGCGAGGATATCGTACTGCTGTCTTGAGTAATAATAATCCGCTGATGTATGCCGTGCCTTCTGCTGACCTCGCACGAGATGTTGATGTTGCCATTTCCTCACATGAAATTGGTGTTTCTAAACCCGATGCACGAGCCTATTGTATTTTATTGGAACGATTGGGTAATCCCCAACCGTCTTCTGTCTTGTTTATTGATGATAAAATACAGAACATTATTGGTGCAGAAACTGTCGGTCTGCGGGGTTTTCATTTCCGGAGTAAAGACAGAGGAATGGATGCTGCGTTTGCTGAACTGAAAGGATATCTCCAACAAGAGAAGATTATTGAAGAATGAAAAAGTTTCAATGAATTATTGATGCATCCCTAATAACTTTTGTACTTCTCCATAGACTTGATTAGGATTTTCAACGAATTGGATAGCGATTCCTCCGCCGACGGTGTATCGTCCGGATCCTTCGTGTCCAGCGGTAACCAATCGGATAGTTCCGGTTCCGAACATTCGATCCCATACACTTTTCGTGAGCACACAATCGGTTACCTTTTGATAGGAAACTGTTCTTTGGACAATATTAAGAAAACCTTCATAGAATTCTGCTTTTGTTTTGTAGAAGAGGTAGCGTCGCGCTTTGAGATTCATCAAGCGGAAGAAAAGGGTTAAGCCTATAATAATGATGAAGACAAGAAATCCTATTGCTACTGCACCAGCCGCACCAAGAGTAACAAAAGCGATCGGGACAGCATATATTGAAATAAAAATACTGAAGATGATTCCAAGAATGATGGTCGGTATCACCGCGACGCTTAATTTTGGTTTTAAGATAAAGAGGGGTTGTTGCATCTTTCTTTTGATTCGCTCATTCTTATTAAATATTTCGTTTCGATTGGGCTCTGTATGGTGTCTCGTTTGCTCACCCCTGGCTTTCTAGCGACTCTTTCTACGGGTCTGTTTCGAGTCTCTTCAGTAAAGACATTTTAAAAATCAACTCTCTTTTTCTTTTAACATGAAACAGACACTTACTGCTCTTTTTGCGAGTCTTGTCCTTGCTCAGGGCTGTTCTTCACCACATGCATTCTTACGTGAACTGTATCCTCAAAGCAAAGAAGCTCAGCGTCTTACTGTCAACTCTGACGAGAAACAGTTCTTTCGTGTCCGGCATTCTGAAAAGGAGGGGATTTCTGAGATCTCTCACCTTGTTGCAACAGAAGAATTCGAAGAGGCGTGGATTTATATTCCTAAAGAGGATGAATGGTGGGAGATTGGTCAAGCTTCGTGGAAAGATTCTGTCGGGGTGTATACGGCGTTGAATTATTCTCTCCTTGAGCTCCTTGCCGGGGTGAGTGATGAAGTCATTCATTATCATATTCATCCTGAAAAGACGTTGCGTAAATTAAGCACTCCTCCTTTACTTCCAGGAACGCCCCCTCCTGCTTTGACTTTAACAGAATGGGCACTTCCTTCAGATATTGACCTTTATTCTTCTCTGGTTCAATCCTGTGATGTCGCTTCTCATTTTCCTGGCAAAAAAATTCGCTTTAAAGTCGCTTCTCCTGCGGGAATCGTTGAATATGCGCCGGTGAAGAGTACGTTTGAAGAGATATGTTCTCGGGATTTTCCAAAGCGCCATCGTGCTTTTCGTGATGCTGTAAATCAGACGGTTTTAGGCTTAAGCTTTAATTTTACAGATGTCTCTCGAAAACTTGTGGATGGTCGGGAAGTAGATACTCCGACTGTTATCTATCAAGGGGATTATTTTTCCTATACTTTTACGAGATATTGATGACTCTGAAGTGTTAGTTCTGTTTAGTCTTAGTGAGCGCGTTCTTTCTTCGTTCTAGTTTTTGATGCCTAAGCTAAACAATTTCCCGCCGACCAAATGTTTATAAAATCTCTCTTGTTTCTATCATTTTATGACTGCAAAAGATCGAAGAGATCCTACTGTCCATTCCAACGATGTTAAAGGCTTGACGGTCAAGAAGAGCGAAGACTTTTCTGAATGGTACACACAATTAATTCAGAAAGCAGAACTAGCTGATTATTCTGCGGTCTCAGGATGTATTATTTATCGGCCTAACTCCTATGCTGTTTGGGAGAAGATTCGTGACGAGGTGGATCGTCGATTTAAAGCGATTGGGATCAAGAATGCTTATTTTCCGTTGTTTATTCCGGAAAAATTATTGCAGAAAGAAGCATCGCATATTGAAGGCTTTTCGCCGGAAGTGGCGTGGGTTACTCAAGCAGGAGATAGTAAACTTGATGAACGCATTGCAGTTCGGCCAACGTCGGAAACAATTATGTATGATTCTTATTCAAAATGGATTAGATCTCATCGGGACTTACCTTTGAGATTAAATCAATGGAATAATGTTGTTCGATGGGAATTTAAACATCCTGTTCCTTTTTTACGAGGGCGAGAATTTCTCTGGAATGAAGGACATACGGTGTTTGCAACAAAAAAAGAAGCAGAAGCAGAGAAAGATCAGATTATTGGGATTTACAAAGAAGTCTGTGAAAATTATTTGGCACTACCTTCTCTCATTGGAAAAAAGTCCGAAAAAGAAAAATTTGCTGGTGCAGAATATACTGTTTCAATGGAATTTTTGATGCCAAATGGAAAAGCAATTCAAGGACCGGATTTTCATCATGATGGACAAATTTTTGCAAAAGCATTTGAGATCACTTTTCTCGATGATAAAGGAGAAAAAAAATATGCTTGGCAAAACACCTGGGCAATCACGACGCGGATGTTAGGTGTTCTTTTTGCGGTACATTCTGATGATCGTGGTTTGATCTTGCCACCTAAAGTAGCATTAACTCAAGTAGTCGTTGTACCCATTCTCTTTGATGCAACACGAGATGTTGTTTTGAGAGAGGCAGCTAATATTAGCAAGAAATTAAAACAGAAAGGTATTGCTGTTCATCTTGATGATCGTGATGATTATACTCCGGGCTGGAAATACAACGAATGGGAAATGAAAGGGATCCCTCTTCGTCTTGAACTTGGACCAAAAGATCTGGAGAAGAAGCAGGTGATGGTTGTCCGTCGAGATACGGGAGAGAAGAAGGCGGTATTGTTGGAGAAGCTCGATGTTGAAATCCCGGCTCTCTTGGAAACTATCCAGCATTCTCTTTTTGATAAAGCGGAGAAACATCTGACGGAGAGTATCGTTACCGTTCAAACCTTTAAAGATGCGGAGAAGCAGTTGAAAGCAGAAAAGTTGTTGTTTGCACCCTGGTGTGGGCTGCCGACGTGCGAGGAAAAGTTCAAAGAGAAGACTGGTGCTAAGTCATTGAATTCTCCTTTGGAACAGCCGGGATTAAAAAAAGATCAGAGATGTTTTGCCTGTTCAGAGAAAGCTACAGTCTGGTTCTATTTCGGAAAGAGTTATTGAACTTAGACTTTTAAGATAAATATCTTCTCTTTTATCCTTCTCCTAAATAGCCTTTGTAAACCTGTTTCTTCGATTGCAAGTCAAAGAATTTCTTGAGTATGGCATGGAGATTCCAAATCCGGTAATAAAGTTGATCGGCATAAACCCCTTCTACTTCAGGCTTCTTTACTTTTTCCATCCACGTTTTTAATGTCTTGGCAATCTTGCTATTTCCTTCGAATCGTCTTTGCCAGTCTGTCTCTACTTTTCCTTCTAAAATCATATAAATGCGAGAGTTACTTAATTTCTTCTTCTTTCCGTTAACATCGACTTCGACTTCGGTGGTATCCCAGGCATGGACGGTGATTATGATCTTATATCCAATGTATTCGGTGATGTTTTTGCTCATTTCCCATTCAAATTCTAATTCTGCTCCACTCGGGCCAGGGACTTTGTGCTTATAGGATTTCTCTACCCAGAGATATCCATAATTTTTTGCCCAATCGATTATTGCAGCGTACATGCCATCAAAATCAAAAAGACCGTTATAACGCAAAGTGATGGGATTAAGTGAGATTACGGGCATATGAAAATCAGATATTTCTCAGTTATATAAAGATTTCTCATAGCGTCAATCTCAGGCAAGGCAGGCGACTTTTCCTACTGTACCTCAGAGTTAACTTTCTTTGTTACGAGTCTTTCATGTATGGCTCGCAAATTTTCCAAGCTAGGTCTACTTGTTCTCGTGCGGCATACAGGCATTCGGCTGCGTGGTACAATCTTTCTGCGAGCTGTTCTCGTCCTCTTTCTGCATCTGCTTCGCCTTGTCTCTTAAGGTCGTCTGCCAGTCTTTCGATAAATGTAGCTGTTTGGTCGTAGGTCATGTTACCAATTGCGCGGGCTAATTCATCGAGAGTGCCATTGTAATCACTAACAGTTCGCGGGTGTTTTGCCATTTCTTAGGAGCTGACTTTGAGAGATATAAATGTTCTTAAATTTTAGTGATTTCACCCAAAGTTTAATATATATTCCCCGCTTAAATTGCTTTATGACAAAATCATTAGAAGGCAAACATCCGGGATATTATGAGGCTATTCTTCAGCTCCGGAACATCTCACAAGATGTCATTGATTTTGTGGAAGAGGAAATCCCTAAAATGAATCTTTCGATTTCTAAAGTTGTCGAACTAAAGTGGGGGGGAAGTTCTCATAACAGCTACGCTCCACACTAAAAAGAAAGATAAAGATATGTATCGCCTAACCATTCTCTTCCGCCAAGCGCCATTCCAGAAAGGTGATACTGTCTTAAGGGATGGTGAGGAATATGCTGTCTTGACGATGGCCAAAGAGATTATTTTGCAACATGTTAAGACGGGTAAGAAAGTCCATGTTCGATATAAAAATATGAACGGAATAAAAAAGATCGTCCATTGACTGCAGTAATTTTTTCTGTTTTCTACTTACCCGTGTAGTTTCAATCTTTTTTTTAATTTAGGAATGATTTTTTCTGTTGCTTCTTCGCCGATCTTGATGAAGCGGTCTATCTTATCGAAGTCAGACCAGCTTAACCCGTCGATGGACGGGCTGATCACGATACAATCTTTTGCTTGCGCCAGCCGTTCCTGCGCCAGATTGTCTTGAAGGATATTGATTGTTTCATATAGTGTCTTAGCGATGGGATATAATTCTTTTCCGGTTATAATACGTAAGACTCGGGTTGGGTAAAGGATGGTTTGGAGGAGCCAACGCAAACTTTTTCGAAATATCTTGGGCCAACGTTCAGGGAATAGAATCGTTCCTAAAAATCTCACTTCATCTTTAATAAATTCTTCTTTTAGTGAAGTGAGAAATGTTGCTTCATTTTTAGAAGTGACCTTGCTTGGTTTTTGTCGAGGAGAAGTCGTATCTATGGCGAGAATAATCTCTGCTCCCATCTTTTTGACGATATCAAATGGCGTGGGATCACTTATCGCTCCATCAATATACTCTTCTTTCTTGAGAAGATATGGGTTAAAAATTCCGGGGATAGAGATGGAAGCACGGAGGGCGCTAGCAATGTCTCCTTTCTGGAAAATGACTTGTTTCTTTTTTGTCAAGTTGTAGGAGATAATCTGAAGAGGTATCACGGTGTTTTGAATTTTTTGACGGAAAACCAACTCTTGTAAATATTGATTAACTCGCTTTCCTTCTAGTAATCCTGCTTTTGGAACAGTAAAATCAACGATCCTCCGCCAATCGGTATGTTTCATGAATTCTTCGATTTCAAGAGGCGTTCTACCGACCGCGTACGCGGCAGCGATGACTGCTCCCATCGATGTGCCGGCGAGGTAATCGGGGTTAATCTTGTGTTTTTGCAGCGTTTTCAGAACTCCTAAATGAACGAATCCTCTTGCTCCTCCTGCGCCTAACGCTAGACCAAGGGATGGCCCGTTTCGTTTTACTTTTTTCATCCTCCTTCTAGAGGATTAAGCTGACTGGGTTTATCTTCTTTTCTGTTTTCATTCATAGAGAAGATTAGTAAATGACATAACTAGGTTATAATCAATCTGTCATTTACTAACTAGTGAGCGACTGGTTTCAATAGTTTTCTTTTGTCGCTCACTAGATCAACACAAGCTTTATATCTTACTTCTCTCTTTTTCTTGCATGAAAAAAGGGTTGTGTTTGGTTACGATTCTGTTTTGTCTATTTCTCTTTCCATCAGCATTAGCACAGGCTCAACAGTATCATCTTAAGCTTCTGGCTGTACAAGAAGAGGGCAAGGGATATCAAGGAAGTGATGCAGATCTTTATCTCGAATTAAAAGAAGGTTCTGGCAGAGTCTTTTTGGAAACATTTCCGCTGACAAAGTTAGATACACAGATTTCAACTCGTTTTGCTAAAGAGATCGCCTGTAGTCACTTCAAGCTCCCTTGTGATGAGTATGATTTTATCTATACAATCAAAGCAAAATCAACGATCATCGGCGGCCCTTCTGCAGGAGCAGCTTTGGCAGCATTAACGGCAATTGCCGTCTTGGATTTACCCTACGATCAACAGGTAACGATTACGGGAACGATCAATTCTGGTGGCGTTGTCGGTCCGGTAGGGGGAGTCAAAGAAAAGCTGGAGGCAGCTTCTAAAGCAGGATTGAAGAAAGTGCTGATTCCTTTGGGAACTGCCAATCAAAGTCTTGCGGAACGAGAATTGGGATCACACAAAAGCAGTAATTCTTCAAATGCGTCGCTGGTAAGCAATAATTCTAATTTACTTCAGTATGGAAAAGAGAAACTCAGTCTTGAAGTCATGGAAGTTGTCGATCTGGATATGGTCGTGAAAGAAATAACTGGCGTCGATCTGGATCATAAAGCAGTTACGGTGACGGAAGATGAGAACTATGCCCAGATTATGAAAGGCTTGCAAGAAGCTTTATGCGCGCGGTCTGATGAATTGCTAGCTCTGATTGCACAAGATGGGTTCGTCCTTGATAATGAGAGTAGTGCAACCTTCCGAGCACGGAACGAATCGGCATACAATGCTTCTCTGGCTCACGATTATTATTCTGCCGCAAGCTATTGTTTTAGCAATGATATCTTACTGCGGACGTTTTATTATAATAAGCAAAATTTATCTAGAGTAGAATTACTTCAGTTATATGCGCTTATCGAGAAAAAAGCAGCTAATCTCGAGAGCAAAGTTCATAATGAATCTATCGAGACGATCTCTGATCTTCAAACAGCGATGGTCGTCGAGGAAAGATTACAGGATGTGAAAGATCAATTTGAAAGGATCCGTAGTCAGGAAGTTCCTTTAGATCTGCGCGAGATGCGGGCAATTTTAGCCTATGCTGAGGAGCGTTTCTATTCGGCTGTCGCGTGGTTCCAGTTCTTTTCCATGAATGGAAAAAAATTCGTTTTGGATACGGCTAGCTTGGCTCGGTCTTGTCAAGAGAAAATCATGGAAAGTGAAGAGCGTTATCAGTATGCTGCGTTCTTTTTAGGGCCGCAGGTGCAGTTTATAGAAGATCGCATCGCTCGTGCACGTGAGGCTCTGGAAAAAAAAGCATTTACGTTATGTTTGATTACGGCGGCACAGGCGAAAGCCAATGCTAATGCGATTGTGAGTTCGTTAGGTGTTGATGAAAGTGCTTTGCCGCAGCTCTTAGAAAGTAAACGGAAAACGGTAGAACGAGTTATTTTTGAGAATAGCGAGGATGGTGTTTTTCCAATACTTGGTTATTCTTATTATCAATATGCTGTTTCGTTGCAGGAGAAAGATACGTTTAATGCTTTGTTATATATGGAGAATGCGTTAGAGATGAGTGATCTGAGTATGTACTTTCCTGAGAAGAGAAACGTTTTCGAGCGGATGAGGGTTTCTTTCTTCGGGACGCGTGATTTTAAACTACAATTAGAAGGGTTTGTTACCGGTGTTGTTGTGGTATTAGTAGTTCTTGTCCTGTTGTCCAAGAGGAAGAAAAGATCTATCTTGTCTTAGAGATTCTGAAGGAAGAGACCGAGAAGCTTTTGAGAAATAATGATTATAAACCCCTCGCAGGTTACAGCAAGCTGCATCCTGCGTGGGGAAAAAGAGGTGATAGATGTTTAGGTGGTTAGGAACGCTGCTGATATATAAATGTTTCTGATGTTGAGTATTTTAAAGTAGTGAATTTGTATCGAGGTGGGGACAGAAAGTGGGCGATATCTTTTTATAGTTTTATTTGATTGGAATGAGAATGAAGATTCATTTTTGGGTGATTTTGCTGTTTTCCCTGTGCTTTCTACTGCCCTTTGCATCTGCAGCGACAATAAAAGGCTCTCTTTACAATGAGCAGTTAGTTCTTGCGAAAGATGTCTTTGTAGAGATCAATACCACACCTGCTCAAAAGTTTCTGGCCAAACAAGGATCGTATGAGTTTATTGTTCCTTCGGGAGAATATACATTGATAGCGCGCAAAGGATTGACGGAGATCAAGGAGAATACGAAAATAGTGGATGATGGCACGTATATTGTTGATCTTTTTCTGTTGCCGGACTTTAGTGTTGAAGATGAATTATGGCAGAATGCCGACGAACTGATTGTAGAAGAATCTATTTTAGAAAAGGATTCTTCCGGCGCAGAATGGTGGCGTTATCTACTGGTTATTGTGATCTTAGGAGTTTTAGGTTGGCGCTATGCGCGCATGCGACGGAAATATGGTTCATTAACTCGTTTTCGCAGAGAGATGAAAGTGGAGCATGCCAAAACAGTAGAACAGCATAAAGAGGAGATTGCGCAAGAGCCGGGTTATCTTGATGAGGTTTTAGCGATCATCCGGAATCATGATGGACGCATTACGCAGAAACAATTACGCAATGAGATGTTACATCTTTCGGAAGCAAAGATCAGTTTGATCCTGACGGAGCTGCAACATAAAGGGGTTGTGGAAAAGATCAAGAAAGGAAGAGGGAATGTGATTGTCCTGAAGAAGTAAATTATCTCTCTTTGACTAAGCATTAATTCTAATTAATCGCCAGAATATTTTTAAACAACTACCTATTCACCTTCACTTATGAGATTTGAGCAGTATAATCCACAAGAACTGGAGAAGGAAATTCTCGCTTTTTGGCAGAAGAATAAAGTAGTGGAAAAGCTGCGTAAACGGAATAAAAAAGGACCAAAATTCTATTTCTTGGAAGGGCCGCCCTATACATCTGGGCATATCCATCTCGGGCATGCCTGGAATATGGCATTGAAAGATCTTGTTCTGCGTTATAAGCGGATGAATGGTTTCAATGTCTGGGATCGGATGGGATATGATATGCATGGTCTGCCGACGGAACAGAAGACGATGGCCAAACTAAATCTGAAGAATAAAGAAGAGATCGAGAAGTTTGGCGTGGGAAAGTTCACGAAGGAATGTAAGAATTTCTGTCTAGACATGATGGAGAAGATGAACGAGGATTTTAAGAGAGTAGGCAGTACTTTAGATTTTACGAATCCGTATCAACCGATCACAAAGGAGTTTATGGAAGCAGAATGGTGGTTGATCAAAAAAGTGCACGAGAAGAAGCGTTTGTACCAAGGTTTGCGGACAATGCATTGGGATGCAGCAACGCAGACCGCCGTAGCTAAGCATGAATTGGAGTATAAACAAGTAAAAGATATTTCTATCTATGTAAAATTGCAGTCTGTCGAAGACAAGAAGAAGTTCTTCGTCGTTTGGACGACAACGCCATGGACAATTCCGCTAAACTTAGCGGTGATGGCTAATCCTGAGATGGACTATGTTGAAGTCAAAGCAGGCGCAGAGAATTGGATTGTTGCCAAGTCTTTAGCGGAAAAAGTGTTAGTGAAAGCTGGTTTTGATATCGTCACGATTGTTAAAGAATATCGTGGAAAAGAATTAGGGGGGAAAAAATATATTCATCCGCTGCGTATTGAGAAATATCTGCCTAAAGACCTACAGAGAAACCCAAAGTTATTCTCTGTGTTGTTGAGCAGCGAATATGTTGATGATTCTGCTGGTACGGGTTTAGTTCATTGTGCACCGGGCTGCGGTCCGGAGGATTATGAAGTTGGACATCTTAATCATCTGCCGCCGTTTAATTGTGTGAATGAAGAGGGCTTATTTTCCGATTTCGGTGAATTTACGGGATGGAAAGCGAAAACAGATGATCTTAAATTCATCAACGCGATCAAAGAGGCGGGAGCACTTGTCGCAAAAGAATCATATGTCCACGATTATCCCCATGGTGAACGAAGCCATGAGCCAGTTATCTTTAGAACGACGAAACAATGGTTCTTTAAAGTAGAAGATTTGAAGGAGAAAATGCTCTCTGCTAATGCGGAGATCTATTGGAACCCGCAGGGTGGAAAGAATGCGTTTACTTCCTGGTTAGATAATCTACGAGATAATTCAATTACAAAACAGAGATATTGGGGGACGCCTGTGCCGATCTGGCAGGCAGCTGACGGGGATTACATCGTCGTGGGTAGTGTCGCGGAATTAGAAGAGCTATCAGGTCAGAAAGTCAAAGAGATGCATATTCCCGAGATTGATTCGATTACGATCACAAAAAGTGGTAAAATCTACAAGCGCGTGCCGGATATCCTTGATGTCTGGATCGATGCCGGGACGGCGTCATGGAATTGTCTGGATTATCCGACAGACACAAAGACTTTCGAGAAGTTATTCCCCGCAGATTTTATCTTGGAAGGGAAAGATCAGATCCGTGGCTGGTATAATCTCTTGATGGTCGCTTCGTTTTTGGCATTTGACAAGCCGTCTTTCAAAAATGTTTACATGCACGGTTTTGTGACGGATGTCAATGGTGTCAAGATGTCAAAGTCGTTGGGTAACATCATCTCTCCGTATGAAGTTATTGACAAACAGGGAGCAGATGTCTTACGTTATTACACCGGACAGACGAATGCTGGTGAAGATATCAATTTCAGCTGGGAAGAATGTGCGGTAAAGCAGCGAAACTTGATGATCTTATGGAACTTACACAAATTGGTTTTGAATCTGGCTGGTGAAATCCGCTATAATCCTTTTACGACGAAGAAGTCAAAAGATTTTGGTCCGGAGGAAAAGTATATCTTTTCGAGACTGCATGAGACAATCACCTCTGTTACCCAATTAATGGAGAATTATCGCTTAGACGAAATCATTGAACCGTTGGAAACATTATTTTTGGATTTGAGCAGAACATATGTGCAGATGGTGCGAGATAAAAGTACGATCGGCACAGCAGATGAACGTGAAGTCTGTGTCTATACGTTAGGACATGTCTTGTTGGAGTGTCTGAAGATGTTTCATGTCGTTGCGCCATTTATTACCGAAGCTATGTATCTGAATCTGAAGGAAGCATTCAAACTGAAAGAGGAAAGCATAAGTCATTATGCTTGGCCGGTGGCTGATGTGAAGCTGATTGATCCGGTTTTAGAGGCGCAGATGGAGATCGTACAGAACGTGATTACTGCGGCATCTGCAGCACGGGAAAAAGCAAAGTTAAGTTTGCGCTGGCCGATAAAAGAAGTTGTTGTGGGCAGCACACAGAAGAATGTCGTCGATGCAGTGAGCTCATTGAATGGTATCTTGAAATCACAGATCAATGCGAAGAATGTTCTGGTGAGCGCTTCGGTGAAAGGCGTGCAGCGGAAGATCAAGCCGGAATATGCAAAGATCGGTCCAGTATATGGAAAATTATCCTCCGGTATTATCACCTGTCTGGCAGTGCATAGTCCAGAAACAGTGCTGGGCCATATTGAAAATGAAGGAGCACACGTGTTTAAAGTAGATGGCCAAGAAGTACGTGTCACGCGCGAGATGATTTCCGTGGAATTGACGGTGCCGCCGCCGTATGTTGCTGCGGAAAGTAAATTTGGAACCGTGTATATCAATACGGAAAGGACTGCTGCTCTGGAGGCGGAAGGTTATGCACGGGAGATTACACGAGCGATCCAAAATGCGCGAAAGACGGCGGGATTGCAGAAAGTAGACGAGATTGAGCTTGTGTTGAGGGTGAGCAAGGAATTATCTTCCTCGTTGAAACCGTGGGTTAAAGAGATGGAAGAAAAAGTTGGTGCCGTGGCATTTGATTTGGTTTTAGTTGATCCGGTGAAGAAGTATGATCATGGGTATGACTTTTCTGTGAAGACGGAGATGATGAGGGTTTGGTTGAGGAAGACGTAGGGGAATTTTAGTACAATGACTAAACTGCAAATTAACTTAATTACAACCGACTATGATTGGTTTTCAGATATTGCACAAAGAGCCAAGAACATTTTCGATCGAGACCGTTCTGAATTACTTAGAATCATGCAAGAAGATTCTCCACATTTTCCGGTAATGGACATCATGAATCGTCTTGAATATTTACCACAAGAACCCGGTCAATTTTGGGAGGAGATGAATGCGCGCTTCGTTGGTCCATTTGCTCCTTATATTGAATTTCGACTTCATGCTATCACGATAAGCCCTTCGGAGTCAAGGGGATTTTTTCTTCAACGAAGATCTTTCGAATATGAGAGATTAAAAAGCACAATCTTGTTGGAAGACGATGACATTAAATCGTCGTCGTTTCGTCGACGTTTGCCCCCTGGTACTACTCATATTCCATGGCTCTTCAATTTTGTGAGTAATTGTGGCTATTATGATTCTTTGTTTCAAGATTTAGATCGAGATTTTGATGTGAATCGAGTTGATGTACTTTATTTCTTTAATCAATGATTTTAGAAATACTTTTCTGGTTCTCACCAAACATTTTTTAAATAAACTGCTTCTTCACAATCGTTAATGTTAACCCCAGCAGCAAAGGCAGAACTGGAAAAGCAGCAGTATCGTATCGTAGGCAGCCATTCGGCTGTGAAGACCTGCGGCTGGACAAAGAATATGATCAATGGTCAGGGCGGCTGTTACAAATTAAAATTCTACGGCATCATGAGTAATCAATGCATGCAGATGACGACGTCGATCAGCTGTGCCAATCGCTGTACATTCTGCTGGCGCGGCTATAAAGCGCCGGTTTCCAAAGACTGGAAATGGGATGTTGACGACCCACAGATGATTTTTGAAAAGAGCGTCGAGGCACATCATGGTCTTCTCGTTGGTTTTGGCGGTTCGGCAAAAGCGAATAAAGCTGCTTTCAAAAAATCGAAAGAGGTAAAACACGTGGCTCTTTCGTTAACGGGAGAACCAATTGCCTATCCGCGGATCAATGAATTATTAGATCGCTTCAACAAAGAAGAGATTTCTACATTTTTAGTCACGAACGCGCAATTTCCTGAACAGATTCGAGACCTGAAGCCCGTGACGCAGTTATATATCAGCCTCGATGCGCCGGAGAAAGAATTGTTGAAAGAAGTGGATGTGCCGCTCTTCGCTGATTATTGGGAGCGCTTAAACCAGAGTTTAGAATATCTTGCGCAGAAGAAGCAGCGCACCTGCATCCGTCTGACGATTGTTAAAGGAATCAACGATTCAATGCACCGGAACTATGCAGAAATGATCCGGAAAGGCAATTCCGATTTCATTGAAGTAAAATCGTATATGCATGTTGGTCCGTCGACGCAGCGTTTGACGCGGGAGAATATGCCATTGCATGAAGAGATCGTGGTGTTCTCCCAGGAACTCGTCAAGCATCTTCCGGATTATGAAATCGTTTCTGAACATATCCCCTCTCGTGTCGTGATGTTTGCCAAGAAAAAATTCAAACGAGATGGCGTTTGGCATACTTGGATCGATTTTCCGAAATATGACGAGTTGGTCAATTCAGGTGCAGAATTTACTGCGGATGACTATTGTCTGAAGACTCCACAAGTCGGATTGAGTGGAAAAGGAACGATTGATCGTATGTCTGAACAAGGTCGTGAGAAGTTTCTGAAAATGAAAAATACACCGTCGGAAGAAGTGTTTGTTGATGAAAAGACGCAGGAATTGGATTTCTACGGTAAAGAATAGTTCAGAGCGGGTGCTGACATTGTTTCTCAGCAAAAGTCTTATAAAACAGCTGGCACTTCTTTCTGGATATGGCATTAACAAAAGAGGAAATGGTAATTGTCAAGGCATTGGTGTTGAAAGAATTGGCTCATGTCAAGAAGGATGCGCAGGGATTGAACATCGTCAACTCTCCATTTTTGGATAAAGTTGTAGAGGATCCAGCGGATCTTCCGTTCTTGAAAAGCGAGCTGCTCTATCAACAATTCCTTGATAAATTGCTGAAAAAATTGTAGGTTTGTTGATTTATTCCGATGAGCGAGACACATTGGCAGGAAAAGTACATGCAATTCCAGAGATTGCAGCAACAGCTGGAAAAGATCAGTGAGCACGTTGAATTATTACATCAACAGGAGGCCGAGCTGGATATCTCTCAAAATGCGATCGAGGAACTGAGCAAGACTCCTTTGCACAATGAAGTTCTCGTACCCATCGCAAATGGTATCTTCTTTAAGGCAGAAGTGAAAGAAAATTCTACTTTAATTGTTCATGTTGGTTCTGACACGACGGTTGAGCATACGGTGGAAGATGTATTGGAATTGTTAGAGAAACAGCAGAAAGAAATTAAATCAAGGACAGCTGAAGCGGAAGCTATTGTAGGACAGATGCAAGATCAGATGTCATTGATCTACAAAGAGATTGCAGAAGCAGAAGGCTCGGAAAGAGACGCGTAGAAAAAGGGACATCATGTTTGGCAAGCTGAAAGAAAAATTGAAAGGGGCATTATCTGTCTTTTCAAGCAAAGCAGAGGAAGAAGCGGAAGTTAAGCCGATCGAAGTAGAAGTTTCTGTTGAAGAGAAGAAAAGCGACTTTAAAAAGACGAAGGGACCAAAAGAGAAGAAAGGAAAAGAAACGTTCTCTCAAAAGAAATCTCCTAAATCTAAAGTTAATTCTACAGTTAGTTCTACATCGAATGTCAAACCAGAGCCGGAGATCGTCGTTTCTGAAGAGCCGGAAGAATTTGAAGAACCCGAGGATGTAGAAGAACCGGAAAAAATACTTGAGAAGAAATTGGAGGAAGAACATCTTGCCCCACTAACAGTTGACAATGAAGAATTAAAAGAAGCAGAGAAAGAGAAAGCGAAAGAAGAGAAGAAAGGATTCTTTGGACGTTTATTCTCCCGGAAGAAAGAAGAGTCCGAGGAAGGCGAAGTCCCAGTTAAAGAGGAAAAAGTTAAACCAGTTATAGAGGAGAGAGAGCAAGAGCGGCCAACGGAAATTCTTCATAAAAAAGAGCCGGTCATTGTCCGCAGCAAACGTGCCGCGGAAGAGGAGAAGAGACTTGCGGCAAAAGAAGCTGTTTTAGAAGAAGTAGAGAAAAAAGGCTTTTTCGGCAAGATCAAGCAAACATTAACTACGAAGACGATCTCTACGGAGAAGTTTGAAGAACTATTCTGGGATTTAGAATTGGTCCTATTGGAGAATAATGTTTCTGTTGAAGTCATCAATCGGATGAAAGAAGATCTGATGAAAGAGTTAGTTGATAAACCTCTGCCGCGTGACGTGATGGCGAAGATTGAAGAAGTCCTAAAACGGACGTTGAAAGATATTCTTTCTTTTGAAAAAGTCGATCTGCTGGGAAGAATCAAACAGAAAGACAAGAAGCCGTTCGTCATCGCTTTTTTTGGTATCAACGGCGCAGGAAAGACGACATCTATTGCTAAATTGACACATTATCTGAAGAAGAATAAGATCTCAGTTGTTTTAGCGGCGTGTGACACGTTCCGTGCAGCAGCAATCCAACAGCTGGAAGAGCATGCTGAAAAACTTGGCGTGAAGATAATTAAGCAGGATTATGGTTCTGATGCGGCAGCTGTCGCATTTGATGCGATCAAGTATGCTGAGAAAAATAAAGTTGATGTTGTTTTGATCGATACGGCGGGACGGTTGCATTCCAACACCAACCTTATGGCTGAATTAGAGAAGATCATCCGTGTGACGAAACCGGACATGAAATTATTTGTCGGTGAAAGTATTACGGGAAATGATTGTATTGAACAAGCACGTCAATTTAATGAATTAGTAGAGATGGACGGCGCAATCTTGACGAAAGCAGATGTTGATGAGAAAGGAGGAGCACCACTGTCAATTTCTTATACTATCAAGAAGCCGATTCTGTTCTTGGGTGTCGGACAGGCATATGAAGATTTTGAAGAATTTAATGCAGATGTGATGGTGAAGAGGTTAGGGTTTTAAGATCTCTTTAGAACAGTTGTTTCACCATCAAATTCGACATACATTCTCTGTTGTTCCATGCGCTGGCCTAATTCATCGGCATAGGCGAGGAGTGCTTCACGGAATGTGTCTCGAGGTATCTCTTTATATCTTGGACTCCAAGAGAATTCTAGTTGATATATCTGTTCTCGATAATCACTATCTGCGGATCTACCAATGAGTGTTCCTTCTTTAATTATGCAGGGTAGGGTCATTGCTCCACTTTCGCTTCGTTCTCGGTTTATTTCATTGAGGACAGAGATCGTCTCTTCTAGATCAAATTCTCTTCCGTCCTCATAGCCAACTCGAGCACCACAGGTAATAATTCCTTTTAGAGTCGCTCCTCTTGCTTCTCGTTGATAGAATCTCATTTTGATTTCGGTTTATTTACTTTTATTTATATATTTGCTCTTTCAGTACGTATTTAGTTGGCCGTTCATCTCGCGGAAAATAGGCGGTTAATAATCTCTACAACCAGAAAGATAAGAAAGAATTATTTTCCGTTCCCTTTCTTTTCTGCTTCGCAACAAGAAAATTGAAAACTATCAATTTTCTGTACTGAAATGAAATCCTCGTTTCATTTCATGAACCTTAGCGAGATGAACCTTTTGGCCAATAACTAAATACGTACCACCTTCATATCCATAACTTTAAGAATACAGATTCATTTCTGACCCTATGCGTATCCACGAGCTCGGTCACGTTGTCTTCTACGTCACTAATCTCCAGAAATCTGTTCATTTTTACAAGACTATCCTTGGCTTCCCTGAGATTGCAAAGGCTCCAGGAATGGCTGTCTTTTCTACGGGAAGAACACACCATGAGCTGTTGTTAATAGAGATTGGCGGGAAATTACCGCTGAAGAAACAACCGACTCCTGGACTATATCACTTCGGCTTGAAGATTGGCAATTCTCGCAAAGAATTAGAGGATGCAATACGAGAATTAGAATTAGCTAAAGTGACAATTGTCGGCACTGCGGATCATACTGTTACGCTGAGCGTTTATATTCTCGACCCTGATAATAATGAGGTGGAACTGTATGTTGATGTTTCCGATCGGTGGAGGAGAGAGCCGAAGATGATTCTGAGCCAGCCAAGACCATTGTAGTTCTTTCCCATAACTTTTTTAAACATCCGTTCTTCAGAAGCAGAGCATGACTTCATTTACCATCTTGACAACTGGCTGTGCTCATAATTTTTCTGACTCAGAGCAGATGGCGGGCTTATTAAAAGAAGCAAGGTTTGAATTGGTTAATGATGTTGATTCTGCTGATATTGTCATCTTTAACACTTGCACGGTCAAGGGCCCTTCTGAATCGGCTTTCTTTACGAATCTGGAGAAAATTAAGACGCAATATCCTCACAAGACAATCATCATCACTGGCTGTATTCCGCAGGCAGATCCTTTAAATCCTAAATTGAAAAATTATTGTCTTCTTGGGACGAGACAGATTCATAAGGTCGTGCAAGTTGTGGAAGAGGCATTGCATGATAATGTTGTTCGTCTGTTAGAGACTGGGGAGATGCCGCCGTTAAATTTACCGAGGGTACGAAGAAATCCCGTTGTTGGTGTTGTTCCGATTAATTTGGGTTGTTTAGGAGCGTGCACGTTCTGTAAGACAAAATCTGCGAGATTTACGCTGCAATCGTATCCCCTTGCCGAGATCAAACGAGAAGTGGAGCATGCGTTGAAAGATGGTGTACGTGAGATCTGGCTAACATCTCAAGATACTTTTTGTTATGGTTTTGATATCGGTACGGATATCGTTGCTTTATTGAAGGAATTGGTTGCGATTCCAGGCAATTTTATGATCCGTGTTGGCATGGGCAATCCGGATCATCTTCCTAAGATCAAGGAAGGGCTGGTTGAAGTCTATAAACATCCGAAGATCTTCAAGTTTTTACATCTGCCATTGCAAGCAGGAGATAATACGACCTTAAAAGAGATGAAAAGAAGATATACCGCTGAAGAATTTATCTCTGCGGTGTGTGATTTTAAAGAGGCTGTTCCAGAGATCACCATCATGACTGATATCATTGTTGGTTATCCGACAGAGACGGATGAGCAATACCAAAGGACGATCAGTGCTATCCGTAAGACGATGCCAGATTGTGTTAATATCTCCCGCTTCTGGCCGAGACCTGGAACAAAAGCAGCGAAGCTGGAGTTACTGTCTGGGGATGTTGTCAATCATCGTTCGAAGACGTTGACAGATATATTTCATAATATTTCTAAGATGCAGAATGAACGTTGGCAAGGCTGGATTGGAGAGATTATTATTGATGAGCAGGGGACGCAAGAAAAGCAATGGATCGGCCGTAATTTCGCATACAAGCCGGTGATTGTGGAAGGAAATTACAAGTTAGGAGATGTCTTGCAGGTTAAAATTGTGAAGACGACGACGTTTGATCTGCGAGGGGAACGCCTCGACGGATGAACGCTTTCTTTCCTTTCCTGATAGTGCAATATGAAGGAAGACCAAGGTCGTTTTTCACAGTCTTGAGTACCACTTCTGTGCTTTGTTGGAGTCCTGCGTCTGGCAGGAGATTCTCCCGAAGCTGTTCTAAAACAACTTTTTCAACTCTTCCATCACAACGATGATCATAGATTAATAGGTTGCCGACGGGGAGAACGTCTAAGCCGTAGTCGTTATAGGTTTGAGCTCGTAGAAATTGATAAGAAAAAGGTGTTTGACTGGTGATCTCAAAGCCCGGTTCATAATATTTTCCGGCTTCGTCTTCGCTGTCTTCTTGTCGGTACTGTGTTATTGTTTCTACGTTGATCTTTCCTTCAGTAGGAAGTGAACAACGAGTTGTATACAATGCGAGAAGAAGCCCAAAGTTGGCTGCTGCGTATGTTATGGCTTTCATTTCCTTATTCCCGTCTGGATCTAATACCCCGCAGCTCTGCTGCGATTGGGAGTTTCATTGGCTCATTTTGCCGTAGACGTAGCCCGCTACATAGCCGAGCATGGCTTCAACTTGATAGCGTAAACCGACTTTAGCGCAACGTTTTCCAATGTTTTCGAGAGAATGATATCGTTGCCATTCGTCTTCTGTTTCTGGAAGCTGCTGGTCCGGTTCGTGGTAATTGACGAACGTTGCGAGCGTGTTATTCCTCGTCGTGCCTATCCCGGCGCGAACTGCTGCGATGATACTTGTTGAGGAAAGACCAATTCCTACTTCAGTGGCGCTGAGGGGAACATCATACGCCAAACCCATCCCTAACATGAATCCGTTGCTAAAAGAGACAGCGCCGTAAGGTAATTTGGCTACTCCAAGATCTATCTTGATCGAGGGCAATCTTTTGATTCGTTGTACGAGATTCTTCATGATCTCTTGAAATGGTCGATTCTATAAAAATCTTCACTGAATTTTGTTTGTGTTTAGTTTGGTTGCGAAAACATTAAAAACTTCTCTTTGTATCATTCAGCAAATGAATCCTAAACAGCTCCGAGATCTGTATTTTCGCTTCTTCCAGAGCAAAGGTCATGCTCTTATCCTTTCAGCTTCATTAATTCCCACAAATGATGCGTCCGTCTTATTTAATACGGCAGGGATGCAGCCGCTTGTACCTTATCTTCTTGGAGAAAAACATCCTTCTGGTAAGAGATTAGTTAATATTCAAAAATGTCTGCGCACGGGTGACTTTGATAATATTGGAGATAATACACATCATACGTTTTTTCAGATGTTGGGGAATTGGTCTTTGGGTGATTATTTCAAGAAGGAAGCAATTGCTTGGAGTTTTGAATTTCTCACAAGCAAAGAGTGGTTGAATATCCCTCTTGCAAAATTAGCGTTTACTGTCTATGAAGGCGATGCGAAAGTTCCTCGTGATACAGAAGCAGCGGAATTATGGAAGAAGTTAGGTGTTCCTACAGAACGGATTGCTTCTTTAGGAAAAGATAATTTTTGGTCTGCTGGCGAAACAGGTCCTTGCGGTCCGAGTTCGGAAATGTTTTATTGGACGGGTGATAGTGCTGCTCCAAAGAAGTTTGATCCGGGCGATAATCGCTGGGTAGAGATCTGGAATGACGTGTTCATGACGTATAATAAAGATAAGGATGGAGCGATCGCGCCGCTCGCCCAAAAGAACGTCGATACGGGGATGGGATTTGAACGAGCACTTGCTGTTCTTTCTGGTAAGAAGAGTGCCTACGAGACTGAATTATTTTCACGAAGTATCAAGAAGATTGAGGAAGTAAGTGGTGTTGCGTATGCAGAAAAAACGCGAGAGATGCGCATCGTTGCTGACCACTTACGTTCTGCTGTGTTTGTTTTAGGTGATGATAATGCTGTTGTCCCCTCGAATGTTGATCGAGGCTATGTATTGCGCCGACTGATCCGTCGGGCGATACGTTATGGTAAATTAATTGGCATCACCACGCCATTTACGTCTACCGTTGCTGAAATGATTATTGCTGATTATGGTAATTACTATACAGAGTTGAAAAAAAATCGAGAACTGATACTCTCTGAATTGGAGAAAGAAGAGGAGAAATTTAACAAGACTTTGGAAACTGGTTTGAAGGAATTCCATAAGATGGCCGCTCTCTCTGATCTGATCTCAGGAAAAGATGCTTTCCTTTTATTTCAAAGTTATGGCTTCCCATTAGAGATGACACAAGAATTAGCGATGGAGCAGGGCATTTCTGTTGATGAAGCGGAATTCAAACAAGAGTTTGAGAAACATCAGGAATTGTCTAGAACTGCGTCAGCAGGCATGTTTAAAGGTGGTTTGAGTGAACATTCGCCACAGACAACACGATTACACACGGCGACACACTTGCTTAATGAGGCGTTGCGTCGAGTGATTTCTAAAGATATCCATCAGCGAGGAAGTAATATTACTGCTGAACGTTTACGTTTTGATTTTAATTTTGATCGGAAATTAACGTCGGAAGAAGTAAAGAGAGTAGAGATGGAAGTGAATCGGGTGATCAGTCTTGCTCTTCCCGTGCGTCGAGAGGAAATGAGCATCCAAGAAGCGAAATTGTTGGGTGCGCAAATGGAATTCGGCGTGAAGTATCCTGATCGCGTCTCTGTCTATTTCGTCGGTGATTATTCTAAGGAATTCTGCGGCGGGCCACACGTTTCTAATACGGCGGAGATTGGCTCGTTTACAATTACAAAAGAAGAAGCCTGTGCGGCGGGTGTACGGCGGATCAAAGCAACGGTAGAAAAGAAAAAGTGAAGTGTTATGTTCTCATTTTTTTCTGATTATAGAAGTCGTGAGAAGGTTATGTGGAATGGCTTTCTTTATGACCATCTCCGCACGATGGGAGAATATCGAAGATTGATTCTTGCTTTTCGTGAGGGAGGAGTTCAATTACCGGGTGTTGAACGATTAATTCATCAGTATCTTTCTGAGACGATCCCGGGAGTTCTCGAGGAAGCGCGGACGAAAGCAGATGTTGGATTAGTCCTTACTGTGGAACGGTGTCTGCAAAAAATGTATAAAGAAATATATCCTCTGCGGGTCAGCTAGAGGCGGGGTAATTTTTAAGTATCTGTGTTGTTTTTATCTCGTCATGCCACTTCTATGTGAGATCTGCCGGAAAGAAATGGATTTGATCAAACAGAAATATGTTTGTCCTCATTGTCATCACATCAATCCCTGCTGTGAACAAGACAAATGTTTTAATGATTAGCTTTCTCTCTTTTCTGCAAAATATCAATCAGAGCGTCAGGAAGCGGTCTGCTAAAGACTGCCCGATGGACGAAACGATATGGTGAGTCTACGGAACAAAGGATAGATCGGTCAAATGTGAAAGGATACTCGACAGTTACTTCTCTTCCTGTATCTAATTGTTTTTCCGTATACGTTACTACCTTTGCACCCAGTTCTTCTACGTTTGAATGGATCACTGCTCGCCTTGGGTCCAAAGGATAGATTGACAAGCCTTCATAAGTCGGGAACTGGCCTGGTTGATATACTCGTTCTCTTACTCCCTCCAGACGCCATGTTTGCCAAGCCACTTGATCTTGGGTTTTTAACAGTCTTACTTCATTGTAACAGGGCACGAGTTCTCCATGTCGTAGATGAGTGTGTATTGTGGTGAGTGTCGTCTCTGGTTCGGGAGCGATAGTCTGATCTAAGTCTAGAGCTGCTTCTATCATCCAGCGCTCTCCGAAAATGAATCCACTTTCAAAGAGAACGCGCGTCATACTGTCTTTAACTTCTCCGAAAGAGGGGTCACGACGCAAAAGATTATAGAGATTGTCGTTGCCGTAATAAAGAGCTAATGTTTGATTCAGTGATTCAGTAAGATTCGTCCCTTCGTTGTGATCCATAAATCTTTTTTTTTGTTTGCTGTTCTTAAAACTTTGCTTTAAAAAATGATAAAATAGTAAAACCAGTAAAATGATACGGAGCGGATAAGCCAAGGCAAATGCCTTGTTACCCGCACCGCAGAGTTGATGCGGTAGCGGGGACTTTCGAGACAAGTTTTACCACATCACGTGGACGCGAACCAATTGGATTTCACTGCGCAAACTTTTTCTTTCGAACCCCGGTCACAGCCTGATTACGATCAAGCTACTGGATAGTACCTTGCTGTTGGCAAGGCCGCATACTAACCACTATACGACTACCGCATTCTGTTTCGCAAAAGTCTAATTATTAATAAAGCTTTTTGTTTGTTCTCGGGAATGTGCTATCACGTTTTTAGTTCGCATATAATACCTCACTTTGGTGAGGTTATATGTATGAATTAAATTTTAAGAAAAGAGTTTGGATAGTTAAACAGCGTTTGAATGGTGTGCCTACCTCAAAAGTTGCTTTAAGTCAGAATATCAGCACTAGAACCGTAC
>JACOZP010000002.1 GCA_016181265.1 Candidatus Woesearchaeota archaeon
TCTTTGCCTTTGCTTGAAGCTGCGAGCGACCCGAGCCCGTAGGCGAGCATGCCATCCGGTGTAGAGTTCCACCGGTGGTGGTCGCTCGCATTTGACAAAACTTGCGAAGTCCTTTTTTTTTACACCGGCACTCTCCATGCCGCTCTTTGCACTACCTCAGACAAGGCCGGATGTACGTGCACCGTCGAACGAAGAATCTCCAGCGCCTTCTTGCGATTCGCTCTCATCGCCACACAGACCTCATGGATCAGCACCGATGCCTCCGGTCCGAGAATATGGCAGCCGAGAATCTCTTTCGTCCTCTTGTCGACGAGGAATTTAACAAATCCTTCTTCCTCACCAAGAGCCGCACCCATCCCCGTATTTTTGTATTCATATTTTCCCGTTACATATTTCTTCTTCAATTCCCGCGCTTTCTCTTCCGTCAATCCTACTCCCGCCACCTGTGGCGAACTAAAGATGGCGTGTGGCATCGGATAATAATCCACCTTTTTCCTTTTGCCCAACACGGCATTTAATACACACTCCGCTTCCAAGTTTGCGCTGTGCTTAAACAGATAACGGCCGACGACATCTCCCAACGCCCAGATATTCTTGACGGATGTCTGCAAATACATGTCCACCTCAATAAATCCTTTCTCGTTAACCCTTACACCTGTATTCTCCAGACCCAACGAATCTGTATTTGGCCGCACTCCTGTTGCGATCAGGAGCTTCTCGCACTTCAACATTTTCTTTGTTCCTCGGCTATTGCACGTAACTCTGATCTCTTTCCCGAAACGCGACACGACCGTTACATCCGTATTCAGCTGGATGTTCATTTTCTTCGCCCAGAGTTGTGTAAATAGCTCCGCAACCTCTTTATCTTCTTGTGGGATCAAAGCCCCGCCTCGCTGGACAATCGTCACTTCTGTCCCTAGTGCTGAAAAGAAATGTCCTAATTCTGCGCCGATATATCCTCCTCCGACGATCACCAGGCTTTTGGGCAGCGTCGTCAAGCGCAACGCTTCCGTACTCGTTAAGAATGGAACCCTCTCTAATCCTTTGATCGGCGGAATCGCTGGTCGGGAACCAGTCGCAATGACAATTTTTCTCCCTTGAATATGTTCACCATTCACTTCAATCGTATGGCTATCGACAAATATACCTCTTCCTTTGAACAACGTTTCGTTGCGCGCTGCGCGTACTCCTCTCTCGATGCTCCGCGCATCGCTATCGACCATAGAATTCGCCCGATCCGTCACTTTCTTGAGAACAACTGCTCCTAATCTCCCGGAGAGGCCGACGTTCTCAGCTTTCGTAATTGTTTCCGCAACATCGGCAGAATGAATCAGCATCTTGGAAGGGATACAACCGCGGTTTAAGCAGGTCCCCCCCAGCGGGCCATCTTCAATGATCGCTACTTTTAGCCCCGCGTCTGCCGCTCCTGCTGCGACATCTAATCCTGAGCCAGCGCCGATGACGATGAGATCAAAAACGTGCATATCTCTACCTCTTTTTATCAGAAATGAATGTTCAAAAGTATTTAAAATATTCGTTGGGCCTCCCTAACCAGAAATCGTAATCTTTATTAACCTTTAAAATAGCATTTTCTTGTGGAAAAGCAAACACATCAGACTCTTGGCGCAAACGTCACTCCTTCCCATTACGACCTGCTCTTCGAGCCCGACTTTAAGAAATTCACTTTTCAAGGGACGGCGTACATCGTTGTTTCTATCCGAGAACCGACCAAGACGATTAAACTTCATGCCAAAGAGATTCAGATCAAAACAGCAGAACTTCGTCAGAGAAATCTTTCCCTCTCTGCGAAAACAAATTATAATTCTCAGAAAGAAGAATTGACCCTGACGTTCCCCCAAAAGGTCCACGGTACAGCACAACTTCACATTCAATTCAGCGGAACACATAACGACGGCATGTATGGTTTCTATCGTAGTTCCTACCAACACAACAGAAAGACAGAGTATCTTCTCACTTCTCAGTTCGAGGCCGCTAATGCGAGAGCCGCTTTTCCCTGCTTTGATGAGCCCGCGTTCAAGGCGACATTCGATGTCACATTCATTGTTGACAGAAATCTCTTCACACTCTCCAATATGCCTATTAAGAAGGAAAAATCTCTTCCCGATAACAAAAAGCGCGTTTCGTTTCTCACTTCTCCTCGTATGTCCACGTATCTCCTCTACCTTGGTGTAGGGCACTTTAAGTTCATTCAGACAAAGCATCGTCATATTCTCATCCGCGTCCTGACTACACCCGAAAAAATTCATCTTGCTCATCTCGCTTTGGATTATACCAAAAAATTTTTAGCTTTTTTTGAGAAATATTTTCAAGTCAATTACCCCCTTCCCAAAGTCGATATCATTGCCATTCCTGATTTTGCCGCTGGCGCGATGGAGAATTGGGGTGCTATTACCTTCAGAGAGATCGCGCTCCTTGGAAACGAAAAGACTTCCGTCGCCGTCAAACAGAATATTGCCATTACCGTCGCTCATGAACTTGCGCACCAATGGTTCGGCAATCTCGTGACGATGCAATGGTGGGATGACCTTTGGCTCAATGAAAGCTTTGCCACATTTATGAGCTATAAAGCGGTCAATGCTGCGTTTCCCGAATGGGACTTGCCGCTGCAATACTTTGAAGACACTATCGCTGATGCTCTTTCTGCGGATGAGATCGAAGCAACACATCCGATCAATGTCCATGTTAATACTCCCGGCGAGATTGATGAGATCTTTGATAACATCAGCTATGACAAAGGCGGCAGCGTCCTGCATATGCTTGAAGATGCGGTAGGAGAAACCGCCTTCCGTAAAGGACTTACGCTCTATCTCAAAAAGCATGCGTACAAGAATGCGACAAAACACGATCTGTGGACTGCGATTCAGGAAGCGAAAAAAGAGAATTTTGTCTCGACCATGGTGCACGGTTGGATTACCCAATCTGGTTACCCGCTTGTTTCCGTAACAAAAGAGAACAATAAATATCATCTTTCACAGCAACGCTTTTCTCTTCTGGGAAAACAGCATTCCGAAAGCTGGATCATTCCTCTGCGCTATACCACGGATCAGGGTAAAGCGGGAACAACCATTCTCCGGGAGAAGACGACATCCTTCCCCTCTTCTACTCGTTGGATTAAAGTAAATTACGGCCAGCCAGGATTCTATCGCGTCCGATACGACTCTTCGCTTCTCGCTCAGTTAGGGGCGAGCTTGCGTCGGCAGAAGATTTCCTCTCTCGATGCTGCAGGCATTGAGAACGACCTCTTTTCATTGATGATTTCTCGACAATATTCTCTTTCCGAATATCTGAGTTTTATTGAACAATATTGTCTTGATGCCGAGTATCCGCTCAACTCCAGTATCTCTGGGCATCTCGGCTGGCTTCTTCGTCTCGCGGCCGGAAGTGATCTGGAACCCGCAGTCAGAAAGACTAGCCTGCTCTTTCATCTTCAACAGTTAAAGAAAATTGGCTGGCAGCGTGCAAAGCATGAACGAAACACCACGACACTTCTCCGTTCGATGGTCATCAGCAATTTGGGGTTAGCCGGCCACGCCGAGACGTTGAAGAAAGGAAAAGAACTCTTCCGGCAGATCCAGCGTGGTCACGATTCGATCGATCCTAACTTACGAAGCACAATTTATCTTTTAGCTGCTCGCCAAGGTGACGAAAAAATGTTCTCCTATTTCGTCAAGCAATATCAGAAAGAGACGCTGCCTGAAGAAAGTCGTCGCCTCCTTCGTGCTATTGGTATGTTCCGTCAAAAATCATTGACCGAGAAAGCGCTAGCTTTTTCTCTCTCTGCTGTCCGTCTGCAAGATTCCTACATCATTCCTTTCATGGTCTCGCTGAATCCTGGCACTAATACACTGCTCTGGTCGTGGACGAAAAAACACTGGCCATCGTTTATGAAAAAATTCACCAGCGGCACACACATGCTCGGTTCCTTTGTCCGTACGATGTCTTCGTGTTCAGGAGAAAAGATAGAAGAAGACATCGCCCATTTCTTCTCGTTGAAAAAGAATATGCGTGATGATGTCAAGCTAGTCGTCAAACAAGTATTGGAACATCTTGAGATCAACCGCAGATTTATGGAGAAGAATTTGAAGTGAGAAACTCTCTAATTACTCTTCTCTCGAAAGAAGAAGGGAGGTCCATTTTTAATCGCTCACGCAGCCTATTCACGTTCCACGCGTAATTTCTAGATGCTATTCTGTATATTCTTCGATCTTTAACGTTATCGGGCATAGATTTTAGTTGGTTTTCATAGGCTCTCACTTCCATAACGTAGTGGATAACATCGGGGGAGAGATTTTCACAGTTCATCAATGTTATTTTCCTCTTCGAACTAATTGAGATTCCCTCAGCCCAATCGCTTGCATGGACATATTCGTGATCACGGAGGATAGATAGTATTTCTTCAAGATCAAATCTTCCGATTGCCGAAAATACAAAAATCCCGGCCGGCCTGTGTAATCCTAAAGCATAAGGGTCACAGATAACATAGGCCATAGCTCCTCTTATTAGTTCTCCTGCCCAGTGTTTTTTTATCTCTTCTTCAGTCAAGACCACTCCGTTAGGTCGGTGTTCCCGCACAGCATGTGCATATCTTTCTAGCGTTGGACAATACACGACTTCTGATACTGCTTTGCAGGGATGTCTTTCTAGAAATGTACTTAGGTAATCTTTTAGTTCCCCTTCTTTCCACTCGTATAAGCGGCTCATTCGTATTAATAATCGGGAATTCTTTTAAAATTCTAGCTCCGAAATGAACCATTACCCTTCTTCCATAGTGAACAATCTTTATATAGAAAAATAGGCACTCTTCTTCGAGATGCACAAACCCAAAGTCTTTGTTACTCGCAAAATTCCCGATGCCGGAATAAGCTTACTAAGAGAATGTTGCGATGTGCGCGTCTATCCTAAAGATCAAGTCATCTCACGGAAGGAACTTATGAACGGAGTGAAATGGTGTGATGCTCTTCTCTGCTTGCTTACCGAAAAGATCGATAAAGAAGTTTTTGATACCAATCCTCATCTAAAGATCATCGCAAACTATGCCGTCGGTTTTGATAATATTGATGTTAAATATGCCACTAGCAAACGGATTCCTGTAACCAACACTCCCGGCGTGCTTGAGGATGCCGTCGCAGAACATACCTTTGCTTTGCTTCTAACCATCACCAAAAAGATCGTTGAAGCCGACACGTTTACCCGTGCCGGGAAGTATAGATTTTGGGAACCACTCTTGTTTATCAGTCCCCAATTGAAAGGGAAAACACTGGGAATCATCGGACTCGGTCGTATCGGCAGTCTCGTTGCCGAGAAAGCTGTAGCTATGGGGATAAAAGTGATCTACACAGATATCCAGCGTAACTCTTCATTTGAAAGACAATTCCATGCTCGATTCGTCTCCAAGGAAGTGCTGTTGGAAAATGCAGATTTCGTCAGCCTCCACGTTCCTCTTCTTCCTTCCACGCATCATCTGATCGGCAGCAAAGAATTAAATATGATGAAAAAGACAGCATATCTCATCAATACTTCTCGCGGTCCTGTCGTTGACGAGAAAGCGTTGGTACAAGCGTTAAAGAAGAAAATGATTGCTGGCGCTGCGTTAGATGTGTATGAGTTCGAGCCGAAACTAACGTCTGGTCTTACCAAGCTGCGCAATGTCGTTCTTACACCACACATCGCCTCTGCTACACGGGAAGCTCGCCAAGCGATGTCCATTATCGCAGCAAAGAATATTCTTGCCGTCTTGAACGGGAAGAAAGCACTTACCCCTATCAATCCAGAAGTGTATACTAAATAATTATGTTCGATATCTTCTCATCGTCTTCCACTCGATCAGCGACTTTAAGAGACCAGGAATAATTCCCGTGCAGACAAATCTCTTGTAGATAAAAATACCATGCTTCGCACCAAGACTGATGACCATGGGGCGCGGATGGGAAACGTAGTGTTTTAACTTCTCTCCGGATTCTAGAGCGAGAAGATTATCGACAACTAGTTTTGCTTGTTCTTCTGCTCCCTGTGCCGTTTTCTCTTCGCGAAGATCATTACAATCACCTGCTGCAAAGAGATGAGGATGATGCGGCAGCTGCAAGAAATTATTCACTTGAATAAAATTTTTCTCATTGAGAAGATTGGAGAGATGCGGGGCGAAAAATTCCGTGTTAGGAGAAATACCAATACAGAGGAAGACAAGGTCAGCAGAAAGTTTCTTCCCGTTATGAGTGGTATATATCTTTCTTTGCCCTAAGTTCACTCTCTCTCTAAAGAGAATTTGTACGTTTCGTTTTCGCAGAAATGCTTCAGCATATGTTTGCGCACGCCGCGGCGTACGTTCGAGCAAAGTATTCTGTGCATGAGCGACTGTCACTTTCTTGTTTGGATATCGTTCAATGATTTCCGCCGCTAACTCCACGCCCACAACACCGCCACCGACGATCAAGATTTTCTTTGCGTCCTCCAATTTCTGCGCATACTCGCGCAACTCTTTACCACGCGCGGCAATCGCAATATTCTCCTCTTTGATCGGCGTGGTATAGTGCGAACCGGAAGCGATAACCAAATAATCAAACGGATAATGTTTCTGGTCGGCGATTACTTCCGCGGATGTAAATTCTGTTACCGCTTTCTGGATTATTGTAGTGTGCCGTAAGTAAGCGCTATGCTTCACTTCGATCTTTTTGAGATGGTCTGGTTGAACTAAAGTACGCAGCACCGAAGGCGTGAATTCAAAATAATCTTTCGTATCGAACAGCGTGACGTGGAATTGCTGTTCGAGTTTTCTAGCGATATACGATCCGGCGAATCCGCCGCCGATGATGATGAGGTGTTTCATGGATTCGTCTAGAAACAGAATTGTATTATATAATTATTTTCTTTTATGGACTATCTCTTCACTTCTTTTAGAGTAACGTATCCTTCACTAACCAACCGTGCGTATGCAGAACTTAACTTTTCCATTACCCCGCGTATCGCCCTGGCAGACCACCCATTACTCTGCAGATCACTTGGAGCATCGATGAAAATTCTTTTTGCCGCATCATAACGAAGAAACGCTTCCGTGGTTACCGCTTCGATCTCAACCGTCACTCCGACGGCATACAAAGGCCCATTTCCTTCTGCTCTCGTCTTCAGTCCTATTTTTCCTTTCGTGGTAACAGCTCCTGTTTTCTCTTCCACGGAAAAGACAACCTCATCTAGAGAAACTGCGTGTGACATGATTCCTAGGAGCCCGTTAATCTATTTAAGAATTCCGGTTAAAATAAAAAATAAAAAATAAAAAGCGTAAGTATCTATTTCTTCGCACCCATAATTCGGAACATGGTTGTTCCACACTTAGGACATTTTCCTTTCATCGCTCGGCGAGTAACACCGCCTTTTCCTTTCATCGCTACTTCTTTACCATCCGCCATTTGGCGTTTTGCTTTACACTTGACACAATATGCTTCTACTCCTGCCATTATTCACACCTCGGTTTTAATCTTAAGAACGTTACGTTAACTCTCTCACGCCCTTTGTACGGGTATAAGCGTGTTTCCCCTTAAAAAGCTTTCGTAAGATTAGGCTGGAAACCCGATAGAAATACCTCATTCAGCATTAATTCCTGTTCTTCTCTCTTCTATTAATTTCTATCAAAATATTCCTCTAAGAATTATTCTCACAATCTTTTTTTTAAAGAATTGATAATCTCTAGAGATCATGACTTCATTTCCGACAGTTACTGATCTCTTGGCCGAGCATGGTTCATTGCAGAAATACACCTCACCAACAGGTAACTACTTCCTCGTTTTCCCTACTTGTCAGGTTCCTCTTGAATATCTGTTCGAAGAACGATGGCATCCTTTCGATAAAAGAGTTAACCATGGGAATTTTCGTCGTGTTCGTCACATCGCTAAATTAGAGGATGGCACTAAAGCAAATTTTTATGTTAAGTCTCCGGAAGTAGTGTTCACTGCTTCCCGTTCAGTTCTGGAAAAAGGAAAATACTGGTGGGGTGGGCCACGATCTGGAGAAAAATCCGTGGCCATCGTAGATCATCCTCTGATTCAAGAACAGAGCCAATGGGAAGCATTGATCCTTCTAGGATTATACTCCGCTCATATTGCTGCTGAAATCCCTTATGCTCTTTTGGTAACCCCGCAAGGTAAACAAGAATTGATTGTAGGTGAAGTGCGAGACGGGAGTCATTCTCGGGAATACTATCCTCCTCGGAATTATCTCGAATTAGAACGTGCCGTCCACGAGGCCGGTTTCACTGAGAACGATTTTGCTGGTCACAACATGCTTCAACCAAAGGATGGCCTTCTTACGATTATCGATGTCAATCGCTGGCGCTGGTCTCCATATACCGATGCCTTTGATCAACAACTCTTAACTCTTGTCAAAGAAAAAGCTGGATCCGTAGTGAAGAAATAGTTCTTATCTCACAATCCCAACCCTAATCCCAAATAGTTCAGTCTCTAGTGTTGTCGTTCCAGAAAAGACGATTTCTTTCACATTCAGTACAGATTTCAAATCGTCTTCAATAGGTCCGATCGTGGAAGAGAAATCTTTCTCAACATTAACCAAAATCAGGACTTTAATTTCTTCTTTCAATGATACTTGCTGTTCTGATTTGAAACGACGCACGCTATTGATAATATCGAGGCCAACTTCTCCCGTAAGCTCCGCTTTTTCATCGATCTGGTGATGGTCATACTTCGGCCAAGAAGAGATATGGATGCTCTTCTTTCCTTCACGGGCGGCGAAGAAGAGATGATAAATCTCCTCGGTGATATGGGGCGTGATTGGTGCCATCATCTTAAGCACGGCTGACAACGCCTCATATAATGCGTATTGCGCACTGCGTCGTCCTTTCATCCCGCGTGCATCTGGATTATATAATCTGTCTTTGACAATTTCTAAATAATTATCGCAAAGATCATGCCAGAAGAAATGTTCCACTCTAGATTTAGTCTTAGAATATTCATATTTTTCAAAACTGTCGGTACTTTCCTGGATGATCTTATGCAGCTTACTGAGCAGCCACCGATCAAACACTTCCGTAACGGCAGATGATTCTAAGCCGGGATAATCTTCTAGATGCATCAGACAAAACTTGGAAGCGTTCCACATTTTAGTCACAAATTTTTGTCCTGTCACCAGATCTTTATCTTGAAATGGCAAATCATCGCCGAGCGTTGATCCTGCTGCCCAGAAGCGTAATGCATCCGCAGAATATTTTTTGATCATCTCTTGCGGCTCGATGATGTTCCCTAATGATTTTGACATCTTCCTGCCATGCGGATCTTGCGCGTGACCAGAGATCATGACCTTATCCCAAGGGATCCTGCCGTGATGATAATAGCTCTTCACAAGAGTGTAGAAGAGCCATGTGCGAATAATGTCGTGTGCTTGCGGGCGAAGAGCGAACGGTTTATCTTGAAAGACGAGATCATATTCTCCTTGATGCGCCCAATTGCTCGTAATTTGCGGCGAGATAGACGATGTCGCCCACGTATCGAGGACATCTGTTTCTCCTTGAAAAGTGGTTGCTCCGCAAGAGCATGCTTTTTTCGGCTTGTCAATAGTCGGATCGACAGGGAGATCATTCCGTTCCGGAACGACGTATTTCTTACATTTGACACAGGTCCAAACGGGGATGGGAATACCGAAGTGGCGCTGTCGAGAAATACACCAATCCCAATTTAAGTTTTGCACCCAATGATCGTAGCGCACTTTCATATGCTGCGGATACCACATGATCTTATTAGCTTGCTCCAGCAGTTCTTCTTTTTTGTCAAGAACTTTAATGTACCACTGTTTCGTTTTAAGAAATTCAATTTCAGTTTTACAGCGTTCGTGAACATTGACGGCGTGGGTGATTTCTTTCTGGCGAAGGAGGATTTTCTTTTCTTTCAACTGCTCAATGATGGCTAGTCGAGCATCTTTCATCTTCATTCCTTTGAATTCACCAGCAAGCTCGTTCATCCTGCCATTTTTTTCAAAGACGACACGTAAGGGGAGTTTGAAGCGGAACCATTTATCGACATCTTCTTTATCTCCAAACGTGCAGACCATCATCAGACCAGTACCTTTTTCTCTGTCAACAGATTCATCGGCAATAATAGGAATCTCATAATTGAACAACGGCACCTTAGCAAATTTTCCCTTCAAACCCTGATAGCGTTCGTCTCCCGGATGATAGAACAATGCGACGCAGGCGGGAATCATTTCCGGCCGAGTCGTGGAGATCACTAATTCTTTTCCACCGGAAGTGAACATGATATCGTTAAAGTATGACTTCATATCTACTGATTCGAATTCGGCTTGAGCGATGGCCGTTTGGCAAGCAACACAATATGAACCAGGAGCTTCTTGTTGATAGATTCGTCCTTTTTGGAATAAGTCTATAAAAGATGCTTGTGATGTTATTTGACAATGCGGGTTAATTGTCGAATAGGATCGTGTAAAGTCCGCGGACATCCCGATATCTTTCCAGCTCTGAATGAATTTTGGCTTTTCTTGCTTGATGAACTCGTTGCAGATGGCGACGAATTGCTGCCGCGGCATCTGCGTTGAAAGAATATTTTTACTCTTTTCCACTAGACGCTCTGTTGGCAAGCCGTTGTCATCAGTACCGAAAGGGAAGAACACATTCTTTCCGGTCATCCGTTGATAGCGTACAACAATATCTTGTTGGGTATAGCTGAACGCATGCCCCATATGCATCTTTCCTGAAACCGTAGGTGGTGGCGTGTCAACGGCATATGTTTCCCGTTTAGGATCAGGATGATAGACAAAGATCTCTTGATCAGCCCAATATTTCTGCCAGCGCGGTTCGGCTTCTTTAGGGTCATAACGTTGTGGAAGGTTCATGTCTTGCATAGAGATAAGCTATATTTAAAAATTGTTGCTTCAGAAGCAGTCAGTGCGGCTGAGCTGTTTTCCGAATCCTTTATATACCTAAAACTCTTCCCTCAGAGCATGGTGTTAGAAGCGTTAAGTGAGTTTCTTTATCTCTCGACCGTCGCATTTGCTTTAATCACTGCTCTTGCTGGTTTATTTATGCTCAACACGTTATTTGGCAACAAGATCAAAGAATTATTTACCGACAAAAATTTCTTCATCTATTTTTCTCTAGTCGTCGGCTACTCCCTTTACGCTCTCGGCGAACTGACGTACTATCTTATCTTCACGGTTTACGACGAAGTTCCGCCGGCAAGTATGCCTGATGTCTATTGGGTATTAGGCGCAGCGGTTTTGATCCTTTCATTTTTCGCTTTCGCTTGGAATTGTTACAAAACACATCGAGAATCCTCTAAATTACTTGTGATGGTCGTTGGGGGAGTCCTTCTCTTCGGAGTTGTTCTCTTCTATTTGATCCAGAGCGAGGTCGCTAAACTTGCTACTAACCAAGGCCATCTCTTTGTCTCTTTCTTCTATCCGCTTGCCGACTGCCTCATCATCACCTTCGGATCAATCATCCCTCTATATTATTCAAAAATAGAACATTTCCGCAGCAGCCTTTTGATGTTATTTATCACCAGCGTCGGCATTCTCCTTGCCGATATTATCTACATCTCTTCCACCACCGGAGGGGTCGATTCTTCCGGCATGATCCGTAATATTCTCTACAGTGCCTCGTATCTCCTCGCCGCGCTTGGCTTTATCACCATGATCTTCTCTGCGCGAAGAAAAGCGAATGTGTGAAGGAAATGTATGATGAAGAAGATTCAAATTGTTATCATTTATGGTTGAATGATATTTAAGAATAGAAAAAATTATCTCCGCTTTTTAAACTTAGATCTAACTTATCGCTGTCTGAGAAGAACTCTGGACATCTGACGTTATTATTCTCAAAGGATGATGTTATTGACTCTTTAACTGTTCTCCATTCACTCACTCAACTTCTGTCCGCGTTCTTTGCTCTCTTCCCAGCCGGCAGACGTGATCTGGATAAATTCGGCATTAGCTTGCATCTCCTGGATCGTCCGCGCACCGCAATAACTCATCCCACTTTGCACTCCTTTCAACAAAGAGCTAATAACATCTCTCACCGGCCCTTTATAGTCAACGAGGATTGCCACGCCCTCTACAAAGACATCCAATCTCTCTTTAACCTGTTTCCCTTGTGAAGATTCTCGCCGCTCGTGGTTGCTATCATACGATGCGCTGCCCATATATTTCTTATAACGCTTACCATCTTTCATGACGATTGGGCCTGGCGATTCGTCCGTCCCGGAGAATAAGAAGCCCGAAAAGATACTGCTTGCCCCGGCCGCCAATGCTTTTGCCACGTCGCCAGGAAACTTCATCCCACCATCAGCACAGACCGGCACATGATATTTCTGAGCTACTTCCACAACATCCATGATCGCCGTGATCTGCGGTACGCCTGCTCCAGCAATGATCCGCGTCGTACAGACTGGGGATGGACCAATTCCCACTTTCAAACCATCTGCTCCCGCTTCAATCAAGTCCCGTGCCGCTTCTCCCGTAGCGATATTTCCCGCCATCACGTCGATGGAAAACTGTGCTTTTAATTCTTTTAATCTTTGGATAGCAAAATCAGAATGGCAATGAGCAATATCCAGTACCAGCACATCTGCCCCAGCTTCGATCACCGCTTTGGCACGCTCTGATGTGTCTTTAACACCTACTGCTGCGCCAACTAACAGCCTACCTTTAGTATCACGTGCCGCATTTGGCCACTGTTCTAACTTCTTGATATCTTTCGTTGTAATCAGTCCTTTGACAATATCATTTTCTACTAACGGTAGCTTCTCAATCCTGTGTTGATGCAGAAGCTGTTTTGCTTCCTCTAGGGTGATCTGTGGTGAGGCAGTAATCAATTTCTCTCGCGGTGTCATCACTTCACTTATCTTCTTGGAAAGATCCATTTCAAAGAGATAATCGCGCGATGTAAAGATTCCCACCAATCTTCCCTGCTCAACAACTAATAAGCTTGTGACTTCCTCTTCTTTCATTTTTTGCGCCGCATCAGCGATCGTCATCGTGGGTGGCACAGAGATTGGATTCTCGATAACTGAGCTGGTACTGCGCTTGACTTTCTTGATCTCAGAAACCTGCTCCTCGATCGTGCTAAACTGATGGATCACACCAAGACCACCATCTCGAGCTAAAGCGATTGCCGTTCGATGTTCAGTGACAGTTGCCATATTAGCGCTGACCAAAGGGTTGTTCAGCAGGATATTTTTGGTAAAATGCGTCTTTAAAGTAGCTTCCGTCCGTGAAGATAATGGTGTTCGTTTGGGTACGAGAAGGACATCTGCAAACGTCAACCCCAAACGTGTAATTGCCACGTGCTTTGATTATACTCCGTTTATTTAAATAGATTATGGAGGTGGAGAAGATGGGTCATCATCGGGCAAAATCTTATAAACTACGGATCAAGTATACCCTCTGATGATCACATCATGGCCCTCTTCAACTACATTATCGTCATCTTATTATTAACCCTCTCTGCTTTATTTTCCGGACTGACGCTTGGTTTGATGAGCTTAGGGCCGTATTCCCTACAGCGAAAGATAAAACTCGGCAACCCCGATGCTAAAAAGATCTACCCTCTGCGAAAAAAAGGGAATCAGCTTTTAAGTACTCTCTTGATTGGAAATATCGCTGTAAACTCAGCCATTGCTGTTTTCCTTGGTTCGCTGACCGCGGGAGTTGTTGCCGGATTTGTTTCCACCGCGCTGATTGTTATCTTTGGAGAGATTGTTCCTCAAGCCGTCTTTTCCCGCCATGCCCTCCGTTTCGGCGCACGGTTTACTTGGCTTGTCTATATTTTCTTTTATCTTTTTTTCCCGTTCACCTGGCCGATCGCCTACGCCTTGGACAAGCTGCTTGGCAAAGAATTACCTTCTGTTTTTACCAAGAGAGAATTCTTCCTCTTTTTGGAACAGCAGAAAGAATTGAAAGATGCGAAAAGTTCAGATATCAAAGAACATGAATTTTCCATTCTCCAAAAAGGTCTTACCTTCTCGGATAAAACTGTCCGCGACGCAATGACTCCTTGGAAACAGACTTATTATCTTACTCGTTCAACACGGCTATCCAAAGTATCTCGTCTCGATCTTCATCGGCAAGGCTGTTCACGGATCCCGGTATATGACACAAAAGAAAAAAAAGTTATCGGAATCTTGTATGTTAAGGATCTGGTGAGTATGCCTCATCTTAACGACGTGCCCGTAGAAAAGATGATGCGTTCGATGGTTCATTATATTTTTGAGACCGATAAATTAGACAAAGTGCTTAATCTTTTTAAGAAAAATCGTGTTCATCTGTTCATCGTTGTTAATGCCGTCCATAAAGTTGTTGGGATTATTACGTTAGAAGATGTTCTAGAAGAGATCGTTGGTGAGATTTTTGATGAACATGAAGACGAAGCCGATTTACTAAACTAGTAAATGACAGAACTAAGTTATAATCGCCCTGTCATTTACTATACATGAAATGAGAAAGCGTTCTCATTTCAGTACCGAAAACAAATTGTAGTTTTTTTTCCGGTATAGTGAGCGACCATTTTCAATAGTTTTCTTTTGTCGCTCACTAAACACTGGAAAAGTATAAAAAGAACTCTTTTTAGATAGATATCATGTCTCTCTTCACCATCAAATATACTCCCCACACTTCTGGGGAGATCATCGGTCAATCATTAGCGGTAGCTCAGCTCAAAGACTTCATTCTTCATCACAAAGAGAAAAAACAGCATGCCGCCATCTTATATGGCCCGATTGGTGTCGGTAAAACATCATCAGTCTATGCGTTAGCCAATGAATTAAAGTATGACCTCATTGAAATCAATTCATCTGATGTTCGTAATGCCGAGGCGATCCAGACATTCCTTGGCGCTACCCTCAACCAACAATCGCTCTTCTTCCGACCGAAAATAATTCTCATCGATGAGATCGATGCTCTTTCCGGGACTAATGATCGCGGTTGCATCCCGGCGCTCGTCAAAGCGCTGGAAAAAGCAGCTTTTCCTGTTATCCTCACGGCAAACGATCTATACGATGATAAGTTGAAAGCGTTGCGCAAGATCTGTTTGGAGATTGAATACTCTAAAGTAGATCACAAGTCCATCTTCCTCCTGCTGCAGCAAGTTGCTGAAAAAGAACATCTCTCCTGCGAAGAGAAAGCATTAAGTTCACTTGCTCGTCAGACGGATGGCGACGTACGTGCCGCTCTACTTGATCTGCAGACCGTTTCTGCCGCCGGTCCTGTCACATTTAATGCAATCATGGAGCTCTCTGACCGCAGGCGCACTGAATCGATTCTCCATGCGTTGAGTATGATCTTCAAAGCTTCTACCGTGGACAATGCGCTTCCCGCGTTAGACAACTTAGATGTCGATCTAGAAGAAGTCTTTCTCTGGTTGGACGAGAATCTGCCTCGAGAGTATACCTCTCCTGCGGCGTTGGCTCGCGCTTACGAGCATCTCGCCCGCGCCGATGTCTTCCAAGGAAGAATCAAACGACGTCAACATTGGCGCTTCTTATCATATATCACTAACCTCCTTACTGCGGGCATCTCTTCTGCAAAAGATGAACGCAATCCTCAGTTTACCGAATACAAACGGACGATGCGCTTATTGAAGATCTGGCAGGCCAATCAGAAATACGCTAAACGCAAAGGGGTCGCTTCTAAGATTGCTGCTCATACTCACACTTCTCGCAAGGTGGTGCTGGAACACTTCCCTTACTTTCAAGTCTTGTTTGAGAAGGGGAATGCTTCTGCTCTAGCACAGGAATTAGGACTCACAGAGGAAGAGGCAGATTGGATGAGCAGCAAGGATTAAAACTTTTCTTTCGTCGTTTTTGTATATCTCTCCCATAAATTTTGAAATGATTTTGACTCTCGTAATAACTGGTCAAAAGTTCCCGAGTAGATGATTGTTCCATTCCTGAAATAATAGATTGTATCAAAAAGCGATAACAGATGAAGTCGATGCACTGAAGAGATGATCGTTTTTTCTTTGAATGCTTTAAAGATATTTTGATAAATTGACAATTCATTTTTAACATCCACGCTACTCGTCGGCTCATCTAATAAGATAATCTCCTTATCTTCCGACGCCATCAAACCTCTTGCTAACGCCAGACGTTGCTTTTGTCCCCCACTGAGATTCACTCCTTTCTCTACGAGAGACGATTGCAGGCCGCGTGGCAATTGACCGATAACTTCTGTACACGTCGCCATGTCTGTATATTTCCTAATCTCCTCTCGGGAATACTTCGCCCCAAATGTGATGTTCTCTTTAATCGTTGTTGCAAAGATTTCTGGTTCTTGCGGAATCAGAGAGATCATCGTACTGATGTAGCGAAAACCAGTTGGTAATTCTTTCCCGTCTAAAGAAATGTTACCTGATTTTTGATGGTAGATATCTCTCATCACTTTCAGTAGTGTTGTCTTCCCGCTCCCGCTATCTCCGATGAACGCGATCTTCTCACCTCGTCTGATCGTAAAAGAGATGTTCTCGAGATGTAAGTCTGCTCCTTCTTCCGTATGGTATGAAAATGACAAGTCTTTGATCTCAATGTTCTTCCAACGCGGTGAAGGTCCTATTGTCTTCACTTTCTCTTGATTTCTGAACTCCCTCGCGATTTTCTCCCCATTCAAGACCGCCGTTTTCTGCTTGATGATGTCGCTATACTTGTAAGCGAAGCGATAGAACAACGTATTGATGTTATACAAATAACCATATAAAGCATAGACCGTCCCAATAATAATCACTGTGCCCGCCTTCGCTTGTGAATAAAGATACGTAAACAAAACGAGAGCCGTCATCGTCGAGGCAAACATTGAAACAAGGAACCATTTTACTTCATTAATCTTATTGTTGCGCAAAAAGAGTTTGAACGGCAGCATTATTTTTCGGAAAATGACATTTGATAACAGCTTCTCGATCCGTAGAATGATGACTGTCGTGATGTTGCTCAATGTGTCAAACACTTTTGCCGAGATGCCATTCTCCGCTTCGTACAGTTCTGAGTATTGCTTTACAAGAATCTTATCAAAACGCAAGATCACGTAGACAGTCAGAATTACCATCAACAGCACGAGATAACTTGCCTGAAAATTGAAGTAGACGAGAGCGATATATGATCCGATAAATCGGACGATCGTTTCGATAACCTCAAATGAATCGGAAGAAAACTGAAAGAGCGCCGTCGTCGCCTTTTCGATCTTATCGATCGTGTCTCCCGAATGGTGTTCCGTATGCCATTCTGCCGGGAGGCTCATCGTCCCATCAAGAAGATATTTCTTGTAATTCGCTTTGGCGAGGAACGCATTTCTATTTTCAATCACGCGAGCCGGGCCGTGAAAGATCCAAAATCCTACCGTTAGAACAAGGAAGAATGAAAAATACCAGATCAAAGTGGTGATATTCTGAGTCGTTACGCCATTTTCTTGGATAAAATTTAAGATCTTCGCGATCAATAAAGGCCATAACAGATCAATCGCGTTGGCGATGATAAATAGGGTAACGTAGACGATTATTTTCGACCTGTTTCCCTCAGAATATTTCCATGTTTTTCGTGTCAGAAAAACTACCGGTTCATCTTTCCACCCCATTATCATTCAAATGTCTGGAGAATATAAAAAGGTGCCGGCATCTATTTTAGGGATAGTTCCAAAAAAAACATATTCATCACAAAAACATTAATAAACCACCTTTCTTCCCTAGACTAAATGACCCACACTGCTCAAGATCTGGCGACATTCTGTAAAAAGAAAGGTTTCATCTACCCTTCTTCTGAGATCTACGGCGGATTGGCCGGTCTCTATGATTATGGTCATTTAGGCACTTTGCTCAAACATCACTTTGAAGATGTCTGGCGGAATTATTTTTTGGGACTAGATCGTAATTTCTTTGAGATTGATACGGCACAGATCATGCATGAATCGGTCTTCAAAGCATCTGGCCATCTTGAGAACTTTAGCGACCCGACAGTTGACTGTTCTAAATGTGATTTTACTGAGCGAGCGGATCATTTCGTGCAACAGGCGGCGAAACAACGTACAGAAGGTTTCTCTCCGGACGAATTAAATTCTTTGATCGAAAAGCATCATCTAATCTGTCCAAAATGTAAATCCAAGCTCAAGCCGGTCACTGCGGTGAATATGATGTTCCCTTTGCAGTTAGGCGTCGGATCGACAACCCGTGGTTTTCTCCGGCCGGAAACAGCCCAATCTCCGTATGTCAACTTCAAACTACAATATGAATTACAAAGAAAGAAATTACCCCTCGGCTTAGCCCTCATTGGCAAGGCGTTTCGCAATGAGATTTCACCCCGTAATTTAACCTTACGCCAACGCGAATTTACGCAAGCAGAACTCCAGATTTTCTTCAATCCGAGTACGATTACTAAACATCCCCAGTTTTCTTCGATTAAAAATTACAAACTCCGCGTCTTGCTGGAAGAGGATCGTAAGAAAAATGTACCTGTAGAAAGGACGGCCGCTGAACTTCTCAAAAAAGGCTTGCCGGAGTTCTACGTCTACCATCTGGCCGTCATTCAGAAATTTTATGTAGATACGCTTAACATTCCCCTCGCAAAATTCCGTCTCTACCAATTAGATGACAAAGAAAAAGCTTTCTACAATAAATATCACTTTGATATTGAAGTAGAACTAGCCGATCATGGTTTTACGGAAATGGGTGGCTTGCATTATCGCACCGATCATGACCTTGGTGGTCATCAAAAGATTTCTAAACAGAGTATGGAAGTTTTGGAAGAAGCAACAAGTGAACGCTTTGTCCCTCACGTCTTGGAATTAAGTTTTGGTGTCGATCGGACTGTTTACGCTCTCTTGGATCTCGCTTATGACGATGACCATCATCTAAAACCTTTCTACGATGAAGTCGCCTCGATCGGTCGTCGTTATGCTCGTGCTGATGAGATCGGCGTCAAGTACTGTATCACTATCGATTTCGATTCTCTGACGGACAATGCTGTCACTGTTCGTGATCGTGATACGACGGAACAGAAACGTCTTTCTCTGAACGAACTTCCGGCTTATCTTCACTCTCTACAATGAACAAGCGTGGCATCTCTTCCGTTTTAGTTATCATCTGTATTATTCTGCCTCTCTTTCTCATCGCTGTCTATTTTGTCTTTGATCACCCCATCCTAAGGATGTTAAGTCTTGCTTTTGCTGTCGCTCTTACTCTTCTCGATTTCCTCTATTTTCCCCGTAGATGGTCCTCTTCTTTCCGCCGTTTCGATTCTCATCTGGACCGCGCCCAATCCTCACTATTCACCGAATCGTTATCTTACCTTAAAGAGGAATATCAGAAATTATATCATCAGTATGAAAAACTTCCGGAATCACACAAAGAGCGCTGCTATGGTCCGCTGATCCAGATTCGCAGTAAAATCGAAGATCTTATCCAAGCCGTCAAGAAATTAGAAACACTTGTGCAGGAGGTCGGTCAAGGAACAGCACAGGGACAGCAGCAGCGTTATGAAGAGATGAACGAATTATTCCAAAAGCTGCCGCGCAAAGAACAGAAACAATGGTATTCTCATCTTCGCCATGCGCGGGAAGCACTAGAAAAAGGTCAGCCCGAACAACTAGAACAAACAGAGAAGAGCTCCCCATCATAATTCTCTACAAGCGAAAACTATAAAAATGATTTTTATCTAGTTTCTACCCATGGAAATCAAAGATGTCAAACCGAATCAGGGAAATATTGATCTTGTTGCCGAAGTTAAGTCCAAAGAATCACCACGATCATTTGAGAAATTTGGCAAAAAAGGGAAAGTATGTAATGCCACTCTCAAAGATAAGTCTGGCGAGATCACGCTTACTCTTTGGAACGATGATGTTGATGCTATCAAAGTTGGAGACAAGGTTCATCTGAAGAACGGCTGGTGTTCCGAATATAAAGGTTCTCGTCAGTTATCCACCGGAAAATTTGGGAAAATAGAAGTCATGGAAGCCGCGGCAGGCATGACTGCCTCGAAGACAGTCTTTACCAACGATCCCGGGATGCTCAAGAAACAAGGTGTCGGCGGCGACGATGACGATGATGATGGAGATGATTCGGGTGAAGAAGAGCCGGAAGAGGAAGTTGATGAAGAGTTCATCGATTAAGCATTCGTTGAGATACCATATCTTTTATAAACTCTCAGTACCTTCTCACTTCTATGAGGTTACTTCCTTCATTAAAATTGCAAAAGCGTTACATCGTCTTCGCAATCAAAACGGAAAGAGCTTTCTCTGCTGCGGAAGTTCAAGAGGCAGTGCAGCAAGGGCTTCAGGACTTCCTTGGTCAGTTAGGCGTCGCTAAAGCATCTCCTTTGTTCTTGAAAGAACGCTTTAAAGACAACCAATTCACTCTTAAGGTCAATCATCGTTATGTCGATGAGATCAAGTCGGCCATCATCCTAATCAAAAAGATTAAAAATACTCCCGTTCTCCTTCATTCAGTCACTACCTCTGGTATCCTCAAGAAGGCTGCCAGTAAGATGAGATAAACTGAAAATCATCCTAAAAATGCGTGAAACCGTCTTACCCCGTCTCAAGAAATCAAACAAAGATTTGATTTCTGAGCAAGAATGAAGTCGTTGCTTCATTCTTTGCTTAAAAGACGGGGGGTTTGAAAAAAGACGGTTTCTAAACCCTGCATTTTTAGGATGTAAAATAGCCAGAGAAACTATACTATTCATCCCTTGACTAAAGTCAATGGTTTTCTGGCTATTTTTACATAATCGGAAAGCGAGGTGCTGTATAATGAATCCACAAAAACAGATGATTGATAAGATGGGATATGATCGTTCTATTACGATGTTCTCTCCTGATGGAAGATTACTTCAGGTAGAATATGCTAAAAAAACCGTGCGGCAAGGTTCGACGGCGTTAGGGATAACCTGTAAAGATGGTGTCGTTCTCGTCGCTGATAAACGGATTGGATCAAAGTTAATGGTCCCGGAAGCCATTGAGAAAATGTTTCGGGTTGATGACCATATTGCTGCCACTGCGGCAGGAATTATCTCTGATGCGCGAGTCTTGATTGATCGGGTTCAATTAAAAGCACAGCAGCATGCCGTGACCTACGATTCCAAGATCGATCTTCTTTCTGTCGTCAAAGAGATTGCGGACTTGAAACAAGTTTGCACACAAAGCGCAGGTCTCCGTCCATTCGGAGTATCTTTGCTCGTAGGTGGTGTAGAAGAAGATGGCAGCATTAAGCTCTTTCTCACCGAACCCTATGGTCTTTATTATCAATACAAAGCAGTCGTCATCGGAGAGGGAGAGGCAGAGATCGATGCCATCCTTCAAAAGAAATACAAAGCAAATCTATCTCTTGACGAAGGGATGAAGCTTGGTTTATCCGCAATGAAAGAATTTTTGGGTACTGAATTTAACGTAGAACGTGTTGATGTCGTCTATGTTGATGTCAAGAATAAACGGTGGACAAAATTAAGCGATGACGAGCTGAAGAAGATCTTGAAATAGAATTCCTCTAGTTTTTCTTATTTTTCTTAACACTTTCTACGGTAGAACCAAATAGTTTTTATACTCCTTGGTTCTCTTCCTAGAGATGAGGTTGATAGGTATCAGTTTATTGTTCTTTGTCATTCTTTTTCTGGTTGCCTGTTCACCTGATGGTGAAGCGCTCGTGGGAAAGGGGTATGCCGATCTCACAAATCAGCAGAAACAAGTATTTTGGCAATGTTGGACAGTATCTTGTAAGCCTCTGTTCGATGAAGCACAGAAAACAAAAGATTTTGCTGCCTATCGTAGTTGTTCTTTAGATTGTTATGATTTTGCTACAGAGGCGACAAAACAAGTGTGGTGTACCGATTCTGATGGTGATAGTTATGTTACAAAAGGAATAGTCAAGACAAATATCTATCCCCAAGGAAAAGAGGATTTGTGCTATACGTTTCCCAATGGGAAGACTTACCTCTTTGAAGGCCAATGCGTCAATAAAGAATATCAATACATTCAGAAGAATTGTGCGGAATTAGGAAAAGATTATTCCTGTGATAAAACCGCAGGAATCTGTGTCCAGAAAGCTACGGCAAGTGGAGAAGCGGTTCTACCACCGGTAGTGAATGTTAAAGATTTTGGCGCAATCGGCGATGGTAATACCGATGACGGAAAAGCATTTCAGAATGCTTTAGATTTCATCGCGGGTAAGGGCGGTGGAAAACTATACCTCCCTGCTGGGAACTATTTCATCGACCAAACACTTCTCATCTATAACCAGACAGAAATTTATGGGGAGGGAGATAAAACAATCCTCTTTCGCGGCGATAAAAAATCAAATGTTCCCTGGTATGGGGGACTCACCAACTGTGAAAAGAATATCGGTTTTGCAGGAAGAGTCCTCTTCTGGAACGCAAAATATAATTGTGGCAACAAGAAGATTTATCTTCATGATTTTATGATCGATGGAAGTAAAGTACTTACTGTTCCCGGTTCCGTGACCATCGCTTTTTCTGCAGTCGAGGATTTAACTATCGAAAACCTTCACCTTTTGAATGTGCCCCAAGACGGTATTTTTGTGAGAAATGGAGGAGTTCACACTATTCTTAGAAACAATGTCATCGATGGTTTTTGTACACGTTGGTATAATGGCGGAGGGATTAATATTGAAATGCATACTAAAGAAGGCGATTCTGGAAATTTTCCTACGCCACCAGGAGAGACAGTTCTCATTGAAGAAAATTTGATCCTCGCTCGGGGACCAAATTTCTGTAAAGAAGATGGGACGACTGCCTGCTCGAGTAATGCTCAATGTAAAACGACGTGTGGTGCTGATGCTGCTGTTGGCATTTTGGCAACCTGGGTTAACGGTGAATTTGCTCCGCGAGTAAAGATGTCTAATAACAAAATTGAAGTCACCGATAAACATCTGGGCATTGGCTGTCATGGTTGCCGTGATTCTATCATAGATGGGAATACCATTTCGCCCTATGAATCGGGGACGGATTGGAGTGGTCTTTTCATGGGGATAATCTCTGAACACCCTAAAGCAGGTCCAAGCTGGAACTTAACCATCATCAATAATATGATCCAAGGAAATGGAAAGCCTTTCGATGGAAGAGGAATTTTGGTATCAAGCAACTCACCGGAATCTAAAAAGCTTGTTCTCTCTAAGAATACGATCTCTAATAAGAATATAGTCAGTAATCTCGCCGCTCTTGAAGTAAGGGGATATAATGATTTTGAAGTAAGAGAAAATACTCTTACTGGAATCAGTACAGTTCCTGGCTTGGTCATTGGTATTTGTGATAAGAATTGGAAGCAAACTACGGGGGGGAAGATCGAGAGTAATACCATTTCTTTAAATGTTGATAATCCTTCGTATCCTTTTGTTTTGAGGAAAGTCGCTGATCTCTCTTTTGAGAATAATGTCCTCTCTCCGGATATTAAACCGAAAGTAATCTGTTAGCGCTTATCTTTGACCAAATTCCTCTTTCTTGCAAGACATCAAAGAAGCGTATCGGAACCGTTACATTTTTAAATAAGAACTGAATCGAAAGAGAAACAGAGAGATAAGAAGGAGGAAATCCGCTGTTAATGGTGTTTCTTTCACTATTACACCATTATCAAAAACGTATAAAAATCAGACAAATAGTCTCTCCCAGCGGATACAAAATAAATATGAGTAATATTGTAGTTGAAGAACGGAATGTTGTGATTCCCGGAGAAATTCTCGCAGAAGGAATGGATTATCTTCCTGGCGACAATACCTATCGAGAAGGAGAAAAGATTTACGCCAAGGTCCTTGGACTTGTTTCCATTGCTGGTCGTGTTTTACGGATAATGCCTCTTGCCGGACCATATGTCCCCAAGATCGAAGACAAGATCATCGGAAAAGTTACTGATATTACGATGAGTGGTTGGCGTGTCGATACTGCGACAGCATACTCAGCAATGTTAAATGTCAAAGACGCTACCACTCGTTTTATCAAGAAAGAAGAGGACTTAAGTAAGATTCTTGCCATTGGTGATTACATCATCGTTAAGATCATCAATGTCACTTCTCAAAACTTGATTGATCTGACGATGCGCGAACCAGGTTTGCGTAAAGTTACAGAGGGGCGGATCATTAAAGTGAATGCGCAGAAAGTGCCAAGAGTCATCGGCAAGAAGGCAAGTATGATCACTTTATTGAAAGATAGGACTGGCTGTGAGATCACCGTCGGTCAGAATGGTCTCATCTGGATCAAAGGATCGCCCGAAGGCGAACTTCTAGCAGAAAAAGCTATCAAATTGATCGAAGAAAAATCTCACACGGAAGGACTTACCGAACGTATGGAGAAGTTCCTGGGTGGTCATGTTATTCCTCGTGAAAAGCAGCAGATGGAACCAGCTACTTCGGAGGAAGCATAAAATGGTATACAAAGCACGCTTAGATGGAAGAAAGGATAATGAATTACGTCCGATGGAAGCAAAAGTTGATGTTGTCCCCAATGCGGATGGTTCTGCCTGGTTTAAGATTGGGAATACTTGGGCTATTGCTGCCGTGTATGGTCCGCGCGAGATCTTTCCGCGCTTCCTAGCCAATCCTAAAAAGGGAATTCTTCGCAGTCATTACACGATGATGCCTTTTTCAGGATCCGGTGAACGTATCCGTCCGGGAACGAGTAGGCGGGCACAAGAAATCTCCATGGTCATGAATGAATCTCTTGCACCAGTTGTTGATCTTTCTGCTTTTCCTAACACCGTTGTTGATGTCTTCGTCGAATTGCCGCAAACGGATGCGGGTACACGTTGCGCTGCAATCTCTGCAGCTGCCATGGCACTCGCTCATGCTGGAATTCCGATGAAAGATATGGTCAGTGCTGTCGCGGTTGGTCGCGTTGATGATCGTATCGTTGCTGATCTAGATTATCGCGAAGAGCATATCGGTGAATTTAATCCGGAATCAAAAGGTGCGCCTGTTGCAGATACCCCAGTTGCCATGCTCCACGCTTCAAAACAATTGACCTTATTACAGATGGATGGTGAAGTTTCTAAAGAAACATTGCTGAAATCGTTGGAGATGGGCAAAGATGCCACTGAAAAGATCTATCAGGTACAGGTCAAAGCACTGAAAGAGCGCTATGCTTCTTCAGAATAAATGTAAAAGGAGTTACTGAAAATGATCGTAAATCAAGAAACAATAAAAACTTTGGCTGGACAGGGAAAACGCCTGGACGGACGAGGCTTGCGTGACTATCGCCAGCCACTACAGATAGAAACAGGAATCTCGTGGACCGCAGAAGGATCAAGCCGAGTCCAGATCGGCGAAACAGTTGTTCTTGCTGGCGTAAAATTGGCTATCGAGAAACCTTATCCTGACACTGCCGATGAAGGTGGTATCATGATTAACGCTGAACTTACTCCGTTATCTAGTTCAGAATACGAACCTGGTCCTCCGGGAATAAAGGCCATTGAATTGGCACGTGTTACTGATCGTGGTATCCGCGAATCGAAAGCGATTGATCTCAAGAAACTGTGCATCACGCCGGGAGAGAAAGCCTGGTTTGTCACGATTGATATCGTTACGCTCAACGATGCAGGAAATCTTTTTGATGCAGCTAGCTTAGCTGCTCTCGCCGCTTTAAAATCGGCGAAATTTCCTACTGTTGATGCTAAGACGGGCGGGATTGATTATAAAAAAAAGACTGATGTCTCCCTTCCTTTAGCAAAAGAACCAATAGCGATTACTGTCTATAAAGTGAATGGCAAACTTCTTGTCGATCCAACATCTGAAGAAGAAAAAGTTGCTGAGGCGCGTCTGACCATCGCTTCAGATGCCAAAAATATTCTTTCTGCTCTCCAGAAAGGCGGCGAAGGTCCTCTTACAACGGAAGATATCGCTGCGATGATCGATCTGGCGTTTGAGAAAGCAAAAATGTTAAGGGAGGTCTTACGTAAACACGTACAATGAAAAAAGCACACACTACCCCAATAATTGAAGGTCATATTGACTACACCAAGTACGAAAAAGCACGGATGATCGGTTCCCGTGCATTGCAATTATCTATGGGTGCGCCCTTTCTCGTCAAGCTTGATGCGACCGAACTGAAGAAGATGAATTATGATTCTATTGAGATTGCATTGAGAGAATACGACGCTGGCGTCTTGCCGATCACTGTTAAGCGGCCTTCGCGAACCGCGAAATAACGGCCTTAATCTTAATTTGTTTTTTTCTCCATCTATTTTTTAAAATACTTCTCTTTTTAATCTAGAAATGAATAATCTTATCACTGAAGAGAAACTGCAGAAATATTTTTCTGTGACGGAAAAAGCATTAGCTATGGCCAAGACTGCGTTTGATCCAACACGTCAAGAACAGGCCGCAGACTTCTTTCTGATGGCACAGTCATATTTCAACGATGCGCGGCACTTCCTCCACAAGAAGAACGATGCCGTTCTCGCGTTCGCTGCATTGAACTACGCTCATGGCTGGCTGGATGCCGGCGCGCGCATCGGTTTGTTTCAAGTGTCCGACAGCACTTTGTTCACGGTGGATAATACTACTAATTAGTGCTAAATCCCCCAAAAGATTTATAAAGTGCTCATCTCTTTAACCATCTATTATCGAGAAAGAGAGGTTCTTAGGGGTTTTATCCATTCGGAGGAAACACTATGATCGTTCAAAAAGACTTCCTAAACAAACTAAAGGACTTCGGCTTAAATTCATATGAGAGCAAACTCTGGGTTGCGCTCTTATCCCGCGGCGTATCCACGGCAGGAGAACTTTCTGATATTTCTAACGTTCCACGTTCCCGTGCCTATGATGTTCTTGAGTCACTGGAAAAGAAAGGTTTTATTATCGTCAAAGTCGGCAAGCCGATCAAATATCTGGCTGTGCCACCTGCCGAAGTCATCGAACGAGTAAAGAAACACGTCGTTGAAGAAGCCGAAGAGAAATCAAACATCCTCTCCCAACTTCGCGACAGCGATGTTCTCGGAGAATTAAATACTTTGCATACGGAAGGTATCAAATTAGTTGATCCCACTGACCGCAGCGGCGCCTTCCGTGGCCGTGACAAAGCATACGATCACCTTGCGTCCATGATCAAACGTGCAAAGAAAAGCATCACGATTATGACCTCAAAAGAGGGGATTGAGCGAAAACATGAAATATTAGGAAACCACCTCAAACGCGCTGCTAAAGCTGGTGTGGATGTCAAAGTTTCTATCCCTGTATCTGTGAACAAAGAATTGATGGACGAGCTCGATTTTGCGAAAGTCCGTCAACACAAGAATGAGAACGCTCGTTTCTGCATTGTTGATGGCAAAGAATTAATGCTCTTCTTGACTGACGATAAGAATATCCACAAGAGTTATGATTGCGCAGTCTGGATCGAAGCGCCTTATTTCGTCGATTACTTCAATGCTCTCTTTGAAAAAGAGTGGAAAGTAGGAAAGTAAGATGATGAAAGAACCGGTGAATTATAAACCATTAGCTTCTCTTACCAGTGGGTTTAATTTTATTTCTACTCTCGCACAGATTGGAGGGGTCGCAGAAATTGCCAGAGATGCTCATGATTATTCTGTTTCCGAAGGATACATTGGGTTGCATGCCGGTATTGGCATAATGTTATACGCGTCTGGGAGTCTCTTTAAGTGGGGCGTAGAAAGTGTTACGAGAGGAATTAATGCTCGATATCACTCTGCGCTGGAGAGAAAGCTAGCGGAAATTATGGTTAAGGAAGAAGAATAAAAGGTGATTAAAAAATGGCAGAAAATGGGATTAAATTTTTCGGAGCATTTTTTGCGGCATATCTTGCCGTCAATGTAGGAACATGTACTGATAGTATGCGTGGACGTGATATTCAAGAGTCGCTGAGACAAGCTAGAAAAGAGATTCAATACGTTCGAGAGGATGTGCAACGTCTTGGAAATCCTGCAATGGATTCTAATGACTCGTTGGATCTTCGAGTAGAGAATGTTCTTGGTGGTCCAGAATTAGAATCATTCTATACTATTGAGGGTAAACGAGTATATGTTACTGTTGACGGAAGACCAGTAGAAGAATATTTCCCTTTGCAAGCAGAAAAAGGAACAGAATAAGAAGGAAACTATTCAACATGAAATACAACAATCATTTTCTCGCTTATTTTACAAATAGTATGACGTTCTTAGGCTCTCTTGGAAAAGTCGCCGGAGTTCTCGAGATTGCTCGAGGTGTTATACATGACGAAGAAAAAGTTCATGCTGCAATTGGAGCTGTGATTTATGCTTCTGGAACTCTACTTAACTGGGGAGTGGAAAGCATTGGAAGGACTCTCGATGTGCACTATAAGTCTGCCCTCGAAGATGCTATTCAAAAACTAGAAGGAAATACTCGTTGGGATTAAAGATACTTTTTTATACAACACAATCATTTCTACTCTATGTCTTTTAAACAAGTTATTCTCGTCAGACAAGACTTAAAGCTTCCGAAAGGAAAATTAGCCGCCCAAGCAGCCCACGCCTCCGTCGAAGCCGTCTTAAAGTCAGATCCAAAAGACGTGAAGACGTGGCGCGCGGAAGGTATGGCTAAGATTGTCCTCAAGGTCAAAGACGAAAAAGAGCTTGTCGCTCTTTTCCAAAAAGCTAAAGACGAAAACCTCGTTTCGTCGCTCATCACTGATGCCGGTCGAACTGTCATCGCTCCCGGCACGAGAACATGCGCTGCCATTGGTCCTTCTGACGAAGAGGATATTGATTTGATTACTGGTAAATTAGCACTTCTTTAGGAAGCTTCTAAAGTGAATCTTTATAACTACTTCATTATTTTTGTATAAGATGAATCGTCGTTGGCTTTTGGCTCTTCTCAGTACATGTGTCCTCCAAGGAGACAGACAAACCACTTCTCAGTTTCGCAATATTTTTTCGGAACATACCTTTCAAGAGATCGCAGCGAGCTTAACACTTCCTCTTCGTCATACTCCAACATTAGTCGTCAACACAGATAATACGTATCATCTTACTGCTCTCAAAAGCGAGAAAGAAGGGGTCAAAGATCTTCAGAAGCTAGCGCAGAGAGCGGACCGTGAAGAAGTCTATGTTTTTCTTCCTGAAGAAGAGCGTTGGATTGAGATTGGATACAAAGAATCAGCGATCGAACTTCAAGTCACTCCTCAGGGTGAAGTTTACGGTAAAGTCACCGCAGCATGCGACCCCCTATTAGATATCTTTCTGGCACAACATAAATCCCTTGCCATTTATCACTTTCATCCGCGTCTCTTCAGAGAAAAAACGATTGCCTTACTAAAAGAACACCCTCCTAAGAAAGAAACGTTAGAAGATGCGATTGCATTTCAGCAGGATAACCATGTACTTCCCTCTTCCATCGATCTTTTTTCCATGATCACTGAGTCGGCGAAATATTATCATCAATATCATCCCGATGGCGAGATTGTATTCAATGTAGTCTCAGCAGAAGGGGTAACTCGTTACGAAATCGATTCAAATCTTCGGAAAGATTTCTCGCAAGGGGATTCACAGGAAGTTATCAGTTTTGCTCAGACCTTGGGTGCAGTCCATGTACATGTGGATCGGAAAGAATTCTGGAAACAGAACGGCCGAAACTTAACATCTTATATCCAGAGCCTGAACTTTCTGGGCGTCAGAATGCGTTATCAATCTTTTTCCGACCGAGACGACGCGGGCCAGACAAATTAGGAGGGGAGAGCGTTTTTGCTGGCGAAAGGCTTATAAATAAGCCCTTTGCTTAGGGTAGAGTATGAAGATTCCTAAATCCATCAAGAAAATCTGCAAGCATTGTAAGAAACATACAGAACACAAAGTTGCGCAGAACAAAAAGCGCGCACCAAGTTCTTTAAGTCACGGGTCAAAATACCGTGCTCGCCTACGTGGCCGTGCCAGAGGCGTTGGTAACCTTGGCCGTTATTCTAAGCCTGCCGTGACCAAATTCAAACGTACCGGCGCTAAAAACACTAAAAAAACAGATCTTCGCTACACCTGTGTTGTCTGCAAGAAGACATCCTGCCAGAGCGAAGGGATGCGTTCCAAACGCGTGGAGTTAGTCTAAAATGAGTCACTTTTCCGAAACCAAAAGCAAATTCATCAAAGTCCGTTGCGCTAAATGTAAGAACGAACAGATTATCTTCGGCAACACGAGCAGTAACGTCTTATGCTTAGTTTGCAATAAAGAAGTAGCCTATTCCACCGGTGGAAAATCGAGAATTTCTGCAAGAGTTCTAGAAGTTTTGGAGTAAAAGTCATTCTCTTTATTTTCTCTTTCACTTTCTTTTCCTCATTCTTTCACCGAAAGATATATTTTGCTCTACCTCTTAACCAGCCCGACTTTCTACTTTCTAATCCAAACGTTTTTAAATAACCTTCATTCTTATTGAATTATGTTTTATCAACGTAAAGGAATACCGGAAGAGAATGAGATCGTGTTGTGTAAAGTTACAAAGATCTACCCTAACTCTGTTTTTGTCGATATCTTAGAATATGCTCGTCAAGGTATGATCCACATCTCTGAAGTCTCTCCGGGGAGAATTCGTAATCTCCGAGATTTTGTCAGCGAAGGCAGACAGATCGTCTGTAAAGTTTTGCGGATCGATTACGAGAAAGGTCACATTGATCTATCATTACGTCGGGTTAATACGACCCAACAACGAGAAAAATTAGATGACATCAAACAAGAGTTGAAAGCGGAAAATCTCGTCAAGGCCGTTGCTAAAAAAATAAATCAGCCAGTAGAAAAAGTCTATCAAGAGATCGCACCACCTGTTCTCTCTGAATTTCCTTATCTCTATCAGTGTTTTAAAGCTGTTGTAGATAAAGAAGCGGATCTTGAAAAGATGGGCATCCCCAAGAAATTGGCTGATGAATTAACTGCAGCGATTGCCGATAAATTTAAACCACCTAAATTTATCATCAAAGGGGAAATTGTCCTTCATACATACGCCGATGAGGGAGTAGAAAAAGTTCGGGTAACACTCCTTAAAGTTGAGAAAATATCTCCTTCCGTTCATGTTTCTTATCTTGGCGCAGGCCGTTATCAAGTGACAATAGAAGATATTGATTACAAGCCTGCTGAAAAAAATCTAGCTAAAGTAGAAGAGATTCTGGAAGGGTTTAACGATAAGCTTTCCACCGCTACATTCCAGCGGGAAAAAACAGCCTAATGGTAGACAAACTTCATTACTGTTCTGGATGTCAGCAGTATACGATGCATGACAAATGCCCGAAGTGTGGAACAGAAACCCATATCCCCAAGCCCCCGAAATTCTCACTTGTGGATAAATATGGTGCTTATCGTCGGGAAGTCAAAAAGAAGAAATTGATAGAAAAAGGATTATATTAACTTCCCGGAACAGAGAGTTCCACCCTAATTGAGGATAGTCATTTTCAGGTTTTCTCTAACTTTACCAGACATTGATCCCTAATTCCTGTCCGCTGATCCCGATTCCTTGCATTGTCCCTTCCAATGTCGTAGCCGCAGTGACATTGCCTTCTTTTGAAGCCGAGAATCGACCTCTAAAAGAATATATCCTTACTGTTTCATCCTCTAATGTATAGGTCAATTTATCGGAGACTGTTAACGCACCGCTTCCGGAAGGGAAGTCGATCTCTTTTAAAGTTATTCCTCGCAAGTCAAACTTCCGATAATGCAAATTATTAAGATTAATTGAAAGTGTTTTTTCAGAAGAGAAAGCAACATCGTTTACTTCAATCCTGTTGGCAGTGCCTTTTAGCCCCATTCCTTCCTCGCTAAACGCAATCGAACCGCTGAAGTCTTTGAGTGTCAGCTTAACTTCTTTCATATTATTTAATTCCAACTTATCATCATTAACATTGATTGTCGTTGTTAAGTCGTCAAAATATAACTCTATCTCTTCGACTTTCGTATCTTTCTTGACCGAAGGAATCTGATCAAAAGTTAGCAACATCGGAACTTCTTTACCGTTTTTAGTGACTTCCTCACTAAAGACTTTATTGATCTTTTGCTGTGTCGTTCCTGCTGATTCTGAAACTGCATCATCGGTAGATACTTTTGATAAGTTAGTCTCTCCTACAATCGCACTCGTCAGGCTGAAACCATTAGGATTATTATTATTTAGCAACAACAAGAATAAGACCCCGCCAACAACTAGTGTTATCATCACTATGTAGAATCGTAACCGTTGATGTCCGGAATGTCCTCCGCTAGTAGAACCTGGATGCATAGTTAAACACCTCTTTATCGTCATCTTCTAGGTGTCTTAATTAATAAACCTTTTGGTTACGAATAGGGAAGCCAAAAGAGCCGCAACCTTTTTAAAGAACCCACCCTCCCCAGCTCTATTCAAGAGATGCGTCGGTTTAGATGTCGTCTGACGTCTTTGCTTACTCATACTGGAGAACGTAGATAATTCTTCTTCTCCGTAGAACATAGATTAGAGGTAAATAACATGGCACGTATGCATTCCAGACGGAAAGGACAAAGTGGAAGTAAGAAACCAGTAGCAAAAGTACCGGGATGGTCTCCTTTCAAAGATAAAGAAGTAGAAAAATTAGTTGTTAAGTATGCTAGGGCAGGAAAATCTGCTAGTGAAATTGGTATGATCCTTCGGGATGCTTATGGCATCACTAGTGTTCGTACTCTTACCCAGAAGAAAATAACGATGATCTTGACCGAAAACGATCTTCTTAAGAAATTACCCGAAGATCTCCTCGCTTTGATCCAGAAACTGATTAATGTCAAGCAACATGTAGAACAGAACAAACACGATACTAGTGCCTCTCGCGGCGTCATCTTGACAACCTCCAAGATCCGTCGTTTGACGAAATACTACAAACACACGGGTAAATTGCCGCAGGACTGGCAATTAGATATGGATCGTCTTAAGATGTATCTCGAATAAGCCGAGATCTTTTATTTTTTTCTTTTAAATTTCTTTATCTAGAATATTTTGCGCTTGGATAACGCAAGAACTCTATCTCCCATAGCCGAGGCATAGGAAAATCTGTATAGCCCGCCACCTTAATATTTTTCCCGTCAAGATCAGAAGATAAAATCATACATAAAAAATGATCCCGTAAAGAACGGGATCACTTTCCCTAATCAACTCTAAATTGAAAAAAAATAATATCAACAATTATTTTACAATCTCGTCTTGATGCTCTCGATATTGGACGCGATTTCTTGACCTTTCTTTGTCAATTCCAGCAACTTCAATCGTCCTTCTTTTTTAAAGTTGATCAAATCTGCTTTCTGCATCTCTTGCAGTATCTTCACGACATGACTGTACGTGCAGTCAATTTGTTTTGCTAGAACCGACGCATAAACACTATTGTTGGCATTCTTTAATTCTACTAACATCATTGCTGGTTTTTCACGAAAAAACACATCAAAGATAACCTTCTTTTTATTCTTGTTCATGGTGACACCCCCCGATATTGACGTCCACCAACCTCTCGCTTAATTGGTGTTAAATATCCATATTTAAACATTTATTCAATACGATAGATATGTTACAATAGCCATTTAATAAATGTTTCGTCGTCACTCATTTCCTAATCAAATCCACCCTACCCACCCCTCCGAGATCTTTCACCCTCTATCATCTGATGTCGCTGGTATATGTAAAGATTATTAAAACGCGGAGTATTCCACTCCTCTTTTAAATGGTGGTTTGTGAGCAAACCACTGATTTATTTGTGGAATACTTGCGTGTAAGAAATGAGAAAAACGTTCTCATTTCTACACAGAAAAGAAATCGTCGTTTCTTTTCTTGTGTTCAAAATTAGGCCGGGGCATGAAATGAAAGAAGGATTTCATCTCTGCACCCCGGCCTATTTTGACAAACGTTTTAAATGATTGGCTCTCTCCTCACTTCTTCATGACTATTCCTCCCTATTTCCCCCATCTTTCTGTTCGCGTCGGACAGGAAGATTTTATTAACGATCTTCAGCTTGCATTTGAGCAGAAAACAATCCTTCTCGCTCACGCTCCTACGGGCTTAGGGAAGACGGCTAGTGCATTAGCCATTGCTGTCCAGCACGCATTAGAACACAAGAAAAAAGTGTTATTCTTGACGAATCGTCATACCCAGCATCGGATTGCTATCGACACGATTGCCCTGATGCGGAAGAAGACTGACCGCGAAATCATCTCTGTCGATCTCATCGGCAAACGGTGGATGTGCAGCCAAGATGTTGCCGGTCTTTTTGGTAACGAATTTAATGAATTCTGTCATGCTGTCGTAGAAAAGGGCGAATGTGAATTCTACAATACTGTTCGTGATAAAAAAGCATTGACTGTAGAAGGAAAAGCTGTCCTTGCCCAATTAAAACGGCAACCACCGTTGCATACGGAAGAACTATGCACCACTGCTCGAGAAAAGACAATGTGTGGTTATGAGTTAGCGATGGCTTTAGCGAAAGACGCTCATATCATTGTCGGAGATTATTATTATCTGTTCAATCCTCATGTCCAAAGTTCTTTCTTCTCAAAAATAGAAGCGGAGTTAGAAGATATTATCGTCATTGTAGATGAAGGCCATAATCTTCCTTCTCGGATAATGGATATGCTTAGCAATAATCTTTCCACTACGATGCTCCGCAATGCTATCATTGAAGCCAAGAAATTTAATTACGGTGGGGTTATCCATTGGTTGCAAGAGATCACGCGAATCCTGACTGAGTTTGCTGATTTCACCCCTAGCAATTCGTTTGATAAAGAGAAAAAGATTACTAAAGATCAATTCATCGCTGCTATTAGAAAAACTACTGATTATGATCACTTAATTGAAGAATTAGAATTAGCTGCTGACGAGATTCGTAAAAAACAACGCAAAAGTTTTCTTGGTGGCATTGCCTCTTTCCTTCAAGCCTGGAAAGGTGATGACGAAGGATTTGCTCGCATCCTTTCTGAGCGTTCCGGCAAAATGGGGCCATCTATTTCTCTTCAATATCTTTGTCTTGATCCTGCTTTGATCACGCGCGATATTTTTGCTGCTGTTCATGCTGGCGTGATTATGAGCGGAACATTAAGACCTATTTCTATGTACAAAGACGTCTTAGGCATTCCGAAAGGGATAGAGAGAGAATATGTTTCTCCCTTTCCCCCTGAAAATAAAGTGACCATCATCGTTCCTGAAACATCCACTAAATTCACCGCGAGGAGCGATACCATGTTTCAAGTCATTGCCCGTAAATGCGGCGAACTTTCTCACCTGATTCCAGGAAATGTTGCCTTCTTCTTTCCTTCCTATGATCTTCGTGATCGCATTTGTTCCTTTCTCTCAGTCGAAAAGAAAACGTTCTGGGAAAAGAGTGAGATGACGAAAGAAGAGAAAGAACAGCTTCTTGCTTCATTTCACGCCGAGCGTAAATCTGGCGGTGTTCTTCTCGGTGTCACGGGTGCCAATTTCGCGGAAGGCGTCGATTTTCCCGGTGATCTGCTGAATGGGGTTGTCATCGTCGGCCTGCCCTTGGCAAAACCAGACTTGACTACCAAAGAATTAATTGCTTACTACGAACGAAAATTTGGTCGAGGCTGGGATTACGGATACATCTATCCTGCGATGAATAAGTGTTTCCAATCAGCCGGCCGTTGTATCCGCTCCGAGACCGATCGTGGTGCAATCATTTACCTTGACGAACGTTTTTCCTGGCAGAACTATTTCTGCTGCTTTCCTCGAGAAGGTACGATCGTCAGCTCTCAATATGCCCGCATACTAACGGCATTTTTTGGTTAAAAGCAATACCAGTGTGGGAAAAGGTAACATTTATATATTGGTTGGTCTTTTCCAAGTATAACCCTATTATGATGATTGTGGGGCTCCTTAGATTCTACCACCCTCACCCCCTCTTTGGAGCCCCCTCCTTTCTAGATATCTTTATATACTGCTTCCCGACGCAATGAAGGTGGAAGCTCTAGACTTAAAGTTAGAACCCGTCCCAGTATTCGATGACACGACGGGCGTTGGACAGCCGATGACGTATGTTGTTGCGGAGCACGACTCGCTAAGATACATCAGTGCTCAACAAGCTTTGGTCCTAACCAGAGATTTTCTTCACGTTGTTGATGCGGGCAGTGATCCGATAGCTGCCTACACTCCTTATTTACCGATACACAACCAAGTTGATCGTGATGGAGTTCGTAATAAAGAATAAAACTTAACAAATTCCTCCTTTGAGATTTGCAGTCCTGCTTCTAAGAAATACTTTGCTAACGCGTACGCATCTTGATTAAAGTCTTTTGACTTTGTAAATGAAAGCAGCCGTTGTATCGTAAATGTGCAGAGATATCCCTGTTCAAAAGTGAGAACAATCTCTTTCGTCGTCTTCTTTTTTCTAAACGAACAATCCGTAGCAGAAAAGACAAGGCCATTCTGTTCATAATACTTATCTTGTATTGTAAATCCCAATGCTTTTAGATGACTTTCCACTAATGAAATTACAAACTCTCGTTTGTCATCGAGCCGTAGATTTTTTTCAATTTCATCCGGCAAAACGTATCTCTGTACTTTCCCCAGGTATTGCTTCACTTTCTGTCGTGGCCCTTTCTCTGTAGTTATACTCTCTACAAGATACGCATATTCTTGATTTTGAATTTTTTTGATGCGTACGTATGCCATCTTCGAAAGAACCCATTCATTTTATTTAAGTCTTCCTTCTCTCTAAAAGCATATAGTTAATATAATCGTAAGGTGAAAAATATAAATAGATCTCCTACCATATTCTTTCAAAAGAGGATGTAAAGATGCTTGCCCCCTTCCATCGTTGTGTTGAATGCAATGATGTCATTGATAATCCTGTTTGTTCTGATTGTCTTTCTGAAAAAATGCAGGCACTCGTTGCGGAATATGATTCTCAATTAGCAACTAAAATCACCAGTACCTCTATCTATGGTAGTAGCCTCTGCATCCTTTGCGGAAAAAATATGGCGCTCTGTCCAAATTGCTATAGCAAAGATATCTATCTCTTTCTTCAGAAGAAAAATAAACGTGTCGCGCGAGAATTTCTGGCTCGTTTTGATTTCGGTTTAAGGAAAGAGTTTCACTAACTCTTTTAAAAGGCCACTAACATTCAATACCGGCATCTTCGATTTGTTTAGCGGTCATACATTTTGCTAACAATTCACAGAATGAAGAGATATCCATGGTCGGATCAACAGCGAATCCTGCTTCAATAAATTTTGAGGGGAGAACATACATCTGTTTTTTTGTGTGTACCGCTTTGATATTTGTACAGCTAAGATCATTGCTGACTAGATCAAATGCTTCCCAACTCTTGAACTTGACCGCGAAGCCATACTTATCTGTATTATCACAATTCAGAGCAGCTTCTTTTACGGTATTTCCATTTTTCGTCTTTGTCACGCGATAAGAAGCGGCGTTATCCGCTTCTTCTACTTCGACGCAGAGATCGAATTGTTTTGCCAAACCATAAAACTGGTTGTTTTCCAGATTTTTCTCGATGTTCTCTTTCATCGCTGAGCTTAATTCTCCAGCATCTTTAAAATAAATGGCGTGACCCGTCGTAACTCCTTTCAAGACTAAAATAATCCCTACAACAAAGAATAACGCGAAACCTGCTAATAACATCACTTTCTTCGAATCAACACCCGCTGGACCTGCTTGTCCTGTTGCCGTGCCTCCTTGAGCAGAACCTTTTGTCGCTTGTCGGTACGCTTGTTTGATATCATCTTCTGCCCAGCCGGCACGAAGTAATGTTTGATGGACTTGTGCGAAGCGCTGACCTTGTTTTGCTTGTTTGACGATGTATTGTACTAAGCGTGGATCGGCTTTCTTTATCTTAAGATAATATTGCAATCCTAGAAAAAAAGCTCCACTAAGTAGAATCAATCCTAAAATAGTAACAATTAACTTAAATCTCTGGATTTTTGCCACATCATCTTCCACCGTCTGGAGATCTTTTTTCGCTGCTCCTACATCTGTTTGCAATCCTGCTAATCCCGTTGCGACTGCCGTTACATCTTTTTGGATTGCCTCTTTGGATTGAACTTGTTGCGAACTAATCGAGTCTACCTTCTGTCCGAGAGTAGTTATTTGCTGCTGAATCAAGAGGATAACTTGTTCGAGATTAGCAACTCGATCTTCCACACTCGCTGACTGTAACTGTAAGAGATTTAACTTTTCTTCTATGGCTTGTGTTGTAATTGAAGGCGCGGTTGATACATCTGTAACATTTTGAGTTGATTGGGTGTCGGCGATCTCTTCACTGATAAAACAAGTATAAGTCTCTTCAGAACAATAACATTCCTCGTTAGAACAGAAATCAGCAGCAGCCGTATCTACTATACAATCTTCACTCACTGAACAAATACTATCTGGAATCTCCGTATCGGCACCAAACACTAGCATACTACTAAGAATCCCAAGCACAACAGCTACAATGAATATGGCTTTTTCTCTTTGCATTCTATCACTCTTAATAACGTTAAGTATCCTTTTTCGTATTTATATACTTTTGCTTTCTGCTAACGGAAAGTTTATATAAATCTCTTCCTCTGGCAAGAACTATGTTAGACATCAATTTCGTACGTGAACATCCCGAGATTGTCAAACAGTCTGAGAAACGACGTGGTCATGATCTCTCGCTTGTCCCGCAAGTTCTGAAATTCGACGAGGAATGGCGTAAGGCTCTGAAAGAAGTAGAAATCTTAAAGCACCAACGCAACGTTGTTTCCGAAGAGATCAATAAAGCGAAGAAAGCGAAAGAAGAAAAAAAAGCAGCTACAAAAATCCAAGAGATGCGCACCGTCGCTGATGAAATCCGCAGGCAAGAAGAAAAAGTTGATGAACTCTTAAACCAACGGAATACTACATTAAAGAAAATTGGTAACATCCTTCACCCATCTGTTCCCGAAGGAAAAGATGAAGCTGATAACAAAGAGATCAAAAAGATTGGCAAACTTCCCAAATTTACATTTCCAATCAAAGATCATATTGAACTGGGTTTGGAATTAGATCTTATTGACCTAGAGACCGCAGCGAAAAACTCCGGTGCACGATTTTATTACCTTAAGAACGAAGCAGTCCTTCTCAGCCAAGCCTTGCAGCGTTTTGCCATGGATCGCCTCCTCAAAAAAGGATATACGCTTATCCAAACACCGTATATGCTTAATCGTGCTGCGTTGGAAGGCGGCGTCAATCTTGCCGATTTCGAAGAGACGATCTATAAGATTGAAGGCGAAGACTTGTATCTCATCGCTACCTCTGAACATCCCCTCGTTGCTCTTAAGAAAGACCAAGTGCTTGACGAAAAAGAATTGCCGCTCAAGATTTGTGGGGTCAGCGCTTGCTTCCGTAAAGAATTAGGATCCCACGGCCGCGATACTAAAGGCATCTTCCGTGTTCATCAATTCCACAAAGTGGAGCAGATCGTCTATTGCCTGCCTGAGAATTCAGAGAAGTTTTTCAAAGAGATGCAGAAGAACGCTGAGGAATTATTTGAAGAATTAGAAATTCCCTTTCGGGTTGTGCAAATCTGTACTGGTGACATCGGTAACAAGCAAGCATTGCAATATGACATCGAAGCTTGGTTCCCGGGACAGAAAGAAAAGACCGGAGCGTATCGTGAAGTTACTTCCTGCAGCAATTGTACGGACTATCAGTCCGTTACGTTGAATACCAAAGTCTTGCGCAAAGAAGGGGCTAAGCAATTTGTTCACATCCTTAACAATACTGCTCTCACCGACACACGACCGATTGCCGCTATCTTAGAAAACTTTCAGACTAAAGAGGGCACGGTAAAGATCCCGAAAGCTTTGTGGCCGTATATGGGCGGGATGAAAGAGATTAAGCGGAAGAAATAAATCATCCTTCCCAGCCAATACAACACAACTCTCCGGTCTTGCAGATGCGTGCTTTCTTGCAGCCCTCGATAGACGGGTATTGTTTGACTAACGATTCCATAATAGAATTCCAACGGCTGACCACATCAACCAAGACATCCTTAACTTCTTTCTTTCGTGTTCCTCGTAATTGTTCATAGAGAATTTCCATCTGTGCAGTTACCCGATTAAGATAACGTTGGAATAATTCCTGTCGTGCCTGGAGGCGAATTTCATCTTTTTGATATCTTTGCAGATCATACCAATAATTTCCTGCTTTATCTATATCCTCTTTAATCTTTTGCAAATCTAATGCCAATAATTTCGCTACCGTCTGAGCTCGTGGCGTCAACCGATTATCATATTCTAATTTGCTTAACAGAGAAATAACACTCCACGATTGTTTGGGCGACATCAATGAAAGAAGAAGAGACTTACTTATATTTTTGATGGGTAGTAGGATAGTTATATTCGAGAAGAATAATTTTCTTACTATATCTCTCATTTTCATAACTTATTTAATCCCTCTTTCCATTTTACTTCACATGTCATTCCTTTCCACTTTTCGTCTTTCTCTTTTTGGTGAACCCCGCGTCCGTGGCTATGTTCATGATTCACAGAGTGGCGATACTCAATCTGTACAGAGATACTGCACAACTTCCCTCGCTTTTCTTCATCAACAGGGGATGATCAATCTCAGTGCTAGTCCGGCATCGTGGTACATCGGTCTTGTCTGGTACGATTCTTCATCTTCGGCAGACGTTCTTGATCTCTTTCATTTCAGCAACTATCAGGGATGGCCCGGCAATCCCGATGTTCGGAATTTTGTCGTACATCACGGTGTGTATCAACCCGGTCCGATCACGTGCACGCAAGGAATCATTTTGTTGGGTCAAGAAGAACAACTGCGCAGAAGAACATCCTCATTAGAACATTATTTACAACAAACAGTGGATTTAGATTTGATAAACAAACTTCTCTGACTCTATCCCTCTGCTTCCAAAATTAATATAAACTATCTCCTTCCTCTTCTCTATTATGTCCTTATTCAAAGATATGCTCAAGAGTGGCGAATCTATTTTTCGTGACACCCTCTTCCTCAACTACGATTTCCAGCCGAAGACCCTTTTCGCTCGCGAGAATGAACAACAACGCTTTGCTGTTACCATCCGTCCTCTCTTAGAAGGACACACTGGTCGGAATCTGTTCGTCTACGGCGCACCCGGGATCGGTAAGACCACTGCCTGTAAACATGTCCTGCGTGAGCTGCAAGAAACCTCTGACGAAGTCGTCCCATTATACATCAACTGCTGGAAAGAGAATACCACCTACAAAATATTCTACCGCATTTGTGAAGATCTCGGCTACAAATTCATCCAGAGCAAAAAGACCAATGAACTTCTTGCTCTTATCACTGCCAAACTCAACAAAGGTAGCGCTGTCTTCGTCTTTGACGAGATTGATAAATTAGAAGATACTGACTTTCTTTATAGCATCTTGGAAGATATCTATCGCAAATCGATCATCATGATTACTAATTATCGCGATAGTTACAGCGAACTCGATGAACGCATCCGCAGCCGTCTTGGTCCGGAGTTTCTCTTCTTCCGTCCTTATAACGAAGCGGAGCTCACTCAAATCCTGACGCAGCGTTGCGAATATGCGTTTGTCCCTGGCTGCTGGGATCCGGAAGCATTCAAAGAGGTCGTCGAGAAGTGTGCTGAAGTCAAAGATGTCCGTGTCGGCCTTTTCTTGATGCGCGAAGCAGGTAATCTTGCCGAAGAGAAAAGCTCACGTAAGATCGTGGACGAGCACGTTGCCCGAGCCATCATGAAAGTAGATGATTTTTATATCAAACCAAAAGAAGGATTAGACGAAGATCTGCAGGTCATCCTTGATGTCATCCGTGACCACGGCGGGAAAAAGATCGGAGATATTTTTGGTGCGTACTCTGAGATGGGCGGGGAGTTAAGTTACAAGAGTTTCCAGCGACGGATCTTAAAGTTAGAAGAAGGCAAGTTTATTTCCACCGAAAAACAGTCCGGAAAAGAAGGTAATACCACTATTATTCATCACATCCCTAATCGAAAATTGACGGAGTTTTAGTAAACGACAAAATAAAGATATCACTAATCTTATCGTTTACTATATAGTGAGCGACACGTTTCTCTGCATTATTTATTATCGCTCACTATTTTGAGAGAAAGATTTTAAAGTTGTGAGTTAATTAATTATTTATGGACAACATTAACGGGCTTCGTAAGCTGTATCAATTAAAGAACGTTGAAAGAGCTTGCTCTGTCTGGGGGAGAAAAGAAAGCACCGCCGAACATAGTTGGAGCTGTTTAATTCTCGCTGATTATTTTCTGAGTAGTATCAATAAGCCAGAGCTCAACCGTCTTAAAGTGTATGAACTATTGATGTATCACGACGTGGTAGAGATTGAGACGGGAGATGTTAATATCACAAATGAGAAAATGCAAAAAGGCAAACAGAAAAGAGAGCAAGAAGCAATGCATGTTCTCAAAGAACATATCCCCGCTGTTTTAAGACAGAAATTTGTCAATCTTTTTACAGAATTTGAAGAGCAAAAGACGGCGGAAGCCAAGTTTGCTAAAGCTATCGATGCGCTTGATGCAGAGATCCACGAATTAGATTACAAAGATGATTGGAAAGGCTGGACAGAAGAATTTCTCCGAAGAAAGAAGCAGCCTCTTTTTGAGACTTTTCCAGAATTACGTGCGACGTTCGAAAAAACGATTCAATTCTGTCGCGAACACGGTTATTTCACTCAGTGATCTTCGCTGATCGCGGTATTCCGATATCTACGATCACGCTTTTTTCTTGAAACGTTTCCAATCCTTTTTTTAGATCATGCAAGGCCACAATTAGATCCACAGCACATGCTTTCTCCAGCACTTCTCCCGTATCGGGATGAATTCCCGTAGGCACATCTACTGCTACTTTGTAGCCGTTCAATGAATTGAAATAATCAATCGCCACTTTTATCTGCTCACGCATTGCGCCTTTCACTCCCGTACCCAATAGCGCATCGACGAGAATTAATTCCGCACCCTTTTGGAACTTAAATTTCTTCAGGTCTTCCTCATTTTCTACGGAAATGATCGTGATTTGTTTTTGGATCTTCGCATAATTCTTTAATGTCTCTGGACCCATTTTCTCCTTTGATCCAAACAATAATACGATCACGGGACATTCTTCTGCGAAATACCGCGCGGCAACGAGTCCATCTCCTCCATTATTTCCCTGACCCGCAAAAATGACCACATGCTTATTCTTGATATCTGTCTTTTTCCGTACCATTCGGAAAATCTGTTTACCGGCATTCTCCATCATCTGATTGATCGATACACCATTATCGATCGCCAGAAATTCTAACTCTCTCATCTCATCTATCGTAATCATAAGTAGAAGGACAAAAAATCTGTTTATATAAGTTGTTGTCTTGGAGAAGTCAAAAGAGATAGATCAAGACCGCAACTGCTAGTCCGATTAACGCGCCGACAACGACTTGTAGGGGGGTATGGCCCAGAGAATAATGGAAGCGTGATTTTAGATGATGCATCTGGAATAATTTTTGGATCGCCTTTCCTTCCATCCCTACAGAACGACGTACCCCAAATGCGTCGCGCAGAACGATCAACGCCAAGACAAGACTAATCGCAAAAGCACTGGTTGTTCCTTCTCCTAAATAGATACTCGTTGCCAGTGCGACAACAAATGCTGAGTGTGAGGATGGCATCCCTCCCGTAACGAT
>JACOZP010000003.1 GCA_016181265.1 Candidatus Woesearchaeota archaeon
TCTGCTTTCGCCCACTGTTTCTGCCATTTCGTTTGGATTTTCGTCCAGTCGAGGGTCATGTACTGCTTGAGGCACAGCTTGTTTTTAAAGGTTACGTGAACTAAACTTCCATTTTATACCTGCATTTTATTATTCTCTACATGAATCAAAAATAGAGGGATGTTTTTTAAACAAATCCCCAAATCTCGCTAGGAGAAAATGGGAACAACTCTATCCGATACAAAATCCGGAATTAGATACTCCAAAATGAAATCTGTTACTCTTGGTGCGCTAGCTGGTACCTTGCTCTTTGGAGGGATAGCAACGGTAGCAATTCTGACAAGTACATCCCCCTATGATGTCCGCTTAATGACCTCTGAACAGGTACAGCAACGCTTTTCAGAGAGACGGGAACTGACGTTTGAAGAACATCAAGAACAGCGAAAATACGCTGTCATTATCAATGGGGATACTTCTGCTCTTCACAAAGGGAACGTCACAGAGGCTTACCATACTTTACGAGCAGTAGGATACGCTGATGAAAATATTTTCCTTTTTACCAGTAACTTTCCGCGTGGCAGTGACTTTTCTTCAATCACGACTCTTGCTACGAAAGAGAGCGTCGAGCTTGTCTTAACTCGTCTAGAAGACATTGTTGATGAAAATGATACTCTTCTCGTTTATACTACGGGGCATGGTAATAAAGACAAGAACGGAACAACGGTCGTCTTGGATGATGCAGAGCTCTCTGCAGATCGTCTTCGGGAATTGATAGAAAACACAAGAGCAGGAAAATATATCGTTGTTGCTGATCAATGTTTTTCTGGTGGTATCGTCGCTGCCGTTTCTTCGATAGAGGGAGAAGTTGCTGCGTATTCAAGCACCGATGCAGACCATACCACCTATTGTAAGAGCTTCGCCCGTCCTTTCTGGGAAAGTTTTAAAGACAGTAGTGCGGATAGTGATGGGGACGGAACCGTCGAGTTAGAAGAGGCATTTGACCATGCTGCTCACTCTCACCTAAATAAAGACGAAGAAGGTTCTCCTCAAAAGTTCCGTTCTCCTGGAGCACCAAACGAATTATAACCTGAGATTGAAGATACGTTCCTACTTCTGACATTCATCCACATACTCCCACTTGTGATCTTGGCTGCAGATAGAATATGTATAACTATCCGGCGCCAGCAAACTCAAAATTGTATCCAATACTGCTTCATCATCGGCCGCTTCCAGATGCTGGCCAAGATCTTTCGTCAAATCATCGTATTGAAAAAGAGAACTATAAAAGAATGGATAGCTATATACCTGTACGGCACTCAGATAGATTCCTTTTCCCTGAAGCGCAGTTTTGACTTCTTCCAGGGTATATTCCGTCGTGGAATCATAATCTCCTCCCAAAACATCAAAATTAGAATCACTGACTAGGATCGCATGATAATTTCCCGAAGCCGGCCAAGGAAAAGTTTGAGCTGCATCCATCAATGCATTGAGATGTCCTTCTGGTGAGCTGATATTCTTATAGCTAGCAACCCATTCTTTAAACTGTACCTCATCTACAGCGATCCCATAAGGTGTCTCTTGCACATAATCTCGAAACAAGATCATTCCCAATTCTCCCGCAACATTATCTTTCTCGTGCGCATCGGCGAACTGTGTAAGCGCATCGCGCACAGCTGCCGTCGCCTCGCTTGTGCTTGCAGAAGCATCTACAATAAATGTATAATGCGTCGGTGGACAAAGTTCTTTATCTTTGATCGCTCCCACCGGCTCGCAGCAAGTAGGATCATTCTGAACATAATCACAGATCAACGCACCGTTGAGACACGCTTCAATTCCCGTTCCACACGCCGTCGTACAGCTTTTTTGTCCGATGTCATCGATAATTCCATTGCAATCATTGTCTTTCCCATCGCAAAATTCTGTGACGACGACTTCCATACACTGTGACCATTCACTCATTTTCCCTTCGAGACAATATTGAAATTGCAAGCCCTCGCAGAATGTAAACGAACCACCATTGCACGGCTTGGCTATAGATGGTTGATCTTCATCGATCAGGAGATCACAATCATTATCCAACCCATCACAGATATCAGTCGCGTAAGGATGCACGGCTCCATTGTCATCCCATCCGTCGCAATCAAGGAGAGGAAACTTTGTTCCGGTCTTTGCCTGTAATTGAGTCGCTGTAATGTATACCTTGCCATCATCCGGCGCTTCGCAGGAAACAGCTGCTTTAGAGAAATAACCATCTCCATCTCGATCCACCAGCCACGTTGATGGCGGAAAACCACTTTCGCAGGCATACGTCGGGGGGGTCATTATCACTTCTTCATCATGCGTTGTGGTTTCTGTAACTCCTTCCAGTGTATCCTGAGCATGATCTTCAGAGACGATAGCATCAAGAGTACTGTCCGGAGAAATGGTAGCACTTGATGTATTATTCTCGCCAGAACAGGAATAGAGACTTACCAGTGCTCCGGTTGCCAAAAAGAATCGTTTGAGAACGTTCATCAGGCGATTGCCGTAGAAATCGTTTATAAATTTTATTGACAAAAGTTAAGGCGAGCTGAATAATTACATCACTCCTTTCACTAGATTTCCAATCGTCACACCGAATTTAAACTCTTTCACCGATACTGCTTCCCCATGTAATAGTTTCTTATACAACGACACTAACGCAAAAACATCTTTCTCCGTATCGAGGAATAGCTGGGTTATTCCTGCTTTCATAACTTCCGGCGTATGCTGCAGCGTTCCGATCGCTTTGGAATAGAGCATCTCTGTCGCCCCCGTACTCGTCTTACGCAACCTGAATGTATATTCTTTCTTGTCGGTCAATGCAGAAACATCAAACGTTTCTTTAAAAGTCATTACTGCGGGATAACCGTGGGCGTAAAATATCAACTTTTCTTTATCCTGAAATCCCTGCAATTCTTTTAAGCTCAATTCGATTGATGCCACAGCAGGATGACCATAATGTTGTAGTTGATGATCATTAAAGATATTCATTTGATAACCCAATACCGTCGGAATATTCAAACCCATGCCTAACACGCCGGCATTGTTCACCATGACTCCCGTTGGTTTTGTCCTTTCCACCACTTTGCGCAGCCGCTCAATATCTTTATCGACCATAACCATCGGTGTGTGCAAGAACAGTTTTTTACCTGCCAGTTTCATCGCCTCACTAAGATCTTCCGCGAAGGCATCATAATAAATAACATCTGCTCCTGCTTCTAGCGCTTCACGTGCTCCCTTTAATGAATAGACTCTCACGTGAATTTTTTTCTCGCTGTTCTCTGTTTTTGGATATGTTGGTGGAGAAATGGTCTGCTTCTCGGTTTTAATCGGACAGAGAACATCTAATAACTTTTGTTCCAGTTCTTTTCGAAAAATCGTGATTGCGCTTTTAGCGATAAACGAATTGTCTGTTATTACGTTTATCTCTTTCCATTCAAAGATTTCACTCCGCCACTTTTCCAACTCTTTTGTCAATACTTCCGCAGTCATCGGATGTTTCTGCGGCGTTGTCGCCATTGTCGGCAGGGTAAGATCTAGCTCTTTTTCCCTTGTTATCAGTTTTATGTTCGGCTCCACTCCTTCATTCACCGTCATCAATACTGAAACTGGAATCTTCCGGCTTACACTGAGAGGATCCTGCCCTTTATTTCTCGTCATCAGATAAACCTTTGATCCATTTTTGAAGCCATCCATCGCTAATCGTATGGATTGTCCTTTCTCTGCTCTGCTCACCCGTTCGTCATGAACATAGATCGCTCTAACATAGTCCCCCACCCTATTCCCTTTTTCAATAATTCCTACTCCGTCGTGGACTTCTAAATCTCCTTCGAGCTGCAGCACTCCATTACGCACTGTTCCCAAATAGATCCCTCGTTTAGATGAGTACGTTGGGTCGACGATTTTCTTTTCATCGTTAAAATAACCAGAAGTAAACTCGCGATTGAACGCCAATTTCAATTCGTTCATCTTCTCTTCGCTAACTACTTCTTCTCTTCCCCTAATCAGCGCATCAATCTGCTCTCGATATGCTCTTGTCGTCGCCGCGACATATTCCGCCGGTTTCATGCGTCCTTCAATTTTTACCGTCGTCGCACCGCTCTCCACCACATCGTTCATATTTCGGATCATACACAGGTCTTTTGCCGAAAGAAGATATTGGTCTCCATTGTATTGCTTACGGCAGGAGCTAGCACACATCCCTCTATTTCCCGAGCGTTCCCCGATCAGAGAAGAGATCAAGCATTGCCCTGAATAAGAAATACAGAGATGGCCATGCACAAATACTTCCAGACGCGCTTTTGTCTTTTCATAAATCTCCTTTACCTCTTTTTTTGTCAATTCTCGTGCCAGAACAAATTGATCCACGTATTTCTGCCAGTATGTTACTGCTGCCGCATTCATGATTGTCGCTTGGGTAGATGCATGGATCTCCATTTCTGGAAAATACGTCTTGATCAATGGTGCAAATGTTAGATCCTGCATAATCAGAGCATCTATCCCTAATTGCTGGGCAATGCTCACTTGATTCAGGAGGGGTACGATTTCACTATTTTTAATAAGCGTATTTAACGTTAGATATACTTTTACATTATACAGGTGTGCATATTGGACTGCTTTCTGCAATTCTTCTCTGTTAAAATTTCCCGCGAGCCGTCGTGCATTAAATAATTTCGCCCCAATATAAACGGCATCTGCGCCCTTCTGCACAGCTGCGACTAAAGCGGCGAAGCTTCCCGCTGGTGCAAGGATGGTCAGTTTACTCATTTTCAAGCCTATTCCTCATGTTTTTAATAAACTTTTAGCTGAATAATGGTCGGATGATTGTCAACACCAAATTTATATATCTGCTAATTTTCTTACTTTTAGATAGATGAAAAACGGAGAAGTCGCTAAAATTTTGTATAACATCGCCGACATCTTAGAACTCCAGAACGTGCAATGGAAGCCGCAGGCGTACCGGAAAGCAGCACAAGCCATCGAATCGTTATCCGAAGATATTGAAGATATTTGGCAGCGCGGCGAATTGGAAGAAATTCCCGGGGTCGGTGAGCATATCGCTGCGAAGGTCGAAGAATTCCTCAAGACGGGCAAATTACCTTATTATGAAAAACTAAAAAAGGAAGTCAAGATCAATCTTGAAGAGTTGAATCAGATCCCTTCCCTTGGTCCGAAAAAAATAAAACTTCTTTATCGGAAATTAAACGTCAAAGACATCAAAGGTCTAGAAGAAGCGATTCAGAAACATAACGTGCAAAAGCTTGCTGGCTTTGGTGAAAAGACCGAGAAAACTCTTCTCGAAGGGATCCAATTCGTCAAGACAAAACCACAGCGGTTTCTGTATGTCTCGGCGCTGCCTATCGTCAATTCAATCCTCAAAACATTCCGTGCTTATCCTTTCATCCATCAGATGGAAGTCGCTGGCTCGTTCCGTCGAGGCAAAGAAACAGTTGGTGATCTTGATTTTCTTGCCGTCTCCGCGCAGCCAGAGAAGGTTATGCATCAATTCACTACGATGAAAGATGTCAAAGAGGTTCTCGCTAAAGGAACGACAAAAAGCTCCGTCCGTCTGAGTAATGGTCTGCAGATCGATCTCCGCGTTGTAAATGATAAAGAGTTTGGCTCGGCGATGAATTATTTTATCGGCAGCAAAGAACATAACGTCGAGCTCCGCAAACTGGCGTTGAGTAAAGGCTATACACTTAGCGAATACGGCTTATTTACCGTCAAAGGAAAGAAGTGGATCACCGGCAAGACTGAGAGTGAAATCTATCAGAAATTAGGCTTGCAATTCATCGAGCCAGAACTACGTGAGAATCATGGTGAGATTGCTGCTGCGCAAAAGAAAAAGTTGCCAGATCTGATTTCCTCCAAAGATGTTCATGGCATTTTTCATAATCATTCCACTTGGAGTGATGGTTCTAACTCTCTCCTGGAAATGGCGCAGAAAGCAGAAGAATTAGAGTTAAAATTCATCTCATTTAACGATCATTTCGGCCCGGTTGGCATCACAAAACCGTTGACCGAGAAACGTCTTACTGGCTATCTCCACGAAATTGAGAAAGTGCGCAAGAAAGTGGGCATCCGTGTTTTTTCTGGCGTTGAGATAGATATTCTGAAAGACGGCACACTGCCGCTTCCGGCGAAGAGGTTGAAAGAATTAGATGTCGTCATCGCTTCTGTTCATCTCGCGACAAAAATGTCTGCTGTAGAAATGACGAAACGCGTCTGTTCTGTGATGGAGAAATACCCGATCGATATTCTTGGCCATCCAACGGATCGTGTTCTTAATGAACGTCCCCCGATTAATTTGAATTTGGATGTTGTATTTGAGACGGCGAAGAAACATAATATTTTCTTGGAAATCAATGGTTCTCCTTCACGGATGGATCTTCCTGGTGAGCACGTTAAGAATGCTCGCGATCTTGGCTGTCAATTTGCGCTGAGTGCCGATGCACACGCCATTGGACATTTGCCTTATTACTCTCTTGGCGTAAATATGGCGCGGCGTGGCTGGTTGGAGAAGAAAGATGTATTAAATTGCTGGACATTGTCCAAGATTGAGAATGCATTGAAGAAATGAATCAATCTTGTGATTGAAAGAGTTTTTCTAAATTCCATTCCGTATTTCTGATCTCTCCATACCGTTGGTATAGCGCTTTGATCGTATCGACGTCATTCCAATCACCTTGAGCAAGGGCAATCATTTCACGCAGGTGATCATGAGTCACTTCTCGCAATACGGGAACTTGTGTATCCAGTTTACTTTGCAACCCAACACAGAAAGCCAGCTTCATCTCTACTGCGAGTGGTTCAGTATTTTCCCTCTCTCTCTCTCTGAGAAAATCTCTCTTACCTCTTTAGAACAATGATAATTTCTCATAAATCCCACATTATTTCCAAAATAGTGATCCAGCCATCCTGCCGTTGACTCTTCGTAAGTAACCATTCTTTTCCCAGTGACGTTAATTCTTTTTAAATGTAACCCCTAAAAATAACTCATCAAGAAAACAAAAAAAGATTTTCTTCACTGATTCTTATTATTTATTCCCATAACCGTATGCAGCCAGCACCACCCGCCAAGACTCTCTAGCAGTGCGATCCAACCCACAACAGCAATGACAATATTCACCCATTGCAACGTGTATTGCGGCGTCCAGGGACCAAGCCACCAGAAAGCAAGGGCAAAACGCAGAATTCGATCTAATTTCCCCAGATTTTGTTTCATGATCTTCACCTTCTTTTTCTTTCGACTTTACTGTCCTTAACCAAGAAAGCAAATGAACATAATAAACATTTCCTTCCCTAAGAAAGGAAGGTTTGGCTCTCCATGATAAAAAATCGACCCAACAGCTTATAAATAAACCTCTCTTTTACATCAAAATGGGCATCCTCTTCAAGACATATAACGGAAAACATCAGCTACATCTCTATCAGGAGACATGGCGTTTCGCTACCAAGAAAGAATTAGATGACGTCCTCTCGTTATTCTCCCCGATGGAAATGAAGAAAATCAAGATGAAAAACGTCGGTAATTTTATGGAATTAGAATTCAGTGGTGTTATCGTTGAATGTGCTGATCTGAAAGATCTCAAGCAGAAATTTAGTCTTCTTGCGGAAATGAAAGAGAAATTTCAGAAGATGGTCGAACAGAAGAAGAAATAGACTCGTTTTCTCATCTCAATTCAATACCCCTACAATTAGGGCATAAAATTTATAAACTATCGTGGCTATAGCAACCATATGCCAACCACGATTCAATTAAGTAAAGAGACGAAAGATCTTATCGGGACATTTGGTAGCAAAGAAGATACATACGAAGATATTATCAAACGAATGTATTCCCTTGCTGTCAAAGAACAGCTGAGAGAATTTTTACTCTCGTCCGAAGGAACAATTTCTTTAGGCGAAGCAAAGAAGAGACTAAATCAAAAATGGCCAAAGTCGAAATAGTGGAATCTTTATTTCGGCAAATAGAAGAGAAATTTAAGTCAAAAGCGCATGACATCATTGATTTACTTTATGCCCTTGAAGAGAATCCTCACAAAGGAAAAGCTCTCGGGACTGTTGGCGGCATTCTTATCAAAGAATTAAAATACGAGAATTTTCGGTTCTACTTTATCACTGATGGGTTTAAATTAAAATGTCTTGGAGAAAAAGAATTAATCGATCTTTTGCTGCGTTTTGTAAGAATGTCTGATAAAAAACAACAGCAACAAACAATTGAGGAGATAAAACATATCCTTCGGATTATTGGTCCAAGTGGATTTCAGTGAAACTTCAAAGCACATCCGAATCGACTAATAACTAGAGTCTATTCTTCTAAACGGCATTCGATTTCATCAATTCCTCTTCGTAATGCTGCATAACGACGGTAAAGGGAGATCAATGTATCTAATTCCTCCCAATCCTTTTCTCCTAGAATAAGCATTTCTTGAAGGTGCGCTTTCGTTATTCCCCCATATTCTCGACATCCTTCTGTAATAACCCTACTTAATCCAGAGCAGTATCGTTCCTTCCGCTCACCGAGCAATCCTTTTTCAACTCTCTCTTCCATCAATCGTCTCAGGAGCACATCTGCGGGGTAATTTCTGACGAAATGATCTAACATTCCAGCTGTAGACTCAAAATAATCATCTTTGCTCATGGTTAGGGATACTTTTTCTAAAAAAAGTAGCCCCGCTCGGATTCGAACCGAGGTCTCCGCCTCTCTTCTCTGCATAGAGAGCCAAAGGGCAGAATGATAGTCCACTACACCACGGGGCTGTGACTATGCCACATCAGGGCCGCTACTTGCTTTTCATTGATTATTTATAAAGATTTTTGTTCTGAACCTGTCAAAAATCTTTAAGAGCAACTATCTTTCTCCCGTAGATATGCCCTCACCAGCTTATCAACGTCATCTCGCAGAATTACAACAAATCCAAGATTGTAAACCCCTTCCCTTTTTCGATCTTACAGATCTCGAGAGAATAGTTCGCTCTTCCGATACAAATTCTACTGATGCTCTCTCTAGAAAAGCCATTTATCCTCATTCTACCTCTGCTTCTCAATTATTACATCAATTAACTGCTATGAGAAGTGATTTGGGCCAATTTCGAAACCATGAAGAAGATCTTGTTCGCACCTACGGTTTGCAATATTCTTCCTATCAATTTAACTTCCCTATCGCGCATGGCGAAATTCGTGAGGCATTACAAACTGTGTACCCCCTCATCTCCACATTGACCGAAAGCGTCGATCAATTCTCCCAGTTACATGCTGCTGCAGAGAGAGATATCACTCACAAGATCCATCCAAATTTAATCGTTGGAAAACAATATCTTGCTGAAGCAAGACTTCTGATTCCTGTTGCTCAACCCCACTTTGGAATTCGTGTCTTTACTCTCCGACCAAAGAAAGACACCGATCACCCTTCCTTTGATATCGAACAAGCCTCTGATAATCTTTATGCAACGCTCGATCTCGCACTCCGTAAAGAGACCGATCCTCGCCGTCTAGAAACCGTTCTTGTTGTTCAAAATACTGAGCAGTATTCGCTCCCGGAAACAGTCTTGCCTATCCTTGTGGGACGTTATGTCCGAATGATTGGTTCCACAGAAAAAGAGTAGATCACCCTCCGAAACTTATAAATACCATTCTCCCCTCCTAGATAAAAAGAGGTGTCTCTGATGAAAAAATTCCTACCCCTATCTATTCTCATCTTACTCTTCTCTCTTGTAGCCGTTTTCGCGCAACCAGCTGACCGTCCAGATATTCCCTTGGATCAGTTCCAGAATCAATTTGAAGGCCAGATCCCTTCTTCTGTCATTGAAGAATTAACCCAGCCACTGCAAGAAAGTTTTCAACCACTCATTGACATCGCTAAATATATCCTCGGCGGCATATTTGGGCTCTATTTCCTTTTACTTCTAACTCGGATCTATTACGAACGCAAGAAAGTAAATCTCCTCAAAGATATCCGTTTTGACTTGGATCACCTCAATAAACACTTTGACGTACCTCATTCCGCGCACCGCAAAGGCTTCTTTGGCCGCCTTTGGGCGAAACTACGAGGGAGAGCATGAAGGTTAGTATTGAACCGGCAGTCTTCACCCGTGTTCATCCCAAACTAAACTTTGTTCTTCTCCACGTCCATCAGATCAATAATTCTAAAGCGCAAGAAGCGGCACATATCCTTCATGAAGTTACTAAAGTTATCCAAATGACGTTTCAAAAAGAGACTATCAAGAATCATATGTTACTTGCTCCGTGGAGCGTCGCTCAACAAGAATTTGGAAAAGATGCACGGCATTATCAGACTTCGGTAGAACATCTCACGAAAGATGTTCTTCACGGTAAAGATCTTACTACAAAGACAACCATAACTAACCTTACCCGTTATATCTCATTAAAATATCTCGTCCCCCTTGCAATAGATGATTGCGCAAAGATAAAAGGTAATCTCCTATTTAATGTCCTTTCCGGCAACAAGCGGACTGGTCTTTTTCGCAGCCTGAAGAAAGGTGACGTCTATTACCATGACGATGCTCGAATCCTCGGAGCGAAATTAGACTATTGGAAAAATCCTCAGACACTTCCTTCTCCGGAAACAACGGAAGCGCTGATTCATCTCGATCTTCTTCCACCGATCACGAAAGAGATGCAACGAAAGATTGTCAGCGAATTGACCTCATTGATTGAAACATTCTGCAACGGCAAAGTTAGCATCTATACTCTAAATCGTGCGAAGAAGAGTGTAGCATTGAACTAATACTATCTTCTTGGTCTTATCATTTTCTCCATCTTTCTCTCTAATGAAGCGTATTTATCTCTAATTTGTTCATCAACGCCAAAAATATAAGCTATTGTTCCCGCCCGTGTCCACATGCCATTACGCTGTGCTCGCCAGAGCATGATGCGTTTATCATCAATATAATCGAGACGTGGATCAATCTCTTCACGTTTTGGCATTGGGTGCATTAAGATTGACGTTTCCGGCATCATCCGCAGATGGTCTTCTGTAAAAACTAAATCAGTGGGATATTTCTCTGATTGAGAACCAGTTCCATATTCATCCTGAAGACGCGTCATATAATTCACATCAACAAATGAAGGCAATTCGCCGATGCCTGTTGTAATCTTGTGAACTGTTACTCCCCGTTGTGCGATATAATCTTCTGTTTCTGCATCAATCTGTAGGTGTTCAGGTGCCACAAAATAGACCGTCACTCCTTTGTGTAATGCTAAGAGCCGCGCCCCTGAGTGGATGACTCTACTGCGGAGACAATCCCCATAGAACGCAATTGTCTTCCCATCAATTGAACCAAGAGATTCTTCTATCGTATAATGATCCAAAATTCCCTGCGTGGGATGTTCTTTCGTTCCAGAACCAGCATTAAATATATGAAGTGGTCTCCTGGAGTTCTGCATTGCCCATACTGTAAAATGTCCATAAAGATCGCTCGGGTGACGTACAACCATTCCTTCGTAGAACGAGGATTGCGTGCGCAGTGCATCGAGATCGGATTCTCCTTTAGCAGTGGATGATGTCTTGAGATCCCGCACTTCTTCTCGTTGAATCCCTAACTTTGATTCTGCTCGAGAGAATGATAAAAATGTTCGTGTACTTGGTTGCGGAAAATAATTTAAGACAGAAGTATGACGTAAAAGTCCTTTCAGAAACTCCGGCTCTATCTTGGAAATTCTTCGAGCGGCATTTGTCGTGTCGTGAATTGTCTTCAAGAGAGCGAGATCAAGATGTTCGGCACTTACCACATGCTTTAATCTCCCACCTTCATCTCGGCATGCTCTGGCAAATTCTTCCGAGCCACCTGCTAGAAATTCTTCAAACCGTGAGCGGTGGTAACCCGCGAGTGTTACATCTGCTCCCCAATAAATCTTATCCATAAGAAATCACCTCAGAAATGAATAGTCGAATCATCAAAAATACTAAGCCCTATCTTACACTTTAAATACTTTTCCCCACCCGAAAATATATAAAGAAACTTCGATTCTCTCAGGGAATGGATTTTCGTGAAAAGATAATCAATTTGCTCGCTACAGAGGCCAAACTTCCTCGTACCGATATCGAGCGGATGCTGTCTGTTCCTCCCGACCAGAAACTCGGTGATTATGCTTTTCCCTGTTTTAAGTTAGGCGGGAATCCACGTGACGCTGCTCTCCAGCTCCAGAAGAAAATAAAACTTCCTGCCTTCCTCTCGCGGATTGAAATTGCTGGTCCTTATCTTAACTTTTATCTCAACAAATCGTTCTTCGCTAAAGAGACACTTACTCATATCAAAAAACTAAAACACAACTATGGCAAAGGCAATAGCAAACAAAATATCGTCTTAGAGTACTGCGGTCCAAATACTAACAAACCGTTACATCTGGGTCACATTCGTAATATGGCTCTCGGCAACGCCGCTTTTCATCTTCTCCAATTTCAAGGCAACAAAGTTCATCCTGTTAATATTGTTAACGATCGTGGCATCCATATCTGCCAGTCGATGCTTGCTTATCAGAAATGGGGCAAGAAGAAGCAGCCCGACAAGAAAGGTGATCATTTTGTTGGAGACTATTACGTCATGTTCGCGCAGGCTGTAAAGAAAGAAGCAGAACAGAAAAAGGAAGAACTTCCTAAAGAAGCACAAGAGATGCTTTTAAAGTGGGAATTAAATGACAAGACAGTCCGTACGCTCTGGAAAAAGATGAATGGCTGGGTCTTAAAAGGCTTTGCGCAAACGTACAAACGATTTGGTATTGCCTTTGAAAAAGAATATTTCGAATCGAACTATTACCAGCATGGGAAAGACTTGGTCTATGAGGGCATGCGTAAAGGCGTCTTTGAAAAAGATCACACCGAAGCCATCACTGCTCCCTTAGAAAAGTATCATCTGCCCAACAAAGTCCTTCTCCGTGGAAATGAAACTTCTCTTTACATCACTCAGGATCTTTACTTAGCCCAACTACGCTATGATGATTACCAATTTGATAAGTTAATCTACGTCGTCGCGTCTGAACAGCAGTTGCATTTCAAGCAGCTCTTTGCTGTACTCGACCTCCTGAACAAGCCATACGCTAAGAATATGTATCACCTTAGCTATGGTATGGTCCATCTACCTACCGGAAGGATGAAATCGCGTGAAGGCACGGTCATCGACGCCGATGATATCATGGATGAGGTTTCTGCGTTAGCAGAAAAAGAAGTCCGTTCTCGTTATAAGAATCTCTCTGAAAAAGAAATCAAACGCCGCGCCGAAGCGATCATGCTTGCTGCCATCAAGTTTTTCATGATCAAGACCGATGCGGTTCGCGATATCATCTTCAATCCCGAAGAATCACTCAGCTTTGAAGGTGAGACCGGGCCGTACATCCAATACACCCACGCCCGTGCTTGTTCTGTCCTCCACAAAGCAGGAAAAAGAACGGTAAAGATCGATTACACCCAATTGCAACAACCTTCCGAATCAAGTCTCATCAGTCTTCTGTCCCAACTCCCCTCTTTCGTTGAAGACGCAGCCGTACATTATCGTCCCCATGTTATCTGTCGTTATCTTTTGGATCTTTCGCAGGCTTTTAACGAATTTTATCATGCCTGCCAGATCATTTCCGAAGACAAAAAAAAGATGGCGGCACGTTGTGCTCTCGTCGATGCCACGCGCCAAGTTCTTGCTAATGGATTATCCATTCTCGGTATTGAAGCATTAGAAGAGATGTGAGAATTGAGTATGCCGGTCCAACATGAAGAAGAGGAAGAAAGTCCATTCTCTTAAAAATGTGTAGTGAATGACTGCTTTCAACAACAGTAACGTATATTGCCGTTGCTCCACCTTCTCTGGAGCGACGTAGTTGCTCTCGTGCTAATGCCGAACCAATTCCTCTTCGAGCATAATCTGCGCTGACAAAAAGATCTCTTAAATATACATCTTTCGGTGAAACTTCTCTTCGTTGATTGGTCAATTCATGATGAAAGAATTCTAGCCTAAAAGTGCCCCCATATTTTTCTTGTCTTTTCTTATAAAATCGGCGGAGTTTTCCATAATAATCCCGTTTTCGCCGCGCCCAGTGGAGAACGGTTTCAACATACTCTCGTGCCAATGATTCTTCTGTCAACGTGAAGTACGTAGCTCCCCCCACGACCTGTTCATCAAGAAGCGCCACGAGCGTGTTATTTGCAGCTGCCGTCTGGTGGAAGTCAGCAACTCTGGAGCCTAATTCGAGACCATCAATCAGTTGGAATTCTCTCTCATAGATTCGCATCAATGCGTCAAAATCACGTTCTTCAAAAGATCTTATGTTTAAAGAATTCATGCCTATGCATCCTTTCCCCAAGGGAAATAGACTCCCAAACCTTTACTTGTAAAATAATCAACCATTGCTGGATCCTTAGCAAAAAGACAGTATGTCCTTACTTCAGCAGCTCCTCGTTCTTTGACATGGTTTGTCGCCGCCCGTAAACTTGCGCCCGTCGCCACTTGATCATCCACCAGAAGAACTCTTCTCCCGCTTACATCGATTGTACACGGTTCTCTGATCACCGCTTCTTGACTCATTTGTGTTATGGTCAGGGCGATACTTTTCGATTTATGTGAATAATGCGAAGCTTTCATGTAACCCACTTCATCAACACCAAGACTTTGAGCCACATAATTAGCAATAAATGCTCCTCCACTTTTGATCCCCACCACGACGTCAGGATGATATCCTAATTGAATTGTTTCGCAACCTCTGCGAATCAGATACTCAATATCTGCCCAAGTGTGTTTATGAGTGTCAAATACTTCGCGTGGAACTACAACTTTTAACGGCTGGCGTACTGCCCAATCCAGTAATCTTTCGAACGGATTCATCCCTGATCGATCTCTCTTTCTTTCCAATAAGTCTACCAATGAGGAATCAAACCAGACTGGCGGTGCTTCGTATTGTGTCATACTCTTTCTTTCAAACTAACTTCTATAAAAAATTTCCGTTATTCTTATAAAACCAACCTCCCTTTTTCCCCTAAATGGCTCTTCTCAGTCCTCTCTGTCAATTAAGTGGTGGTTGTATGGGCTGCTGCGGTCATGATTATCCCTCTGCAGAAAAAATCCGTGACGCCATTCGTGAAAATACTACTGAATTCAAAGCGGCTAATCCTCAGACAGAACAAGAATTTCTTCAATTTCGTGACCGTCGTTCTCCTATGGACTTACGTTTCGGTGTCTGCCGTAATCTTATCCTTGAAAGTGGCTGTAACTTCTGCCCGCTTCATCCTGCACGTCATCAAGGAAAAGATCTGCGCATCAACCATTGTGATATCAACTACCTTTGCAAGACCGCAAAAATCTTCGAGACATGGAGCGATGAGAAACAACAGCGCTTCGTCTTGTTCATCGAATCTAAAAAATTAGATAATATCACCTATTCATTGAAGATGGATAAAAGTCTTCTTCTTAATGAATTTCTCATCAAAGAAGACTCGTCCTCTGTAAAATAGTTTTATAATTTCTCCGACACTATTCCTCCGATGACAGAAAGTAAGAATCTCTCTTCTCGAAGAGATTTTATGTCCCGTAGTATTGCTCTCGGACTATCAGCGCTTTTTCTTTCAGAGGCAGAAAGCTCAGCTAAAGAAATCCCTCAATATCATGGCCTCGCTGACCCCCAGAAATTAATTGGCAAAACTGCCCCTCCCTTTTATCAACATAATGTTAACCAATCCTCACTTCGTCACGGAGAATATCTTGGCCCACAGGATTACACTGGTAAAGTCATTTTTCTTAATTTGTGGGCTAGTTGGTGCGGCCCTTGCGTCAGTGAATTTCAAGAATTTAATGCGTTTTATGATGCTAACCAAAACGATGCAACAGTTCTTACTCTGGAGGCAGTTTCTTCCAGCGATTGGCGCGAGGTTAACCTTCGTCCATACCATTTTCCCATCCTTGGAAAAAAAGGCAAACCCCCTTTTGACTTCTCCATTTGCACGAGTGACACCTGCACCCTCTACCGCAAGAACCAAGAATATCCTGAACTAAGTCAGGTTATCACACAATATCACTATGGGCTGCCTGGATTTATTCCCGCCACTTTTGTTATAGATCAAAAGCAGACAGTCCGTGAATTGATCATCGGAGCAATGAGACAGAAAGAGTTAGAGCGGTTGTTAAAGAAATATGGATAAAGTTATATAGCTATGATCATTTCTTTTGACTATGGCTAAAATTCCTCTTGGTTTTGTTAAAGAACGTACTTCTGCAGAACAGAAGGGGGAGGAAGAAAATGTCACGCTTCGTGGTATTGACAATGATTTTGACAAGATGGTTTCCATTTTGCAGCTAGAAAAGAAGCAGCTTGTCAAAGATCTAAAGCTAGAGAAGAAAATAAAAAAAGAATTAGTCACCATTCACAAAAAAATCCAAAAATTAGAGAAAGAGATAAAGCAGCGGCAAACGCTCCTTGCTCAGGTGTATGCTATTCAAAAAGATAATCCTCGAAGAGCGTTGGTTCTGCTGGAAGAAATAGATCGAATGGATGCACATATCGGTCCCCAATTTAAACCAATTTCTGACAACTTGGAGAAGCACGCCGTCGCTGAGCTTTCTCTACTGTATCAAGGGATTAGCCTATCTCGAGAAGAAGTCGTTGCTATTCGCGGGATCGCCAACACCCTTAGTGCTCGCCTTAACCAATTAGGGAATCAGATTAATCTTCAAGAAACAGAGGGTATTCGGCGGAACATCTATTATCACAACCAGAACCTTCGTTAACCTCACCTTTTTCATTGTAGAAATCTTTATAAATAGACCTATTTTCTACCCAGAACATGGTAAAATTACGCAAGTTTGCAGCATACCAGAATCTGGAAAGACCATACACTCGTATTAGTAAATATACTAAGAAAAACTTTGTTCGTGGTGGGTTTCCCGCGCTTAAAATCATCAAATTTGATATGGGTACTCCACAGAAACAATATAATACCCTCCTCGTTCTTAATTCTCTCGAAGCGATGAATATCCGTCAGAATGCGCTTGAATCAGCTCGGATGACCTCTAACCGCTTGTTAGAAAAAACATTAGGTAAAGAATATCATCTTCGCGTTAAAGTCTATCCTTTTCATGTTCTCCGTGAAAATGCCCTTGCTTCCGGTGCAGGTGCAGACCGTCTGAGTACAGGTATGAAATTAGCGTATGGGAAGCCTGTTGGTTCAGCCGCTCGCGTCCGGGAAGGCCAGACCCTTATCGAATTACGCTTGGATAAAGCTAACCTTAAAGTTGGTCGTGAAGCCTTATCCCGTGCTGGAAAGAAATTCCCTTGCTCTTGTAAAATTGTCCTGCAATAAGATTTCTTTTAATCTTTTAATGTCTTCTCTCTTAACATGTGTAAATGCAAACGGTATTGTCAATTTCTCTCGTTCTAAGAACGACTTGATTCTGTACATTGTATAATTGCAAAAAGTAGATGATGGCTTTCTGGAAACTCTAAACGTTGTACTTTGCAAATCTGGTACATTCAATAACAATTCTTCTTCCCCTTCTTTTATCACGATTCCCGTTCTGTTAAATCTATTGACTGCTTTCGGTTCGAAAAGAGAATGTCCAGAATGTGTTGACGCCACACCGATGATCATTGTCGGTTTCTGTTCGAAAATTAATTTCGAGAAGCGTTGCACGTCTTCCTTCAATTTCCCGAAAATAAACAGACTATCGACCTCTTTTCTTAACTCCTCTGGATATGGAAACGTCCGGAAAGTATACGCTAAAATAATCGCCATTTCTCATTCCTCTCATTAATTCATTTCTCTCTTGAATCTCTCTAATTCCTCTTCTATTTCTCTTAATTCCTCTGATCGTATTCCCTTTCGTCGTTCCTTTTTTCTTCCTCCCTCGTCTCTGTAAAGAACAGCTCTCTCTTTATTTCCTACCATCTCTTGTTTCTTTTCTGTAAAGAAGCGCTTCAAGAAAGGTCTCGTTTTTTTCTGTCCAGAGTCCAGTTTTTCACTAATCTCAACGAATTCCCTTTGGCGTTTATCTTGTCGTTCCATTTCCCAATGCTCTCGTGGTCTGCGTGGTGGAATTGTTTCTCGAATATGTACTTGCGATCCATCAAGATGAAATGCGGATTCGACTTGTGCTAGTCTTCGATTAATTTTTTCTAACTCAGGAGTCGGCTTCACATATAATCCTCTCTCTTCCCCTCTTTCTCTTTGCCGTTGTAAGAAATTCCAATCTCTTTGTTTTCTGATCTCTGGTGAAGGCAGCATCGTTCGTACATGTATCTTCTCTTTAGTTGGTTCTTTCTCCACAACACCCAACTCTTTTTCGATTTTTGTCAGTTCTTTCTGTTGTCTGAAAGAAAGTTTGGTCTTAGGTTCCTTGAAAGGTCTTCTCTGACGTAACATCTCTTCCATCGCCATCTCCGAACCGAAGATGCTGACACTTGGCACACTAGTCACAACTTTCCCTTTTCTATTACGTGCCATAATCTCTTCAACTTTCTCTAGACTACGATCTATCTCATGCAATTCCGTAAAGATCTTTTTCTCCCTTCTTATTTCAGCATGATCTTTTGGTTGTCGTACTCTTTTTGCTAGCCACGCCTCTCGTTCTCTCTTTTCGATAACGTCCATCTCCTCACGGGAAGTCTTTGCCGCAATATCGGCTAGCGAAGGGATCGTCGTCCTCATTTTTATTCCGGGCCCCGTACTTCCTCCTTCTTCCAGCAAACGCGCTAATTTCTGTTGAACATGTTCTAGTTCACGGCTGGGTTTTGCTGCCGGACGCTGTTTCTGTTGCTCCTGTTTTTTCCCTGATCCTTGTTCTTCTCTATCTCTCCCGCGTTCCTGCTCTTTCCTCTGCGTATTCTCCGGTCTATATAACCACTGCCAAATCCTTGTCGACATCCTTTTTCTTCTCTTCAGAGGCAGATTATCTTCGAGAGGGTGTTGATGAATACTCGTCTTCATCTTCACGATCTTTGTCGGTGTTTTCTCTACAGAATCAATTGCTTGTTGGATCTCTTCTAACTCTTTTTTCCGTTCCTCCTTCCTCTTCTGTGACGATCCTTTTGCATATCTCCCCTCGATCTTTCCGAGGATACCTCTGATCGCCATTCTTTCATCTGCAAGGCGTTTATCTTCTCCTTTCAAAGATCTTGCCAGCTCTTGGTCAGTAGGGATGAGCTTGCGTATCTTCACTCTTGTTGCTGCGATCTTGTCCAACATCGCCAATTGCTGTTCAACATCATGAAGTTCAGCAGTATCCCGCGGTTGTTGACGTTCCATCCCTTCTCGTTTTCTCTTTGGACGTGGAAAGATACTATCCATCCCTGAGGGCGCTATTTTTGTGGGAATTGTCGTCTTCACATTCATCTGTTTTGTCGGGACGATTTCCCTTTCTGTCAACGCACGCTCTATATCCTCCAGCTCTTTGGTCCTCTTTCTCTCTTGAAGTAAAGCAGCGGGTTTATTCCGTTTGCCGGCAATCTTCCCGAGGATATTCTCGATTGCTGCTTTCTCCTCCAGTAGATTCTTTTCTTCAACGATCACTTTTGTTAATTCGGTGGCAGAAGGCACAGTTGTCCTCATTTTTATTTTCTCTTTGGCTTCTTTCATCCTATCCAAAGCAGCTAATTGTTGCTCCACAGCCATTAACTCATTGCTTGGTCGGGGTTGTCTTCCTTCCAGCCGACGCGCAATCTTCAAGACATCTTTCATTGCTGTTCTCGCCGCCTTTGTCTCCCTTTTTCCTTCTCTGGAAAAGAGCTGTGCTAGCAATGATGTCGGTCTTTTCTCTGCGCGTGCTAGGGCGCCCGTTACTCTCTCTAGTTCTCGATCGATCGCTTTCTTTCGTTCACCAATCTGTGTTAATGGAGAATCCGCGGGGATCTGTGTCTTCATCTTACCATGTTTCATCAATACACTTTCTACCCCTTCAATTTCTCTTTCAATTTCCTCCAATTCTTTCGTCTTCTTGGTCTCACGTTCTAGAATTGCTTCTTTTCCTCTCATCGGCGCTTTTAAGAGGGTCTCTACCATCGCTTTCTCTTCTCGTAACCGCGCATTCTCATAAGCAACTTGTTTTGTGATCTCCTGCATCGAAGGAATCGTTGTTCTAACGTTCAACTTCTGCCCTTTCTCACTCATCTTCTGCAGAGTAGCTAGCCGTTGTTCCACATCAACCAATTCATTGCTTGGTCTCTGCTGTCTTCCTTCCAGTCTACGCGTGATTCTCAGGACATCTCTCATTGCTAATCGGGCTGCCCGGGTCTCTCTTCTTCGCTCTCTGGAGAAGAGCTGTGCCAGCAATGATGTTGGTCTCTTCTCTGCACGGGCCAAAACACCAGTTACTCTCCCTAATTCTTTGTCGATGATCACTTTTCGTTCGTGAAGCATATCTTTCGAAGCTGTTGCCATGGAAGGAATTGTCGTCTTCATCTTACCATGTTTCATCAATACGCTTTCTACCCCATTAATCTCATTTTCAATGTCCTCCAATTCTTTCGTCCTTTTGATCTCCCGTTTTACGCCCGGCGCTGCCGCCTCTTCGCGTTGTAGCTTTTCAGCAACTGTCTGCAATTCTTTCTCCATCACTCTTTTTCTCTCATCAAAAGCATTACGTACAGAAAGAGGAGGAAGATGCCATCTAACCTTGACTTTTTCCGTCGCCATGTCCTCTACTTTGCTGATAGATTTTTCTACCGCCCGCAGTTCATCATCAAATAAAGTATATCTCTCTGGTAAAGGGATGACCGTCGGCTTTGGCGGGGTTATAACTCTTTCTTCCTGGCTCATTGTCAGCTTCTCTATTCTTCCTTTCTGTTTCAGAAGAAGACTGACTTCTTCCTCTTCTAGCGTAGATAGGCGGCGGTCGATTCTCGATAACTCTCTCTCCAAGAACGTAGAGCGTATCCCTCTTGGGATATATCGTGCAATCGTTCTTGGAAAAACTCCTTTCATGGGGCGGTGTGGCAAAGCACTCAGCGTTATTTTTCGGAGATAGGCAACTCCTACCATCAAGAAAAAGAGAAGGATGAGCAGTAATGCGCCATCGACAATGTAAGAACTATACTGCTGTGCTTGGTTGGTGAATCCCGCAAAGATAGCCCTCCCCGTCGCCGTGAAACCTGTGAACAAAGAAGGCTCAAGACCATCTCTCACCGTTCCTGTGCTGAAATCAACAGTATAATCATTTTCCGCGATAAGAATTCCTTCCTCGTAGATCTTCAGACTGACGGGAAGAGTGCTTTGATACACGGTATTATCATAGGCCAGTTCCTGCGCGAAAATCTGATCCTTTGCAATTTCATATGGTCCGAAGAATTCCGAATAGCGTGAGCTGGAAAAGAAAAGAGATTGCCCCTCATTGATATCTAATTCCAGAAGATACTTCTTTCCTGACACCTCTTCCGTCTCGTCTCCTTTCGGGATCAGAACATATACATCAATGATCCCTTGCTCGGGATCTATGGTCAGCGCCGTTCCTACCCTTACCGCATCGGTCACAGTTACTTCTTTTGTGAGGAGATCTTCTCCTCCTGTTGTCAATGACAGTTTTATCGGCTTGGGGGTCAATGTAATCGGCAGGCGGATATCATAATCTTTCGTTACAGTCTGTCCCGGTTCTACAATTGTCTCATTTGGATTTAGAATTTCAGTCTTCAACAACCGACCCGTCGTATGCCCTCCCGAATACGAGACTGAACCGTCTGCAGTCGGTAAGAAGAAGACTCCTCTTTGCGATGGCAACGCTTTTGTCGTTGAAATGAATTGAACTTTCTCCTCTTCTACACGCTTGATCGTCTCAATCGTATTGGCAACTTTCTGCTGCACTCTGTCCTCTTCAACTAATTGTAGAGAAAGCTGCTGTTCATCCTGTCGTTGATGTTCTAAGAGCACGTCGATCTTTGCTTCTGTCTCAGCAAGCGTCTTACTCTCCAGGAGATCGCGTAAAGATTCCTGTTCCTCCGCATCTCGTTTTTCTGGAAGCTCTAATTCTTGTTGTATGATCGTTCTCACTTCTTCGATGCTCTCTGCATCGCGCACTTGCGCTTGAAGATTCTCTGCTCGTGCAATCACCTTTGCCACTTCCTGCTGCTCCCTCCTCATCTCCTCAACTTCTTCAGCGGGTCGCTGTACGATTTGCGGAAGTGCTGCCCGTATCCTTTCTTCTACGATCTGTTCCGCTCTCTGTTGATTGGGCAGTTGGATGGTGCTTCTCTCTCTGATTGCTGGCACGATGCTTACCGCTACATCTGCCGTATTAGAAAAGGTCACGCTTACCCGTCGTACATTTACTAAGGACCGTCGTTCTACCGGCCGAGTAAGAGGAGTTCCGATTGCTCTTCCTGTCAATGCCGAATCAAGAGGAGTGAGTTGCTGCCGTTCTGGTTCCGTAAGAGTCAGGGCTGGACGGACAGTGATTGCAAAACGTTGTTCACTCAGTAGTTGTCTTGCCTCGCTGGGTGTAGCAACTCCTCGTGTCGTCCGCGGTGCACTTGGTGCAGCCGGTCCTTCTTCCCCTGTCTCTTCTGCTGGTGCGGCTCCACTTCCACCACCTCCTCCGCCCCCGCTACTTTCTCCCGTGGAAGCGGCAGCGGTGACCGTATAACTCCCCGTTGCATTAGCATTAATTCCCACATTATCCGTAACCGTGCATGTTCCGGTTGTGAACGTTCCCGCTGTCGTTGTACTCGGTGACGTATCGCTGAACGACACAGTATTCACGCCGCTGCTCTGATCATCTTCACCAGCACAGCTGCAGCTAACTGCGCTCCCCACCGTCACCGAAGAAGGCGAACACGTCACTGTTGCATTCGGTGCGGTCTGATCGACGAAAAATGTTCGCGAGACAGAATTGTTCATGTTGCCCACTGTGTCGTTAGCGAAAATAGTAATCGTTCTGTTCCCTTCTGCCACGCCGCTGCCGATGGTGATGCTAAAGTTATAGAGTGTACTATTTGTTGAGGAGGCTGTAACATTTACCAGACCGTTTGTTCCATTTTCAATTTGGAAGCGGACAACATCAATGATTCCCGCATCGGAGATACTAGCATTAAAAACTATAGTCTCTCCAGTTGTAAAATTCTGTCTGCTGGCAGGCGTGTTAAACCCTTGGACATTTGGGGCTGTGTCTTCTGTCAGAACAAGGTTAATTTGCGTGCTATGCGTTGATGAAATATTCACCGTTGTCGAGCTTTGGATATAATTTGTAAGAGTTGCATTAACTGTATGCGGCGTGAAGTAGTTAAAAATTAATGATGCTCCCGCTGTAGAACTACCATTTAGAGAATAATCTGTGAGATTAAACCGGGCTAGGCCGCTCGCCTCTGTCAAAAGAGTTTGTTCTATTCTCCCTGAAGAATTGTAGGCCGTAACGTTTGCACCACTTAATGGCGTTCCATTCGCTGCTGTGACGTTGACCAAGACATACCACTGAAACCAGAGTAATCCCCGATGATCAGTACCAAAACTGACATTAGTATTGTTAAACACGTTGTTGATAAAAAAAAGGGTCCCGGCAGAGTTTGTCAAGCGTACTTTTAGCGCCTGTGCTTTTGTCGTTATAAACGTATTATTGATAAAATAGGATCCTCCTGCCCCGTCTGTTGTCCAATCTACTGCTTGAGCACTAGAAGTCGTTCCATTAACATAAATAATGTTCCGGCTGAAAGTATGATTATGTCCAGAACTTGAACCAAAAGAAATGCCCACCCCCTGGCTCCCAGTAATATTCATAAAATTATCCTCAAATGTAACATTTAATGGGCTAGAGCTCCCGAGAAAGCCATCTGCAAATTCTGTGAATGTCGTAAAGGTATTCCCGCGATAGGCGTTGTCATCACTGCTGCCAGTACTATATCTAATTCCCTCACTCCCCCCGTAGACAAAAAACGTGTTGTTGGTGTAATTATTTCTCCTTCCATTTAAAACCCCGGCCCCATCACCTCGATAAGTAACGATAGAGTTATTTGTAATCTCATTAAATCCCAAAAATATTGATCCAAAACCGATTACCCCGATTATTCCTGCTCCCGTTCCCGTTAACATTAACCGGTTCCCCTCGATAACATTATTAATTGCATTCGTGAGGAGTATTGCTTCTTCATCCGTTGCATTAACGGTATTATTTCGAAGGAGTGATCCATTCGTTCGCACCAGATCAATCCCTTCATTTGAAGAATTTAAAACAGCGTTTTGAATGATACTCAGATTAAATGAGTTTACTGCCCTAATCCCGTCATCAGAAGAGATATTGGCAGTAATATTAAAAACCGTGCTGTTGGATGATTTCGTTAAAAAAACTGCAGTGGTAAAATTATATAACACCATATTTTCAATCGTGACGTTATTAAAAGAAGTAACATTAACTCCAAAACCGCCGGTTCTGTTCCCCGTGACCATATATCCTTTCCCATCAACAATAATGTCACTGGCGTTCACCACAAAACAACTTCCCCCGGTATTAATGTTATTCGTTAGATTGATATTGCCATTAATGTAACCACAATTTACAGTATCATTCACCGCCAGAACCAGATTTATTTGAACACTTTGCGTTGCCGAAAGATTAACTGTTGTCGAATTGGGTAGATATCCCGCCGCGCTGACGTTAATAACGTGTGGTGTATGAAGAAATAAATCGGCTGTTCTGTTCTCTTTCTTTTCAGTAAGGTTAAACTTAATGACGCCGCGATCATCTGTAAGAAATGATTGTTCCATTTCTCGTGTGAGATTAAATGCGGAGACATTAGCATCAGAAATCGGTGTTCCATTTGGCGCAGTGATATTCACTACCGCCCACCATTGATATTGGACATAATTACGGTGGAACGGGTTGGTGTCATAGCTGACATTGCTTAAATTATAAGTATTATTGATAAGTGTAAGAGAACTTAGAGAGCTGAGACCAATATTAATCTGGGCTCCTTTCAGCGGGTTGATGAACGTATTATTGATGATAACTGCGGAAGCCGTAGAACTACTTGAGAAATCTAAAGGAAAGGCACCCACATTGGTATTGTTAATAATGACGATGTTTCCGACAATTAGATGATTAGTTCCTGCGTTCGTCGTAAACGATATCCCGCTCGACAAACTTCCCGTCATGTTAATAAAGTTCTCTTGGATAATAAGATCTGACCCCGTTGCAGACCAACCAATACCTGAAGAACGTTGCGTGGAACCGAGCATCGTATTTCCTAGAATAAGATTGGCATTACCTATAGTTATTGCGTCTGTATTTGTGCTAACGGGATTGACATAGAACGTATTGTTGGTAATATTATTGTTTAATCCATTTTCGATCCCAGCTGTGCCATGATAAATATTAAATGTATTATTGGCGATCGATAACTGCCGCCCATTGGTTCCCGCATCGATTATCGATATCCCACTCAAGCTTGCCGGACCTGAAGCAATAGTAAAGTTATTTCGTGTGATATTCGTGAAAAAAGAATTTGAAGATGTGAATAGCATCAAGTTATCATCTCCATAAATAGTATTATTATCAAATAAAGAATAGTTCACGGAAGTGATCGTCATCATTTCATTCGTTGCGTTAAAGATTGTATTCTGAGAAAAGTTCAATCGAAAGACATTCCGCAACTCTACCAAGCTGTCTGAACTATTATTTGCCGTATTGTTAAAGATCGTGCTGTTTTGTGAACGATGCATAAACAGCGCGATGGAGAAGTTATGAAGATTAAGATTTTTAATAGTGACATTGCTAAACCCCGTCACATTGACACCATATACCAAACTTGCTTGGGATCCTTCTACCGTAAATCCATTCCCATCAATGACTACATTACTAGTGTTCACGACAAAGCACGTTGTCGGTGTATCTAAATTTTGCGCTAAGACGACATCCCCGTTAACATAGCCACATGAAGTTGAATTTGCATCTCCTTCTAGTCCGATTCCTCCTTCTGCAAGAAAAATCTCTCCCTCAGCACTGAGCGGGGTGCTATACTCCTCAGAACTATTAACCTCATTGCTGCTATTGCTACCATTGGCAGTAGCAGGAGGAGCAATCTCTAGGATTGGTGCTCTCTCCTTCCCTTTCGAACTGTCGAGGTCGTCACTACTATTGCTACTGCCACTACTGTTAGTATCGGGAGTTTCAATCCCTGGAATTAGAATCAGGGTTCTATTTTCTCCTTCGGAACTATTTCCTGTTGAATTAACATCTTCTCCTATCCCGATCACTGCTCCGGTGGCCGCTTGCGATCCAAGAGTAATAGAATTTCCTTTAAGTGAGAAGAGAACTAATAAGGCTATAGATATAAAGAAAAAGAATAGTCCGATCTTTACTTCTCTCTTCAATCCTCTCCGCTTTGTGTTCGCCTCTTTTTTTCTCATGGTCATAATTCTCGTAAGACGAGATCATAATTTGCCAATAATTGTTTTAACGGCTCAATCGCTAGAGAGTAATACTTATGCGGGGCCTCTTTCCGAACATGCAAAAATCCCAGATCGTGTGCCAGCTTCAGATGGCGTGAAGCCAATGACAATGAAATCTTATTAACCATCGCTAAATCTGTTACGGTCATTTCTTCTTCCGCCAGCAGACGAAGAGCTGTTCTTCGTTGCGCGGCGTTGAGAATACGCGCTAAGTTCTCTTCCCCTTTCTGGCTGATCTTAAACAATTTGTGGCGATGGACAGCATCATAATCCTGCAGCAGATCGGCCAGTTTTTGTGAACGTACAGAATAATGTTTATGGGGCGCTTCCTTCCGCATAACGACCAATCCCGTATCTGCCAGAAACGTGAGGTGACGCGATGTTAAAGAAACCGATGAATGTACTGCCTCAGCAATCCGTGTCACCGTTAATTCTCGATTGATGAGAAGCCGCAGAATCGTTCTTCGTGATTGTGCGCTAAGTGCGCGCGCTAATCGCTCCTCTTTTTCTCCTATCACCATCTCTTTTTCTAAGAGGTATTCCCGTTATATAAGCTTTCCGATTTGCTAGATTGAACTATTGCACAGTTTCACAGCTATGAAACTACTTTCTGTACTTGTAAACAATCTTTAAAATAGTTCATTCCTCCGTACTCAACGTGGAACGTCGCCCCTTCTTAGAAACAGTCGTATCCGGATCTCTCGGCTTGCTGGTTGCTCATTGTTCTTTCCCTTTCTTAAGAGATGATCACCCTTTTCCGTATTCCTCTGGAAACAAACAGAAAGTTCTTCTTCTAGGCATTGATGGTGTCCGTCCAGACGCACTTTCTGTTGCTCGTACTCCTCACCTAGATAACCTCATTGCCCATGGTTGTTATAGTGATGCAGCTCAAGCAGGTGAACATACCGTTAGCGCTCCCGGCTGGTCAAATATCTTCTGCGGTGTTTGGGAACGAAAGCATGGTGTGACCAACAATACTTTTTCGGGGAGTAAATACGACCAGTACCCTTCCTTGTTTACCCGGCTGGAGCAGCTGCATCCCGAATTATATACCGTTTCGCTCGTTTCCTGGCGGCCGATTAATGACCACATCATACCTGCTGCCGATTTTCGTCTTTCATATTCTAATGATCGAGATGGCGATCGGCAAGTTACCGAGCAAACAATTCAAGTTCTCTCTCGCGAAGATCCAGACGTCATGTTTGTCTATTTTGGGAATGTAGATATGGTCGGCCACAAATACGGCTTTCATCCTTCTGTAGCTCCCTATGTTCGAGAGATTGAGTCGGTCGATCGTCAGATCGGCTTGGTTCTGAGAACATTACAGCATCGTCGACAGTACGCCTCAGAAAACTGGTTGATCCTTTGTACAACAGATCATGGTGGAACAAAATCCGGCCATGGTCAAAATATTCCTGAGCATCGTACGGGTTTTTATATCGTCTCCGGGTCTTCAGCACAGTCTGGCCGTCTTACCGGACAGCCTCAGCAAGTCGATGTTGTTCCAACAATACTCACTCATTTAAAGATACCTCTCGATCCGGCGTGGGGATTGGATGGAAAAGTGTGTGGACTACGATAAAACTTCCGGCTGATCTGCTTCCCTCTTTAGAAATTCTTCTTTAATCTTCTCTTTCAATTCATCTACAGAATAATATTTGTGCTTGAACTCTTCTAGGATTTCCGGGGGTGTCAGATCTAACTTTGTGACACAGACAAATACATTTTTCTCCCTACCTAAATTGTTGTACAACTGTTCTTGTTTCTTGACAGAATAGCCACTATATCCGCTGAGATCGAAGACAAACACGACCATGTTTGCTAATTCTTTCATGACTAGATCTGCTTGTCGTTCTATAATATTCATCCTTTCGCCGCGTGCCAACGTTCCCGGAACATCCAGAATCTGTACCTTCTTGTCTCCAACTTTCAAATAACCAGCATTGATTGTCTTAGTCGTGAACGCATACGCTGCTGTTTCTGCTTTTGTACCTGTTAATCTATTCAGCAGCGTTGATTTTCCCACATTAGGGAAGCCGTAAAGACAGACCGTAAACATTTCTTTGATATCAGGATATGTTCGGAAGATCTTACGTGCTTCTTCTAGAAACGCAAGGTTTCCTTTGATCTGTTTGATCACCGATGCGATTCTCCCATAGAATTGACGCGATAATTCACTGATCTTCCCTCTATCTGTCGTCTTGAAAATCCTCCTAACATATTCTCCTTGGAAAAAACGGACTTTGTCGGCGGCCCACCCCAGGGATGCCAATGATTTTTTATACTCATCAAAATCAACCGTCAACTTCATCAGCTTGATATAAAATTCAGGTAATTTTTTGGGGTGAGTAAACGATCCGTGAATTTTTTCTAGCCGGCTCACCAGCGTGTCTTTAACAATGTCAATCTTCAAACTTTCCTTCTTTCGGATAATTTCCAGCCAATTTCCTTTCAGGTTCTTTTCGATCCCTTTCTCGCGCGCTTTGCGGAAGGCCAGATCTAGTAATGCTTTCTCCGATTCGACAGAAGCAATACTTTGGAAGTTCATAAAACCGTAAAAGGAAGCTCGTTTTATTAAAGTGTTGGTCGAGAATTGTTCTTTTATTTCCTGAGCTCTGTTTTTAATATCCCCAAAAGGACATCATCATACCATCTTCCTCTTCGTAGGGTTGCTCTACGTAATCGCCCTTCAGATCTAAAACCAGATTTCTCTAATATTTTTGCTGAGGCAATGTTCGGGTGAAGAACTTTCGCATAAATTCTTTCCAACTTTAATTTTTTAAAACCAAACTGAAGAATAAGCTTTACTGCTTCTTTCATTATTCCTTTACCCCAGTATTTCTTCCCTAACCAATAACCAATTTCCGCGTTCTTGTTTTTCCCATCAATATTCATTAGACTAATCATTCCAATAATCTTTTCTGTTTCTGTCAATTCGATACCAAATTCAAACGCTTTCTTTTTTTCCCTATTCTTCTTTGTATTGTTAATAAAATCAAGAGCATCTTTTAATGTATACGGATGAGGCAGAAGTGTATACCGGGCAATATCAAGATCATTAGCATGCTTAAACAGCGAACCCGCATCTTCTTTCTGTAATGGCCTTAAGATTATTTTTTCCCCTTGTATTTTCATCATCTTACTCTCTACTCCACTTTCGGATGCTCATGTCCGAGAGTTTTACGCTTGCGCAGATGTTCAATATGCCGCGCTTTCTCCTCGTGCAACACCATATTTTTTCCGCGTACTTTCGTTATCAAATTGGAGACGTGCTCTCCCCCCAGGAAGTGCGGCAAGATCACATAATCTGCGCCTTCTCGATATAATCTCAGTGCCTCATCGACTTCCGATGCCGTCACGATGATCTGTGCTCTTGTATTGTGGCTTCGTACTTTTCGGATCAGAAGAATATTATCGTTTACTGCCGGCACGGTTGAGATCAGCATTGTGATCTTCGATAGATTCATGTGTTCTAAGACCTCATCATCTGTCACATCGCCATACACACTATGATATCCCTCTTTGATCACTTGCGTAATCACTTCTGGGTTGAAGTCTACAATCAATAGTTTCTTCTTTTCACTGCTAAATCCCTGTGCGATACTGTAGCCGATACGATTATATCCGCATAATACGATCGTTGGCTTTTCCATCGTTGGTAAGTATTCTAATCCTTCTGTCGTAAACCGGTCAAAGATGCGCAGCGGTTTCTGTAAAAATCTATATAACCGGTCGTCGTAATCCATAAAGTACGTAGACGTCGTGATTGTTGCGAGCATGATTACGATCACGATAGAGAAAAGATCTTGTGAGATATGACCCAGCGCCAGACCTTGTGCGGCAATGATGAGTGAGAATTCACCCACTTGCGCCAGAGAATTTGCCGTCAGGAAAGCAGGCTTTTTCGTGTAGCGAAAGAGAGAGCAGATCGTCATGGTGATCACCGGTTTAAGCAGTATTACTATTATCAATAAGATGAGTATGGGCAGCCAGAGCGTTTTGATCATCCCTGTCGATATTCCCATCCCTAATGAAACGAAGAAGAGCAAGGCAAAGAAATCTTTCAGGCTCTTAATCTTACCTGCAATTTCTACACTATATGTTAAATTTCCGAGAGTAACTCCTGCGATAAAAGCGCCGATGGCAATTGAAAAGCCGATCTTGTAAAAAGCGATGGAGAACAAAAAACATACTGCCAACGAACTGGTCAGCAGCAACTCCTGGTTTTTCGCCGCAAACCGAAAGATGGAAGGGAAAAGATACTTGCTTGCCAAATAGGCAATTAAGAACATTGATATAAACTTTAGAAGCGAAATCCCCAAGACAATAAAACTGAAATGATTAATCGAAGACAAGATCGATAAGACCAGAATGGCAATGACATCATTCGTCAATAAGATTCCGATTGCCAACCGACCGTGTAATGTTTGTAACTCTTTCCTATCAGAAAGAATTTTCATCACCACCATCGTTGATGAAAATGCGATCATCAACCCGAGGTATGCTGCTTCTAATCCTAAATAACCTAGAAATAATGCGGCAACATATCCGACTACGAACAGGATGATGATCTGAATCGTCCCCCCTAGACTAGATACGAGGGCAACATTCTTGACCGCTTTAAGGTCCATCTCCAAGCCAACAATAAACAACAAGAAAGCAATACCGATGACCGAAATAGAATCAATAATGCTTGTGTTGGTAATGATCTTGAATATCGGGGTAAGAAGGATCCCTACCAAAACATATGCCAAAATCTGCGGTTGTCGCGCCAGGCGGAGAAGATAAGCTGTCACCGCTGTGATGATAAAGATTATCCCTAATTGCAGAAACGTCTGGCTTGCCCCATCTATCATTAGAGTAAAGGAGGAAAACGGGTTATATAAACGTTTTTATGCGCTTGTTCTTCCCTTTGGAGTAATTAATGGGGATAACATTTATAAAACAGAAACGTACGACGATTCCATGAGTCTCGAATCCGTCATTAAAACTGTTAAGGAATATTTTGTCCATGAATATTTTTCTCGGCGGTATATCTCTGATTGTACTGCAGTGGCTGTTGTCAGCACACCAGCATATGCTTTGATGGAAAAAGCAGTAGCAGGTATGTCGGATAAAGTCTCGCTGGACTCCCGTCTTTGGGCAGCAGGGCTTGGTTATGTTGGTCTCAATTCGCTGATTAGCCTTGGACGTGATTACTCTCGGAGAATGTTCGGAATTACCCATGATGATCAAAAATTCTTCAGGAAGAATCATGATCCCATCTATTTTGGAGCCGCTGTCGTAGCAAGCAATCCCTTATTCTATCTGGCGATGGGCGCTCGTGACTTGAAAGAGATTGTTGTTGGCACGCTTGCTGGGGCAGCCGTCGCTCTTGCCGTTGGTAAGCCAACCGGGTATGTTATCGATTGGTTTAGGGATTTCTTTGGTATCAAGAAAGCAGAACGCCTGCCTCGTTTCATGAAAAATGCCGGCCCTCAGAAGAAAAAACTGCTTGCTGCCGGCTTGATCGCTGCATCAGCAGCTTTAACGGGAGCGATCTATACTGTATTTACGGACAATCAGGAAGCCATCGTCAGTTATGAAACACCTTCACGGAAAGAATAATCCTTTGAACTTCTGATCTCTCTTATTCAATACCTTCTTTTCAACCTAATCTCTTCATTCAAATAATCCTTATTAATCTCTCTTCTGCGTTGAACTAGATGTTCATTGAAACACTCCTCGCTACACTGCTTGGTATCGGCACAGGGATCATTACCGGCCTCGTTCCAGGTATCCATATCAATTTAGTTTCCATGCTCGTTGTCGTCTCTTCCCCTCTCCTTCTCATTTATACATCTCCTCTGACCCTTGGTACATACATCATTAGCCTCGCCTTGACACATACTTTTCTGGATGCGATTCCGGGAATTTATCTTGGCGCGCCGGACGAAGCGCAGGCCTTAAATGTCCTTCCCGGCCATCGGCTGCTTCTTCAGGGATTAGGCCATAATGCTGTTCTCTATACTGTCATCGGTTCGTTAGGTAGTGTTCTTCTTAGCATTCTTTTCTTTCCACTCTTTATTTCTTCTATGGTCTGGCTCCAGCCGCTAGTCGCCGGCATTATCGGATACCTTTTGATTATCATCACCCTCTTCATGATTTGGCGGCAAAAAGGAAAGCGGTTATATGCCCTGTTAGCATTTCTCTTATCTGGCGTCCTCGGTCTCCTCGTCTTTAATATCTCGTTGTTAAAACAACCTCTCTTTCCCCTCCTCTCAGGTCTCTTCGGCATCTCTCTTCTTCTCATCAGTCTCTCCGAGAAAACATCTATCCCTTCGCAGAAAACCGATGCACCATTGACCATTTCTAAAAAAAATATAATCAAGACCATTTCTGCTGCTTCTGGCGTTGGTTACCTTGCCGCGTTTCTCCCCGGATTTGGCAGCAGTCAGGCCGCGATTGTCGCTACAGGCGCAGTCGGCGACGTCGGAGACGAAGGATTCCTGACGCTCGTCGGTGGAATTAACACCGCCAACATGCTCATCTCCATCGCTACTGTCTATATTTTGCAGAAAGCGCGCAACGGCGCGATCGTTGCTGTCCAACAGCTGATGGACACAATCACACTCTCGCACTTGTTTCAATTTATCGCTGTCTCTCTCATCGCTGCGGGGATCGCTTCCATCCTAACTATCTATTTCTCTAAAATTTTTGCTTCGGTTATCGTTAAAATCCCTTATGCGAAACTGATTCTCGGAATCGTGATCTTCATTACGGGGTTCACTCTTTATTTTGATGGCTTGTTAGGATTGCTTGTCTTGCTCACCTCCACTGCACTCGGCCTCTTGGTAACGCAGTGGGGCGTGGGCAAGAATCATTTATTGGGCTGTTTAATTCTACCGGTGATTTTGTATTTTACGTTGTGATCTGGTCAATTTCACAAGTTATATATAAGTCTAAATAGGTACTTACTACTTCGGTGATGAAGTCCGCCTTGGCCTTTGCCAGAACCGCAACAGCTGATGACTTCTATTCAAACTTGCCAAGGTGAGATCATGAATTTAGTATTGCTGGTTGGAATGGGTGGATTTATCGGAGCGATTTTGAGATCTCTTCTCAGTAGCTTGGTTCAGAAAAGTTCTTTTTCATTTCCTTTTGGAACACTAACAGTAAATGTTCTTGGAAGTCTCATCCTCGGTATAATTATGTGTCTCCCCGAAGCTAAAGGACTATTTCCTGGAGAAAGCAGACTCTTTCTAACGATGGGACTGATCGGGGCTTTCACAACAATGTCAACATTTAGTTATGAATCCTTTCACTTGTTAGAAGAGAAAGAAATAGTTCTCTTCACTCTCTATGTCATTGGAACAATGGCTTTAACTATTTTAGCAGTATATCTTGGAAGAGTAATTGTTTTCTGGTTGAAGTAGGATTATTTTCAACACCAAAATGCATATTAAGAAAAAAATATTCTTTCTTTTATCCCTGTGGGAAAAGAGGTTGATAGAGGTGTGGCCCTGGAAGAGAAATCTTCTGGGGCTACATTTTTCTTTAAAATGCTTAGTCCTTCTTTAATCGCTGATACTCCTCTAAAATCTTCGCCACGATGTCATCAGCCACAGTCCAAATAGATGGCTCTCCTTGTAGATTAATGACACTGGGAAATTCAACCGAGTAAAAATAATCCCCGCTAATCTCAAACCCATATTTCTTCGGCTCTAATTTGTGTGATTCTCCAGAGAATCCATTCAAAGCATCTTCAGAAAAGTATTCTTTTACAATTCCCCAGATCGTCTCGCCAGCAACAACATCACCAATACTTTCTGGAATATATAAAACTGTTTGACCATAAAACCGTTCTATTGAGATCTCGTCTCTCTCTTCAGCTTCTCTAAACTTTTCCAGATTCATGGTTTCACCACTCAAAATTTCATTAAACTTAACTGTCCTTTACGTGTTCCTTTTGGAATCTCCACAACTGCTTCCACTCCTACTTGCTTTTTGATATCTTCTGCAACGGCTTTTCCAAGGATCTGTCCGAGAGAAGTTGCATCAACTTTCTTTACATCTCCCAAGTCTTTAATTCCCGCCGCATATAGACGTCGCGCTCGTACCCGACCAATTCCCCTCAACTTTAATAGCGTCAGCAATTCTTCGCGCACGCCGTTCTCCACCCGTATTCGTAATACTTGAATTGCTTTTTCTACATCACGAAATTGGCACAACGCCGCCAATTCTTGGCTTGCGTACAACAGCCACTCCGCGATATCTAATTTCACTTTGATCTCGCCTGGACGTACATCGTATTTCTCCAGAAGATAATCCTCATCTTTCTCCTGGATCCATTCGTCGAAAAACAAGGCAGTTTTAATTGAGTTCATGAATAAAGCATATTCCATATCAAAAACACTCGGCTCTTTTTCCAGAAGAAGACCATATCGCTTATTCAATTCCTCTTGAACAAGCTCTTCTTCTTTCTTCTTCACGGACAGCGGCGGTCTCATCTCAATCGTATGGCAGATCATCTGCAATAATGAGAACGGTCCGCTCTTCGTAGTGTAATTATGCAAGCAATCCAGCAGATGGCGCGCCGTCAACGGATCGAGATACAATTCTGATGTTCTCTTTCCTAACGCCGTCGCTCTGAGTGTTCTTTCTTGCTTTTTTCCTAATGCGGCCGCGTTGACAAAACCACGTTCTTGTTCTAGAGAACCGGCGGAACCCGTGATCGTCACAAACTCCCACTGTTCGAGCAACGTCAACATCCTCATCAATATCTCTTGCAACTTCTCCATATCTTTAAACTGATGCGCCCAAAATGTTTTGGAGAAAAATTCTTTCATCCCTTGCTCGTCACGGATGATACCTGATGCGATTAACGAAAGGAGATACGTTCGAAGCACTGGTTCGACGGCAAGTTTAGAATAGATCTCTTCCGGTACACCGCAGACGTATTTCTCATGCAATTCCTCTTTCTCTCGTTCATCTCTTGCCAGCATGATCGCTTGCCCTTCTTTTTCATACTCTGGTCGTCCTGCTCTCCCGGCCATCTGCAAATATTCTAAGACCGGAATCCAATCCATCCCCCAGCCGCCGCTGAAGCGCTTTAAGCTCTTGATGATCACGCGATATGCTGGGAGAGAAACTCCTGCTGCCAGCGTCGGTGTCGCGCAGATAATTTTTATTTTCCCTTGACGGAATGCATCTTCTACAAGCTCTTTCTGCGCGCTGGTCAATCCCGAATGATGAAATGCTACTCCTTTCTTGACGCAATGCGACAACCGGCGGCATTGTTTTGTCGGAGACGTGACAACTTTTAACACTTCCTGTTCTAATTCCGGAAGAGAACATTGTGTCAGCTTAGCAATATCTTCTGCCGTCTTTTCTGCGCTCGCTCGGCTAGGGAGAAAGATCATCGCCTGCTTTTGCAGTTGGATTGTTTCCAGAGAAAGTTTGAGCAGATCGTCCATACTCTCTTCAGGCGGTGACTATTTTATTAAAGTATCGTCAAGAAGTACGTATTAA
>JACOZP010000004.1 GCA_016181265.1 Candidatus Woesearchaeota archaeon
TCACGTAACCTTTAAAAACAAGCTGTGCCTCAAGCAGTACATGACCCTCGACTGGACGAAAATCCAAACGAAATGGCAGAAACAGTGGGCGAAAGCAGAGCTAGGCAGAGCGACAGCCAAAAAAGGAAAAGAAAAATTTTTTATGATCTTTGCGTATCCGGGGATCTCTGGCTTTCTCCATGTCGGCCACATGCGCGGTTTCTCCTATACTGACGCAATCTGCCGTTATGAGCGACTGAAAGGAAAAGAAGTACTTTTCCCTGTAGGAACACATGCTTCAGGAAACCAAGCGATCGCGTTTGCCAATAAAGTGAAGAAAAAAGACACAGCATGGCTCGAATATCTCCGAAGAAATGGCTGTCCAGAAGAAAAGATCAAAGAGCTTGGCAACCCGCAGAAGATTATTGACTATTTCAACGAAGTCTACATTCAAGATTATTGGAAGAAATTTGGCTTCCTCTGTGATTGGGAGCGGTTTACCTGTACGACGTTTCCAGATTACGAAAAATTTATCCAATGGCAGTTCAAAAAGTTGTATCAGAAAAACCTATTAGTGCAAAAACCGTATTTTGCCACCGCTTGTGTTGTTGATGGTCCTGTCGCCGTCGATCCTTCTGAAACAGATCTTTCGAAAGGAGGAAATGCTGAGAAACAGGAATTCACGTTATTAAAATTCAAGATGGGCAATACGTTTCTCGTCGCTGCCACACTACGTCCGGAAACAATCTACGGACAGACTAACTTATGGATCAACCCCGCCGCACGCTATGTCCATGTGCAAGTGGAAGGCGAAGATTGGATCATGAGTGAAGTGGCAGCAGAAAAATTACCCTATCAAAAAGATGATGTCTTGCTGAAAGAAGATGTCGATCCAAAATCATTACTGGGGAAGATTGTCTTCGCTCCAGGAATTGATCGAGAGATCCCGATCTTGCCAGCGACATTCTGCGACCCTGCAGTAGGGACAGGCATCGTCACGTCTGTTCCGGCTGATGCACCAAAAGATTATGTGGCGTTACGGTTCCTGCAACAACACCCAGAAGAATGTGAGAAATATGGACTTGACCCAGAAGAAGTCCGTGCGATTACGATCATTCCGATCATCATTACAAAGGGCTACGGTAAATTACCTGCAGCAGAGATCGTGGAGAAGATGAACATCAGAGATTTGGACGATCCTGCTTTAGAAGAAGCAACAAAAGAAGTGTATAAAGCAGGTTTCCATACTGGGATCATGCGAGAGAATTGCGGACGGTTTGCCGGGATGAAAGTGGAGCAAGCAAAAGAACTGATGAAAGAAGAATTGCTAGAATTCGGAAAAGCTGATGTCTTTCATGATTTAAGCGAAGAAGTGGTCTGTCGTTGTGGAAATAAAGTTGTTGTCAAACGCATTGATGATCAATGGTTTATCCGCTATTCTGATTCAGAATTAACAGAACGTAGCAAAGAACATGCACGAAAGATGGAAGTGTATCCCGAAGAATACAAAGATAATCTGCCGTCCGTATTAGACTGGTTTGGCGACAGAGCATGTGCGCGGTTAGGGAACTGGCTGGGAAGCAAATTTCCGTTTGATAAACAATGGACGGTCGAACCGATCAGCGATTCTACATTATATCCCGCGTATTACATTGTTTCGAAATTCATCAAGAATAACGTTATCAAGACAGAAGAGTTGACAGAAGCGTTCTTTGATTATGTCTTTCTAGGAAAAGGAGAAGGAAAAGAGCAGTGGAAGCAAATCAAAGAAGAATTTGATTATTTTTACCCTCTCAATATGAATTTAGGAGGAAAAGAACACAAGACTGTGCATTTCCCGGTATTCGTGATGAATCATGTAGCGATCCTGCCGGAAAACAAGTGGCCGCGAGGGATCTTAGTCAACTGGTGGGTGACTGGAAAAGGGTCTAAGATCTCCAAGAGCAAAGGCGGAGCGGAACCGATCCCTGATGCGATCGAGAAGTATGGTGTTGACGCGATGAGATTATATTATGCGCATATCGGCTCGCCGCATGTTGATGTAGTATGGACGGAAGAAACCGTACTAAACTACAAAAATGCGCTAGAAAGGATCTATGGATTAGTCGAGCAGCTACGTGAACTGAAAGGTAAAAAGACGCTCATAGACGACTGGATCGTATCCCGAATGGAAGGACATCTACGCTCAGTGAATAAAGCGATGGAAACGTACGATCTACGGGAGATGGCCTCCGTAGTTTACTTCATGATCTATGATGACCTCCGCTGGTATGTCCGCCGGGGAGGAGCTCATGCGCCGACGATAGAAAATGTCTTGTCGAGATGGGTGCGGCTCTTGAATCCAATCACACCACACATCAGTGAAGAGTTAAATCCTGGAAAAGAGTTGATTTCAGCTGCACACTGGCCGGGAGTTGAAGAAGGGAAAATAAGCCGAAAGGCGGAAGCCGGAGAAGAATTAGTGAAAGTAGCAATGGAAGGGATGCGCAACGTGATGAAATTAGCGAACGTAGAAAAGCCAAAAAAATTCACGCTCTTCGTCGCGGAAAGATGGACGTATGATTTATTCTCCCTCTTACACAAAGAGATCAATGTCACGCGAAATATGGGAGAGATTATGAAGCGCGTGTTGGAAGGAGAAGGCTTAGCAGTACGAGGAAAAGAGGTAAGTAAGATTGTTACGGCAGTGTTAAAAGACACCTCAAAATTGCCGACTATCGTAACATCACAGGAAGATGAAGTGGCAGTAATGCGTGAAGCAAGCATGTTTTTGGAGAAAGAGTTCGAGTGTAGCGTCGAAGTGATCGCTGCGGAAGAAAGCAGCAACACAAAAGCAAAAGGAGCGATGCCAGGAAGAGTAGGGATTGTGGTAGAGTAGGGCTTTTGAGAACATTCATTCAAAACGGTAAGTCCTCAACCGGACAATAATCCCTAACGGGTTCTTGCTTTTCCGGTTCTTTTTCAGTGATTTGGATTATAGGAAATGACTTGAGGGGGATGGAGTTGATGGTGCAGGATGGTGAGCGATAGCGTCGTACAGCATATTCTCCCAAATCGAGATCGATGTCATGAAGCACTTGTTCTGGTTCAATAGCGAGACGCGTGAACGTTGAGGAACGGATGCATGTGCAGTTATCAAATGTCGAACGGGGGTTTTGATAGCGAGAAACGACGGAAGAGGCCGAGATACGCTGCCCTTCTGCTTGGAATTTCTTGACGACAGAGTAGGGTAAGACAACAAGATATGCCGTCTTCATCGCTAGTTCTTGAAATAAATCTGTCGCTGTTCCTTGCCAGGAACTCTTGATACCCCGGAGAGCATGACGATAGAAGGCAAATGCCGTCTTGTAACCAGGGAAATGTTCCTGAAGAGAAGCATAGCCGTCGAGCTGGATGTCTAAAACGAGACCATGATGGCCGGAACAGACGGCTTTTGATTCGAGAAATAATCTCTGGTCTGGATTGACGATGTCCGGTTTCGTCAGAAGGTCCAATTCGCGCACGACAGGAGAAAACGATTCCCCCGAATCTCCGCCGTACAAGAGGGTCGTTAAAGTGACGTAAAAGAGACCCATCCGTAGAGCTTTTGTTGTTGGATTAGAGAGGGCAGACTGATCTTTTTCAGAAAAAGTAACGGTAGTGGAGCTGGCAGCGGGTTGGAGTTCCGTCTGGTGGGAGGGGGAGAGAGACTCGATAAGCTGTTCCAGTTTCATAGAAATAATGGCGAGCGATTTCTATATAAGTATTTCCACAGTCATATTCTCTATTTCAACCCATTCGGGCGCTCAATACACGTCTTATCTGCTGGACAGGGAAAATCATTAATAATGGGTAGGATATTTCCCCACTGTGTACGATAATAGTTTCCCTCTAATTTGTTGGTCTTAAGCCCGCTCTCATCGCGGATTGTTCCGTATTTCGTGTTTCCCCAATTTACGAAAAGGTTGCTTACAACAGTAATCTCAGAAGCAGAGGGAGTTAGACGAATTGCTCTCTTAATAATTGGATCAAGCGGGGCATAATCATGTGTCTTGAGTCCATCAATGGTGATGCCAGATCCGCCGATGCGGAGGTTGTCTGTGCGTTCCATATTCCAATCCTCTCCAATCTTAGCAAGTCCTTGTTGTTCGAACCACGCGGTCGTATTTGTCCATCCATTCGCTTCCAGCCAGCCATCACGAATGACGACATCTTTAACTGCTGGCTCAATGACAAGTCCATATTCTTTATTTCTCTCGATGAGGAGATTTGTAACTTGAACTCCCTCTGAAGACGAAGTTGCATTAAGCACAATGCCTGTCCCGAAATTATCCCGCGCAGCAACCGCATCAAAGACGACGTGATGACAATTCTGACAATAGATACCATATCCTCGGCTACGCCAGGCATCTGTTCCGCGTAGTGTTACATCTTTAGCATCGACAAGCAGAAGATCATAAGATAAAGCAGAAAGAAAAGCAACTTGTTGCAGAGAAGCATCATCCAATAATGAAGCGAGAAAAGCATTGTTGGCTAAACCATTGGCATCAAGCATAATTCTACGAAGATGAATCTTGCTTTTTGATGATATATTGAGCACCGCTTCCATTGGTGATGCTGCACGAATGATTGCCCAGTCACCGATGATGGTAAGGCCACTCTGGGGGATAGACAATCCGGTGTTGATAAGGTAAGTACCGCGAGGAATGTAGACGATAGAATCAGGAGTAGCACCATTGAGAGCTATCTGCAGAGCAAGTGTATCATCTGTTTTTCCATCACCCTTAGCTAAGAATGGTTCTGCTTTCACATTTATCACATTCTTGGCGATAGCAAGAGAACTCAGCTCGAGAGAAATCACGGGCTTCTCCTCAATGGAAGATACTTTCTTGTTCCCGCTTAGTATTGTCGTCGCCGCCGTTCCCGTTTCATCTTTAACAATAGCATAGACATCAGACCCAACCAGAGAATTAGTGAGAACTTTGCTCCCCCCACTATATATTCCTTTGGGGGTACTTTTCGTCCCATCGTTAACACCAGGAATAAGATGAATAGCATAGCCGTTACTTTTCTCAGTACCGATAATCGTGTTCTTTTCAATCAAGACGCCATTTGTCTCTATACGTATCCCATCGAGACCATTCCCTTCGACCCAGCCATCGCGGAGAGATGAACCCTCAACATCAGCTTTGATCAAAACACCATGCTCTTGATTATTTATCGAATAGAAAGAACGAAGAATCAGCGGGCCAGAAAATCCTTTCTCCTGACGATTGATGACGAAACCAGATTTCCCATTACCAGAAGCAGTGACATCGTCAAAAACAGCACTATTGCAATCGACACAGTAAACTCCATTTCCTCCGTTATCCATACTAACGATATGTCGAAAGATGGAACCTTGCCCTCGATCCAAGTAGAGACCATCTTGCAAAGCATTACGGATAAGAAGATGTTCCACAAGCGCCAATCGTAAGCTTATTTTAACTGCTTTAAATCCATAGTTTGCCTGATTGTTGGCATCGAGAACAAGATGATCAATCGTAAAATAAGTCCAGAAATCGCCGACATTAAGAACAGCATCCATCGGTGCCATTGCTTTTATCACAGCATTATCTCCGGTGATACGCAGAGCTCGTTGAAACCCGGAATAAGACCCTGCCGGAATTTGCAAAGAACTGGTAATGTGGTATGTCCCTGAAGGGATATACAGTGCCGTCTTCTGATCAAAAGCTGCTGTAATTCCTGCTTGAAGTGCTTGAGTATCATCAATGTTATCATCAGGAAGAGCACCAAAGGTTTTAGCGTTTAACACCTCCGGTTGATCTACAACTTCTGGAAGAAAAGAAGCGGCATTTGCCGTGGCTTGGGGCAGTACTTCACATTTTCCATCCACACAAGTATAGTCACTCCCGAGTTTCGCACAATTCTTCTGAATGTATTGGTACTTTTTATTGACACATTGTCCTTCAAAGAGATATGTTTTTCCATTTGGGAAGGTGTAGCAAGAATCTTCTTTACCCTGAGGATAGATATTGGTCTTGACGATCCCTTTTGTAAAATAATCGGTATCATCTGAATCAGTACATGATGCCTGTTTGGGGCTAACTAATGTTGCTTGGTCGAAACACTCCAGAGAACAAGAACGGTAGCCCGGATCCTTTGCATCAAGTAAAGTTTTACAGTGACCATTCCAACAATTCCAGTAAAATTGTTTTTGCTCGAATGTAAGCTGCTGATAACCGGCTTGCCCAACAAGAGCATCTTCCCCACAGGAGACAACAAAGAAAATAATGACAAACAGCAGAAATACTATTTTCCTCATACTTTTTAAGAGGGGAAGAAAGTATATAATACTTTTGCTGACCGAAAAGCTTAAATCCCTTCCTGCTCTATAACTATTTATGAACTGGACAAAATTATTGTATGTATTAATCATCGTATTATTGTATGTACCGATGGTCTTTGTAGGAGCAAATGTCTTCTTCCCAAAATATACAGGAAGTGAAGCATGGTATAATGAGCCTACGGACTGTTATCAAAAGTTTCCGTATCCTGAAAAAGTAAGTGACATTGAACGGGAAAAGATCAGTGTCCAGCAGCAGGAATGTTGGAAAGAACATAATGCTCGCCAACAGGCATGGGAAAAAGAAAAGTTAGCGTATGAAGGAACAAAGTATGTCTTTATTGCTTTGTTTAATCTTGTGGTATTGTTAGCTGCTTTATTGATCCCTTTGATGCAAGAAAGCGTGACGATGGGGCTGTTCTTAGGAAGTGTAGCAGCTACATTCGGTGCGACGATCCGCTATTTCGACACGAGAAGCAAGATCGGATTTCTGGTTTTGGTGCTGACATTTGTGGCGGCGTTATTTTTCATCAACCGGAAGAAAGATGATTTTGTAAATTGGAAAGATGAAAAGAAGAGATGAAACGCACCCAGTTACGCAGCAAGGATGTAAGTAGAGAATTAATGCTGTATGATGTGGAATTCAGCAAGAAAGATAGTGTGGAATTATGTGAAGACGAACTGACGCTGCTCGCTGTCAATAAACTACCGGCGTTCTTCCGCTATGGCGAACGCTGGATCCCTACGTTAAAATTTCTTCAGCAACGGATGGTCTTAAAGAGAGTAGTTGTGGATATGGGCGCGATTAAATTTCTTATCGGCGGAGCAGATGTGATGCGACCAGGAATTGTTGAGATTGATGAGATGATTATCAAAGACGAGCCGGTAGCTATTGTGGATATGAATAACAAGAAACCGATTGCTGTAGGGATTGCACTCGTCTCAGGAAGCGAAATGAAAGAGACGAAAAGTGGTAAGGTGATTCATAATATCCATTATGTTGGCGACAAGATTTGGAACATGAGTTGAGAAGATGATCATCAACAAGACAAAAGGAACAACGATTTCACAAAAAGAGATGATTTGTCGGACTGTTTTTTCTCAAGCAAGGGGTTTAATGTTGAAAAACTTCAAACCGTTTACGTTTTGGACTCCTCAAAAGGAAGGAAGATATGTAGTGGAATTAGCACGCTGCGGAGAGTATGAAATTGGAGATCTTATTTCTTTAAAGAATCATAAGGATGAAAAGTGATAGTTAAGTAACTGTTCCTAAAGAGATGGACTGGCTTCTGGCGAGCTATCGACTGCTTAATTTGCTTTTCAATCTTTCCACTCCTGAATTTTTCTGCAACATGTCTTCCAAGCACTGCTGCATATTGAAAGAGACGATCTTCCGGTGTAAATTCACAAAATTCAAACAGTTCTGCAAGGTCTGGCTTGTATTCTGTCACACCGTACTGAGAGACTACCCGGTGATGCACTATTTTAGACTGATGATGATCAAAGAGACAGGAGAAAGCAATCGCACTTCCAATGTCAATCCAAGAGGGGACGACGTTGTCCGCTTCGAGAAGATCTTTGATGCGCTGACCAGTATATCCTTTTGGAGGCGACTGGATGTAGGGCTGCATGATTCGCGAGAGCGGTTTTAGAGGATGAATATGATAGAAACGTAGTGAGGAATATTGTGCGGCAATTTTCTTGATTCTTTCTACATCAAAATCAACAGTCATTGATTGCCCTTCTGTTTCCGTCGTCTCCATGCCAATGTCATGACATTCTTTCGTTTCCGGAACATAGAGCCAAGCATCTTCTGCTTCTGCTTCCATTACTTGCTGACGGAGGTCTGTGATGATACTGCGTTCGTCTTTCTGGACGACAGGTGCATCGGGAGAAGAATTCACTTTGACATGTTGCGGCGAACAGCCTGCCAAGAGGAGAAGTGTACAAAGGGAAGTGATGGTTTTTCTCATTGAACTTGTTTTTTGAATGTACTTTAAAAGAGTATCTCTATATTTCTATTGTAAACCATCCATAAATTTCGGATACGGTGTAAATATAATTTCAACAGAGCCATTATTAAAAATGGTGGTTGATACCTTCTTCTTGGCAAGTGAACTAATCCTGGATTCATTCGTCCACAGTTCGCGGGAGTTTACGACAATTCTTCCAAGCGTCTTACCGCGTTCGAAAAAATCTTCTTCTTTGGTGAATCTGCAGAAATCAGAAAATCTTTCCCCATTAAGGACATATTCCATGATACCGTGCGAAGAAGCAAGGAGGTAATGAAAGTCTTTCTTTCTCTGGTGTTGATACTTACAAAAGAAATAAATCGCACTGCCGATGTCATCTGCAGAAGGAACTACTCTTGCGTCCAACGGTTCGGGATGAATATGATAAAAATGGAGAATTGAATAATCAGTAGCAAGTTGTTCTATCTTCTCGAGATCTAGGTTGAGCGATGCCGAGTGATCGGTAATTGTTGTTTCCAAACCGATATCATGCCATTCTTCTCTTTCGGGAAGATAGACCCACGCTTCTTCAACTTTGGCTTCGCGTACAAGCTTACGAAGATCGGGAAGAGCTTCTGTTTCCGACTTATGAACAATGGGAGCAGAGGAGGGCGGAGAAATCGTAAGATAGTTTGGAGAACAGGCTGCGAAGAGGAAAGCCGTACTTACTGATTGAATTAATCGTCTCATCATCTCTCTTTTCAATAAGTACTTTAAAAAATAGATGGGTAGAATTAATTATATTAAAAAAATTAGAACGAAAATAAGAAAAAAAAGAGCTTACGCTCCTAATTCACCTGCGGAAAGACCTTTACGTTGGATGATCTGGCCGCGGATCTTTTCTTGCAATTCCATCGGCAGTTTCTCAAACATCTGGTCGACCAATGAAGAGTTACCACGTCCTTCTGTTGCGGAACGGAGATCGCTACTGAAACCAATCATCTCTCCAACAGGGATTTTACCAACAACGACAACTTGGTCTTCTTCCTGGTTCATCTCGAGAAGCTGGCCGCGTTTAGAGGAGACGAGCTTGGAAAGTTCACCAGTATATTCTGTAGGCGCCTCGAGACGCATGATCTGCAATGGCTCGAATAAGACTGGGCCTGCTTGCATGATCGCACCACGGATACCTTCACGCACGGCAGGATACATCTGTGCTGGACCACGGTGAATTGCATCTTCGTGCAAAGAACAGTCCATAAGACTAACTTTCAGGCCGACGCAGGGTTCACGAGCGAGAGGCCCTTGCTTCATAACGTCTTCAAACATATCTAAGACCAATTCCATGATCTCGTTAATGTAGACAATACCCCTGGTCTGATCCATGAACATGTTGCCTTCGAAGATCGCTTTGACCTGACCGGCAGTTTTAGCATCCCAACCACACTGGTCGCGCATGAATGCAGTGACTTGATCTTCTTTGCGACGGAAACGGCCGACAGGAAGACTACCATCTTTGATTCCCTGCGAGATAACGGGATCGAGCGGTTCGACTTTAAAGTAAAGCTTGTTGTGTTTGTTCGGTGATTTCCCTTCTACTTCGGGCGAGGGCTTGGTGATCGTCTCACGATAGACAACAATTGGGGATGATGTTTTTACTTCTACTCCTTTTTCAGTAATGATCCTGTTCTCGATAATTTCGAGGTGCAATTCTCCCATTCCAGAGATTAAGTTCTGACCAGTCTCTTCGTTAATTTCGATTTTCACAGAAGGATCTTCCCGACTGACTTTGCGCAGGACTTCAATCAACTTCGGTAGATCAGCAGACTTCTTTGGCTCAATCGCTTTGGTGATGACTGGCTCGAAGATATGTTTTAATTCTTCGAATGGCTGTTCTGTTTCTAAAGTAATAGTTTCACCTGCTGCCCCGACGACACCAGAGATAGCGAGAACATTTCCCGCCGGGAGAGATTCGATGATCTCTGGCTTGATACCGTTATAGATGTAGACGTTCTGGATACGTTGTTTCTGGTTGGCGTTATTGAGATAGACTTCCATACCACTCTTAATCGTTCCGCTAAAAAGGCGACCGGCGGAGATGTCTTTTCCTGAACGGGGATCAATGACAATTCTGGTGATGACAAAACCAACTTTTCCGTGGGGGTTACAAGTGACGAGATCTTTTCCAAATTCAGATTCAGGATCGCCGTGCCAGATCTTAGGGATGCGATAGATCTGAGCATTGATCGGATCAGGATGATGTTTGATGACCATATCGAGAATGACTTCGTGTAATGCGGCATTTTCCCAAACCCAATCTTTGCGTGCTGCCTCCTCCATTTCATAGATGCGCAAGATGTCAGCGAATTTAACACCTTTCTTGTTCATGTAGGGAAATGAGAGAGCCCAATTTTCACGAGCAGAACCGAAGGCGACACTACCTTCCTGGACACTGACTTTCCATTTTTCTTTATACTGGGTTTCAGCAATCCGTTCAACCATGTTGTTGAATTGGACGACTAACGCCATGACGCGTTCAGCAATCTTTTCCGGAGAGAGTTTTAATTCCTTGACGAGACGATCGACTTTATTGATGAAAAGAACAGGTTTTACTCTTTCTCGCAATGCCTGACGAACAACAGTTTCGGTCTGAGGCATAATCCCTTCAACAGCGCAGATGAGAACGACAGTTCCGTCAACAGCACGCATGGCGCGGGTGACGTTTCCACCGAAGTCAACGTGGCCGGGCGTGTCAATAAGATTGATCAAGAATTCTTTACCATTAAAATCATGAACCATGGAAACGTTCGCAGCGTCAACGGTCATCAACCGTTCTTGCTCATCTTTATGCTGCCAGGTAGTCATACCCCCTTCTAGTTGGCCGGCAAATCTTTCTGACATCATCCCCGCAGCTGCGAGAAGATTATCTGTGAAAGCAGTTTTTCCGTGGTGAATATGCGCGCTGGTACAAATATTACGAATAAATTGGGGATTCTGAGTAATCCTCATTACTTTATCAACCATTCTTTCTGATGCCATTGTTATGTTCCTCCTCTAAAACACATGAACTTCATGTACTGTCTTATATGAATGCAATTCTTCTGGCTTAAACCAAAGAGCAATCTCTTGTTTGGCTTCGTCAGCGTTGCCGGAAGCATGGACTATATTCTCAATTGCCTTGCCTTGTTGGTCTGCTTGTGCGTAACTGATATGAGAGAAATCTCCACGGATCGTACCGGGAGCAGCAGATTTAGGTTCCGTGCCGCCGCACATCTTTCGGACGTTTTCGACGACATTGACACCTTCAAGGCACAACGCCATGACCGGACCAGAAGCCATGAAACGCAATAGCGCTTGGAAAACCATTTCTCCATGGCGTTGCTGGACTTTACCGATGTCGTTGTAATGTTTCTCGCCAAGATTTTTGTCTATCCAAACCATCTTGGCACCGATAACTTTCAGCCCAGCATCTTCAAAACGAGAGAGAATCTTCCCCATAAAGCCGCGTTTGACTGCATCCGGTTTTAACAAGACGAGTGTGCGTTCCATCTTCACTCAGCTTTCTTGACTCCCTTCTTGTGCTCTTTGCGGTATTCAGCCGTCCAAGGCGTCTTCAAAGGTTTACGTTTCAGCTTGTGCAGATTTTTCTCACAGCCACGGGAACAGAAATAGGCTATCTTGCCATTGGCATAGACAAACATTTTTCCGGTTCCTTTTTCAATTTCTGATCCACAAAACGTGCATGTTGACATTTGATTTCACCTACATGATTTATGATTTTGAACCGCTACTGCCACTACTACGGCGTCCGCCACCAAGGCGTTGCGCTTCAATTTCGGTCTCCAGCAGCATTAAGATGTCTCCGATCTGGACTGGTCCTTTGACATTGCGCCGGATGGCTTTATTCTTGTCGCGTCCGTCGAGAACAAGGCACATGACTTGGGTCAATTCGCCACGGCTCCCAGCGCGAGCGACAATCTCTTTGACTTCTGCCGGGATACCAGGTATGAACCGGATTTCTCCTCCTTCCACACGCTGTTCAACGACAGGAGCTTCGGTTTTTTCAGTTGAGCTGTTTTTCTTTGCCATGTTCTCAACCTATTTAACGGCTCATGCTCTCAATGATATTTTTAGCATCTCCTTCTTTGACGATAGCGACAGCAGTTGTTGCTACAGGCAGACCAGCGGCAGCACCAAGATCTTCTTTCTTAGAAACTTCAACACAAAGAATTTTCTTTTCTTTACAGAGAAGCGGCAAATGCATGACAATCTCTTTAGGACTTACATCGCCTGCATAGACGACTAGTTTAGCATCGCCTTTCTCGATTGCTTTTGTCGTTTCGTTTGCGCCCTTTCTTATTTTTCCGGTCGTTCGAGCAAGTTCAACCGCTTCCAATACTTTTGCTTCATCAGCCATGGTGTGTACCTCCGCGTACGGGTATGGTTTATATTATATAATTTAAACGATCTTACCGATGAATTGTCTAGAAGGTAACAGAAATAACTCAGTTACCTCGTTGATGAAGACCAACTCATTGGTATTCACGATTGGAAAGAGGAATGTTTTATAAATGTTTCTGAAAAATAGTAGGTGTATGATTACTGAAGAAATAAAGCAGAAATTGGAACGCTTTTTCCCTGGCGCACGAGTGGAAGTAGAAGATGAGAGTGCAGACCACGCAGGTCATGCGGCTTCCGGAGCGCATCTAGCTGTGGGAATAGTCTATGCTGGTTTTGCCGGCAAGACTAAAGTAGAGCAGCATCAGATGGTTTATACGGCGTTGCGGGAAGAAATGAAAGAAAAAGTCCATGCGCTACGGATTGTGACGAAGGTGAATTAATATGAACGACCAACTGAAGAAAAAGATTGAACAATTGATCAACTCCAGTAAAGTCTTTTTGTTTATGAAAGGGACGCCAGATGAACCACAGTGTGGCTTCTCGTGGAAAGTCGTGGAAACATTAAAAGGACTAGGAATAAAGTTTGATTCATTTGATATTCTCAGCGACGAAGAGATACGCCAGGCAGTAAAAGAGTATTCCAACTGGCCAACGTATCCACAACTTTATGTGAGCGGGAAATTAATCGGCGGCTGTGATATTGTCCTAGAGATGGCAGAGAGTGGAGAACTAAAAGAGTTGGTCGCATAAGCTAACGAGAACTCTCTTTTCATTCTCTACCCAGAATTCATAAGCTTCTTAAATTCATTTTTCGTCTTTTTCACTGATGTGTGGGATTATTGGATATGTTGGACAACGAGAAGCATATCCTCTTTTGGTGTCGGGATTAGAGAAAGTAGAATATCGGGGTTATGATTCGGTCGGCATCTGCACGGCAGATGATACACTGCACCTACTTAAAGAAGTGGGGAGAGTGGAACAATTCAAAAACCATCTTCTTCCAGGAACGATGGGGATCGCTCACTCACGCTGGGCGACGCACGGTGGTGTCTGCCAAAAGAATGCACATCCTTTTATCGTGCGTGAGAAGTTCACACTCGTCCATAATGGGATTATCGAAAACTACTTGGAACTGAAAGAACAATTACGTGGCAGGGGGGACGTGTTCTCTTCAGATACAGATTCGGAAGTCATTCTCCATTTAATTGCTCAAAACTTCAAGACAGACCTACTCTCCGCAGTGAGACAAACAGTACATGCCTTACGCGGAGCATATGCTTTTGCGGTGATGGCAAAAGGAAATTCGGAAATCGTAGCGGCGAGAAACGGCTGCCCGCTCGTCATCGGCGTCGGGAATGGCGAACATTTTCTCGCGTCAGATGTTGCGGCTTTTATTGAACATACGAAGAACGTGATCTACGTCAACGATTTTGAAATTGCACGCGTGACAAAAGAAACTGTAAAGATCAGTGATTTTGAGGGTAGGGGCATCATACCGAAGCAAAGAGAGATCTTTTGGAATGTAGAACAGGCACAGAAGCAAGGGTATCCTCACTTTATGCTTAAAGAGATTATGGAACAGCCATTAACAATGGAAGAGACGCTACACGTTCCACTACCTGCATTGCCGACACCAAAGAGAATGATCATTGTTGCCTGTGGAACAGCAAGTTATGCGGGATTGGTTGGTAAATATGTTATAGAGAAAGTAGCGAGAATTCCCGTCGTGCACGAAACAGCATCAGAATTTCGATATAAAGAGCCGTTGTTCCTTCCAGGAGATCTTGTGATCCTGATCTCACAGAGCGGTGAGACAGCAGACACGCTTGCAGCCGCTCGCCTCGCAAAAGAACACAACGTAAACACACTGGGAATAGTCAACGTCGTAGAGAGTACGATCGCACGAGAGGTTGATGATGTCATCTACACGCGAGCTGGCCCGGAAATCGGCGTGGCGTCGACGAAAGCATTTACCGCGCAGTTGATAGCACTCTATAAGCTAGCCTATCACTTCGCCGGAAAAGAATTTACAGGAAAGAAGGTAGTGTTGTTAACCGAGCAGGTCTTACAATTACGAGAGGAAATCAAAAAGATCGCTGAACGATATGTAAACAATCAACATTTCTTGTATATCGGAAGGAATATATTTTATCCTCTGGCTTTGGAAGGAGCATTAAAGTTGAAAGAGATTTCTTATATCCATGCAGAAGCCTATCCCGCTGGGGAATTAAAACACGGGCCGATTGCGCTGATCTCAGAAGAAATGCCGACGATTGCTTTATGTCTAGAGAGCGAGACATACGACAAAATGTTCTCTAATATCCAAGAGATCAAGGCACGGAAAGGAAAGGTTATTGCGTTTGCCAGTGAGGGAGATGCGAAGATAAAAGAAATCTGTGATGACGTGGTGTATCTCCCAAAGGTAGACGAATTATTGTCGCCTTTGCTCGTTGCAATCCCGCTTCAACTTTTTGCGTACACCGTTGCGTTGCTCAAAGGATGTGATATTGACAAGCCAAGAAACCTCGCTAAGTCAGTGACGGTAGAATGACCGCTTAAAAGAGCATTAAATGCGATAAAAGCGTTCTGGAGGGATACCCTCTTCCAATAGATATTCTTCCTCTTGATCACCGATGTAATAGGCATGTGAGCTAAAACCACGACGGAAGAAGAGATGTTTATTTCGTTCGATAGTTTCGGCGATGTGGGCGACATACTCCTGGTGCGGTTGGAGGACGAGGACAGCTACCTTACGTAAGTCTTGGCGAGAGATCTGCCGCGTCGTAAGCCCTCGAGCATCGATGAAAGGCTGGCTTTGGCCTTCGCGCCAGACACCGGCAGTGATGATCGTTTGTGTTCCCACTAAAATATTTGTGTGGGCGATGATCTCGTGGATGACACAGGGGAGCGCAGCGAGTCGAGACTTGATCCGAGGAAGGTCGACGAAACGGCGGATGAGTTCGACGACATTTCGCGAGAGAATCGTAAGGACGATCTCAACAGGGGCGTCTTTCCCCTCTTTCTTCTGAATGCTTTGGATGGCAGCGATCCATTTGGGATTTAAAGTGAGGTTTTGCACGGTGCGTTCCATTGCTTCGTCATCAAAAAAGAAGAACGCTTTGTAGAAATGCTTTGTTTTGCCGGTCATTTTGTATAAGAGAAAACGATAGATTGTCTTAGTAAGCTGACCCGAAAGAAAAAACCAGCCAAACGTTTTCTTGTAGAACAAAAGCATTTCTTTAGCGAGAATCCGGGCGGAATCCTCTGTGATCATTGTCTTATCGAAATCAGTATACACAAACACCATTCTCTTTTCTGTCATTGCTCCTGAAAGGACGATTAGAAACTATAAAAATGTTCTGACCGAGTTGATGAGAAAAGTGGAGAGTAGACAGAGAAAAAGATTTAGAATGAGAAAATTAGGTGTATGTCACTTTAAATCCATCTGCGGAGACGAACTCCAGGTTATTATGCTTTTTACTATAACCCCATAACTCGAAAAAGTGCCATAATTTAATTTCCGTTCCATCCACGCTGATCGTGGAGGTAAATGAATTCCAATCGATAAGACAGATCTCTGTAGGGTTGGGAAGATCTAAAGAGACACAATCGTTAATCTCGTTGAAATAGAACCAGTATTCGTTAGCTGCTAAATATTCATTCGGACCTTTGATATAATTTTTAACAGTAATATTATATTCGAGGGATGCGGCGTTATTATCATCATTTTTCTCTTTAATCTCGTTAGTGTTAGTAGGAGGATCGACTTCGTAGCCGATGGTATAAACTCCTGAGTTCTGGAAAGAGAAAGTATTCAAAGCGCCGACGACGTCTTTATCTGTAAAGAGCAAAGCTTCTCCTGGTTGGAGAGTCACGGCCGGCGCAGCAGGAATGATGCCGTTGTCAAATTGGATAGATGTAGTGCCGATCTCTTGCCAATAGGTAGTGCCGTCAGCTTTCTCGATGAATGCTTTATGGAGAGGCTCTACTCCAACAGTCTTCATCTCACCGGAGTAAAGATAAAGGGGATAACCGATGCCTTCTCTCGCTCCGGATTGGAGCATTTTAATGGGGAAGCGAGAAGTGATCGGTTCGTCGCCAATATTTCTAATTTTATAGGGTAAAAATACACTCTCGCTGTAACCGTCTTTAGGAAGTAATTCCGGTTCTCCTAGTTCTACGACGAGGTCTCCTTGTGCTGCCACAACGAGGCTCAGCATAATGGGGAGAATAATGGAAAGTAAAAGGAAATACTTCTTTGAACCCATAAATAAAAGTAAATTCTAAATCTATTTAAAGATTTGGTTTAGGTAAGCTCTGTCCGGAGACGAAGATATTTGGCTACTGGAGCACGGCGCGATTACGGGAGATCGACGTATCAGGTCTAAAAAGTGGCTCCCATGCACTTCGAGGGTCGCCAGTAGCTAAAAAATATTATTCCGGACAGAGCCGTTTAGGTATCTCTCCGTTCAGATGCAGAGCTGCAACTACAACAATCAATATAAACTTCTCTCTCAATAGAGGAGGGATGAAATATGCGCATCTCGGAGACCTGCACCTCGGCGCTTGGCGTGACCAGAAAATGCGTGATCTCTCTACGAAAGCGTTTCTGACGGCAATCGATGGTTGTATCGCAGAGAAGGTCGACTTTATCCTTTTTGCAGGAGACCTGTTTAACACGTCTCTGCCCTCTTTAGATACGTTGAAAATCGTGGCTAAAAAACTCAAGGAACTGCAGGACAGAAATATTCCATTATATACTATTGCCGGATCACATGACTTTTCACCGAGCGGCAAGACGATGATCGATGTCTTAGAGAATGGTGGCTTACTGGTCAACGTGTGTAAAGGAAAAGTAAATGCAGAGACAAAAGAGCTGGAACTGAGATTTACAGTTGATAATAAGACTGGTGCGAAGATTACGGGAGTGTTGGGAAGAAGGGGATTATTGGATAAGACATATTATGAGAGTCTGCAGCGTGAGATGTTAGAGAATGAACCAGGATATAAGATCTTTATGTTTCACACGACGATCGCGGAACTATTACCAGAACATTTGGCGATGATGGAAGCGCAGCCGATCTCTGTCTTTCCGCAAAGATTCAATTATTATGCAGGGGGACATATTCATCACCCAACAAAAAAAGTGATCGATGGTTATGGTACAGTAACGTATAGCGGTGCCTTGTTTCCCAACAACTTTCAGGAAGTAGAAAAGTATAGTTATGGGGGGTATTATGTAATAACCGTCGATCACGGCGCGCCGGGAGCGGTGACGCAAATAGTAGAATGGGTGCCAGTGAAAGTAATGGATCATGTTTCTTTGGTGTTAGATTGCAGTGAAAAAGCGCCGGATGTCATCGGGTTCGAAGTCTTAGAAGAGCTAGAGAAAAGAGAAGTAAAAGATTGTTTGGTGACAATTCGGTTGAAGGGTACGATCAAAGGTGGAAAAGTTGGTGATATCCATTTCAAAGATATTTTTGAGCGCCTCTTCGCAAGAGGAGCGTATTGTGTGCTGCGGAATACAGCGAAATTGCAGTCGCAGGAGTTTGAAGAGATCGTCGTCAATGAAAATACAGAAAATATGGAAGAAATGCTGATTGCTGAACATCTCCAGCAGATTTCGTTATTTGATCTGGAGAAAGAAAAAGAATTGACTAAAAACTTGCTGCAGGTGTTGAATACGACAAAGAAAGAAGGGGAAAATGCGGGTGATTTTCAGAATAGGATCGAAGGAGAGATGAATAGGATGTTTGGGATCTGATCACTGAGCATCAGAAATTCTCTGTTCGAAAAAACCACATTTATATACCACATTTGTCTTCCTTCTCCTATGAGACGATTCTTGCTGACAGAACTTCCTCTCCAAGGAAAGAAGGTCTTTCTGCGCGTTGATTTTAATGTGCCCATCAAAGAAGGAACAGTGACAGATGACCGCAAGATACGCGCAGTATTGCCAACGCTGAGTTATTTATTAGAGAAAGGCTGTACGATCATTCTAGCGACCCATCTTGGTCGCCCAGAAGGAAAAATGGTAGAGAACCTACGTACGGCACCATTAGCAAACGTATTACAAGAATTGCTACCTAAAGAAACAGTTACACCTCTTTACGACTGCATTGGTAAAGAGGTACGCGAGAGGGTTACTACAGGAAGAGCAAAGACCGTTTTTGTTCTAGAAAATGTTCGCTTTTACAAAGAAGAAGAAGAGAATGATCTGACATTTGCCCATGCGCTGGCTGATCTTGCCGAATTCTATGTGAATGACGCTTTTGGAGAGCATGGAAGACATGCTTCGGTGGATGCGATCACACAATTCCTGCCAAGTGCAGCGGGTTTTTTGGTGGAAAGAGAAATCTTGCAGCTGAGCAAAGCCTTGCAACCAGAAAGACCGGCAGTCTGGCTGATGGGCGGTGCAAAACTAGACAAAGTCGATCTCATCAAACAGGCGTTGAAGAAAGCGGATTACATTCTCATAGGAGGGGCGCTAGCGTTTTCCTTTTTGAGAGCGAAAGGATACGCGGTAGGACATTCCAAGACAGATCAAGAATCAATAGCAACGGCCAAAAAAATATTGAAGAACCGTGGCGCAGACAAAATTATTTTGCCTCTTGATTTTGTGGCAGCGGATGCTTTTTCTCAGAATGCGAAGACCGAGATCGTTCCCTATGGAGAGATACCCGCAGAGAAGATCTGTCTTGACCTCGGACCGAGAACGATAGAAGAATTCAAAAAATATTTGCGTCAAGCACGGACGATTGTCTGGAATGGTCCGTTGGGGTATTTTGAATGGGTGAAGTTCGCCACAGCGACACGGGAGATTGCGCGGTTCATCAGCGCACTTACGGCGACGCGCATCTGTGGCGGAGGCGAGACAGCGGAAGCGATCCAACGCTATCATTTAGAAGATAAGATGACACACGTTTCTACTGGGGGAGGAGCAGCGCTATTATATCTCTCTGGGAAGAAGATACCGGCAATCACAGCGTTGGAGAAAAATTATCTGAAGTTCCGGAAGAAAGTGAAGCCTGTTAAATTCTCTGGATTCTCTTTAGATGACGATCACAACTCTCCTCTGTAAGGCATTGCTCGTCAAGATCTCCAGCTGCTGAACATATTCTTTATATCGCCCTTCGACTTCGATGATCTCTTTCTCTAACACAGCGATATCGTTCTCCAACTTAAGTGCTTGCTGCTGATGATGCTTGAGCCAATAATCGACATCATCAATTTTCTGAAGGAGATTTCTGCGATTTAATTCTTGTGAGAGAGATGATAATTCCTGCTGCAGACCAAGACATTCTTGTTGGATGGCAGTGATGGATGCTGGTTCGAGCGTCTGAAGAGCAGTATAGACGGCTTCCATATCACGCAGAGGAACAGTTAATTGATGGGAATCTAACGCTGCCTGCAAAGCTTTGACTTGAAGTACAATCTTGAGCTCCGTATCGGCGAGGAGAGTCTTTATCGCGTCAAAGAAATACTGAGAAAAAAGAGAGTTATTAAAAACTGCGTTTTCTGGGCGTTCTAACGTCTGACGCAGAATTAGAAAAGCATTATCAAGGGTATCACGATGTTGATATACTTTCTCTTGCACAACATCACGACGTTGTTTGTACGTCAATAATTGTTGGGCTTCGGGATGGAATTGGAATTGAGAATATTCTAATTCTTTAGCTTGGATGACTTCTTTAGCACGCAGGAGACGCTGTTGGTGGTCAGCGATCCGCTCCTGAAGGGCATGGATATTTTTGTTTGTACGAAGTGCTTGTTGGTAGATAGCGGTAATCCCAGAAGCGGTATCAGGGGGAAGAGGTTCTTGGTCGAACCATGTCTGAAAAGAAGAGAATGGCAAGCGGAGAGGATCTTTCTCAGGAAATGATTGTTGTACCGGCATTTCTGGCCGGAGCATCCCTTTTAGCCACCCCATGTTAAGAAAGCGGGGAGAAGGAGGTATTTAATGATTTTGGTGGTGAGGAAGGGATACGTAGAAATTATATTTTTAGAGCCATGATCAGGTAACATTTATAACAGTATCAACGCTGATTTATCAATATGGCCGAACCAGTGACGTATCAAATTTGTTTAGAATGCAGCAAGAAGCAAAGAAATTGCTGTCAGGACAACAGAGTGCCTTTAACTCTGGAAGATATTGATACCATCACTTCATTAGGTTTTAACTTTTTTGACTTTGCCATCGCTGGTGAATACGATGTTGAGGATTTCATAAATGAAGAGACCTGGTGGAAAAACAGCATTATAACAATCGATAACAAACACTATAAGATCAATACCAGAAATGATGAAAAAGGTAATTGTATCTTTCTCAAAGATGGTCTTGGCTGCATTTTAGGTAAAAATCGTCCCGCTGTCTGTAAGATATATCCTTTTTGGGTCAATGATAAGGAAGAAATAGTTTACGAACAAGGAGAAGAAGAGTTGTGTTATCTCGGAAGGGGGAAAAGGACTGTTTTAGAAAGCGCAAAATTAGTGGGGGAAGATGAGAAGAGCCTCAAGTCCTACTTCGAAAAAATAAAAAAAGACTGTATCGAGAATAAAGATGCGCATCGGGAACTTCTCTTAAAGATCCTGAAAAGAGAGGAGGCTAGCGGGGTGGATGAGAATAATGGGGATAATACCCCATAATTTACCTTCCTGCTACAATCTCCATCACATCACGATGCTTCAAAGGATATTCTTTACCAACAGTCTTCTTTGTCTTGACATCAATCGCGCGGATGAAATTCTTTCCCAAGTCAGTATGTAATTTAAACGCAAAATCTAATGCCGTGCTTTGCGGAGGAAGCAAGAAACAGTCCGGCAGAACATTGCCATCTTTATCTTCCAATTTATTCGCGCCGCCGGGGAAGATGGCCATGTACCCCAACAAAGAAAAGACAGCAAAATCTAAAACTTGCTGGACACCGGTTGTGCTGTGAGCATCAAGGATATTTTTTTGGATAAAAGCGAGAGCGTTTTTCTGCCGGTCATTTAATTTTTCTGGGTGGAGGATGGTGAATGTTTTCTCTCCCGCAACATAATCGATCAACCCAGCTTTGGCGGCTTCACGCAATGCTAATTCTGACTCTGCTGAACAACCAATAAACGGATACGTAGGAAATTGTTTCTTTAATCGGTCAAGATGGGCAGCTGCACCCGGTACATCAATCTTATTGCAAGCAATGATCATCGGTTTGGTTTTCTGACGGAGAAGCGTGGCAATCTGTCTTAGATCATCATCCGTCCAAGCGCTAGGTTTGTCTTTGTTAAGATCTAGGGTGGTAATCGTTTCCAAGACAATATCTTCAGTGACATGCAGGCCGGATAATTGTTTGGCAAGAGCAATCTCAATTTTGGTTTTCTCTTGTGTAACCGTACGCGCGAATTTCTCCCAACCTTTCTTGAGGATGCCTAAGTACCACATATCTAATTCAACTTCTAAAAAGCGAACATCATTTACGGGGTCGTAACTGCCGGCAGGAACGAGTTCTCCTTTTTCATTGGTTGAACCAGAAACATCAATGACGTGAATTAATGCATCGGCTTGGCGTAGGTCATCGAGGAACTGGTTGCCCATGCCCTTACCCTCATGTGCTCCAGGAACAAGGCCGGCCACGTCAATCATCTGCACGGGGACGAAGCGGAAATGGTGTAGACAATAGCCGGTACGAGGATTGCATTGTGTCTTGAATTCTTGATCAACGCAGGATACTTTAACGAAACCAACCCCCGTATTGGGCTTGATTGTCGTGAACGGGTAACTGGCAATTTCAGCTTCCGCTAACGTTGCTGCACGGAAGAACGTGCTTTTTCCTACGGATGGTTTTCCAACAATTCCAACTTGCATAGTACGCTAGGAAAGCTTGGGTTATTTAATCTTTTCCGTACCATATTCGCGCAGGAGATCTTGGGCATGTTCGTTCAATCTTGCATGGGCAGCAACGATGATGATCTGCTCTTCTAAATTGCGTTGCCCATGATAACGTACAGAAGAACCGTCTGCATACGTAACACAGCCACCGGCACCTTCGACAATGGCTTGCGGAGCACAGATGTCCCACGTTCCGCCGGAGCGTGCACGATACTTCAAGTGGAGAGTGCCTGTTCCTTCCGCGATCTGCATCATGCGCAGACCTTGCCCACCGGATGTTCTGATTTTAGATGGCGCTATCTTCCTCAGGAGATCTGACTGTTCTCTGAGCAATGTATCATTAGCAACAAGGATTAGTTCTTCTTGGGGAGACGTCGTCAATTTTTTCTTACTGCCGTCAGGATTGACACGATATGCTCCAATCGCTTTTCCGCCGTAATAATATTCTCCGGTTGTTGGCTTATAGACTAGTCCAAACAAAGCGTCGATATCAGCAAGGCCGATATGGATCGCAAAATGGTCGTCATGGCTCAGGAATCCATTTGTTCCATCGATCGGATCAACATACCATGTTCTTCTTCCAGAAAGAGTGGCCATCTCTTCACTGACGATACCATCCGCAGGGAATGAAGCGGTTATTCTTTCCACAATGAGGCGATTAGCCAGCTTATCCGCAATAGTGACAGGTGTTCCGTCGTCTTTCAGTTCTCGATCTACTCCCCCATAATAATAAGGGAGTATATTCGCAGTGGCCGTTCTCGCAGCGTCTAACGCAACTTCTAATTCCAACGTAAAGTTTTGTGTCATACATCCCTAAGAGAGACCATAACTATTTTATACTACTATTAATTCTTAATTATTAATGGAACGAGAATTGCGCTGCTTAGGACTGACCCAATATGAGACAAGCATTTATTGTACATTGATCGCAAGAGGCAAACTCTCCGCGCAAGAAATTGCGGGATTTTCAAAAGTTCCGCCAACAGCGGTATATCCTAATATCAAATCTCTGCTGGACAAGAAGCTGATTCAACAATTCGCAGGAAAAGTCCGCGCTTTCGAAGCGTTAAATCCAGAGATGGCCATTCCCGCGCTCATCGAAGAAAAGAGAAAGAACTTATTGTTATTGCAACACGAAGTAGTACAGCGAGCGAAGATAGCGCGAAATTCACAACATGTCGCGCCGACAAAAGAAGTAATTCAGCTAGCACAAGGCCGTGAGATCTCAGAGGCGATCTATCACTCTTTTGAAGAGAGAGCGCAAAAATCATTGTATATCATGGGTTGGTTCATGTATAAAGTCAAAGATAAGTATACTCATCTAAGACGGTTACAGAAACTTGTGAAGAAGCATGTTGATGTCCGGCTTCTCGTAATCGGAAGAAGAGAGAAGCAATGGTCGGTGATTGAAGCATATCAAAAAGCAGGAATTCCGGTACGCTATGTTCCGTTAGAAAATTTCTCGTTGGCGGTCTGCGATGGTACGGAATGCAAGATTACCTTAAAGAGTAAAGAATTGGCGGAAAAGATGCATGTTCTGGTCAATGATAAAGATCTTGCGGCAGCGATGCAAAGTTATTTCTTGATGACGTGGGAAAAAGCGGAAGAGATTGGAAGAGGGTAGTGGTGCGACTTATTGGTTCCAGATTATGCACCTTCGTATCACCTCTCTCATCCCACTTAGATCAAAAAGAAGATTACTAAGATTATAACAAGAAGAATATCGAGAATAATCTCCAAATGTGATTCTTTCATATAGAGACTTCCTAATCTCCAACAGAATTCTTTTTCATGCTTCAGACGGGCATAGTCTAAAAGAAGATGAGAATAATATCCTAATGCTAAAGCGAGAGCGACCTGCCATGTTAAGAACGCAAGAATACAGAGCACGATGGTAATAAGTATTGCCCCAATACCATCATGAATAAAACTTCGTTGATTAAAACGATGAAAACGGACAGCATTATTCCATGTTGCTTTTAATGAGAAACGATTGGTCTTTGCATGAGCGATCTGTTCCGCATAATGATCCAGATCAATTATGACACCAATAATCCCTGCAAGCAACGCTAATTGCCAAGAAAAGAGATGTAATTTGATTAGAAGGACGGAAAGAGTAAAAGGAAATAAGAAGTGAGTTTGTGGATCCATAAGGAAAGAAGGTGACGGAGTTTATTTAATCTTTCTGGTCTTCTTTTTTCCACAAATTAAATAAAATCTGTTTCTCTCGGAACAATATGCTCAAAGCAGAACTCCACACCCACACCAATGATGATCCAAAAGACAAAAAATGGATCACGTATTCTACAAAAGAATTAGTAGAGGAAGCTATCAAACAGAAATTTGATGTTCTGGCGATCACCTGCCATAATTATCTGTATGAAGATGAGAAACTGAAGGCAGCTGCGAAAGAGAGCGGCCTAATTCTTGTCTGGGGTATTGAAAAGGATATTGAGCATAAACATGTTTTGTTATATAACGTGACGCAAGATGAGGCGATGCGCATAAAGACATTTGATGATCTGCGCTTCGCACGCAAGAAAAACAAAAAGCTTTTTGCGATCGCTGCTCACCCGCCGTATCTGGGGTCGAGTTGTCTGCGTAATAAAATTTACCACTACCTCGATCTTTTTGATGCTTGGGAACACTCCTTCTTGCATACGAAATTATTAAATCCGAATACAAAGATGATGAAGAGAGCACAGGAACTGCAGAAGCCCATCGTGGGAAATTCGGATGTTCATCTTCTCAAAGATCTAGGAAGAACGTATACATTAATTGATGCTGACAAGAATGAAGATGCTGTCTTTAAAGCGATCCGTGAGAATAAAGTAACTGTAGTGACAACACCTCTGCCTTTGTTTGAATTTGTGCGGATCACGTTACGGGCATTCTGGTCAGGGATGAGGCATCAGCTGAAGAGTCTAAAGCCATAAACATTTATATATCATTTTCTCTTCTCTCAGGACATGGGACAAAAAGAGCCGAGCGAGAGGAGTGGCTTTCAGAAAGTAATCGGAATGAAAGTGAAGTATAAAGATATCTTCGATATGTCACAATTCTATGAGGCTCTCAAAGAGTGGATGGGAGAGCACGATTATAAGTCATTTGATGACAAAGTGGAAGAATGGGAAACATTCTATTCAGAGAAGGTCGGGCAAGGGGGAGGAAAAGAGATCTGGATTTGGTGGCGGCTAGCGAAGAAAGCTCCAGAATCAGAAGCATTCAAGTATCACCTGAACCTTAATTTTCACACGATTGGACTCTCATCTACAGAAGTGATTAAAGGAGGACAGAAAATCAGCGCCCACAAAGGAGAAGTAGAATTGGAAGTCGAAGCGTACATCGAGGAAGTGTATAGAAAGATGCTGGAGGCAGAGAAAGGATTCTTCGGTTTCGTAACGAAACAGGCAAAGACCATTTTCCAAAAGAGAATATATGCCCAAACGATCGACCAACGAAAGAAAGAATTGTACCAAGAAGTATATGTACTTAATAATTTTATCAAGCAGTGGTTTAAGATGAAACGGTACTTACCATACGAAGAATCAAAGAACTTTTTCCCATCTTATGCTTGGCCAAGCCATCATAAAGAAGAGTAGGTACTCCAAACTAAGATTTCCCTATGAATCCATGGAAAAACTTAATAAATAAACCAACAAAACATCCTTCTCAAGCCCCAGTAGCACAGTGGTAGTGCACCTGACTTGTAAAAGTCAGCTCTGGCTGATATGTTTCCAAAGAGAAAAAAGCATATCAAGTCATCAGGAGGTCGGGAGAGGTTGAAAAACCCCCGAATTCAAATCTCCCCTGGGGCTTATTTCTTCATCATTTCTTGCGCTTTCTTCCTCGCCAACTTATGCGCGAGATGCAATGGTTCGGGCAGTTTATGGGGATATTTGATGCATTTCTGAACAATATCGAGAACCGAGCCAAACGTAATTAGATTTCCAGGAGAGATGTATAGCGGATTGGCATGTTCACGCGTTACGACTTCAAAACCAAGCATTTCACCATTCATCATTATTTTTCCTTGTTCTATACTTCCAAAAGATAGCTTTTCAACGACACCAATCGTCGGTTTCTGTAAAGCGAGACCAATGTGGGATGCGATGCCGAAGTGACGGGGATGATTAATGCCGTGACCATAGACAAAGAGAATATCTGGCTCTTCTTCTAATTGGTTGAACGCTTCGATGATCGCCGGCATTTCACGATAGGCAGAGTACCCTAAAACAGGGGATAAAGGATTGGGAAGAAGGAACGTCTTTTTCTCTTTTATTTGAAATGAGGGGAATTCGCAGACGACAACACAGGCAAGGAGGTCTTTTCCGAAGGAAACACAAGCAGAAGCACCAATCGTTTTTATTCTAGAAAAAGCATCGCGCAAGATAATTTTTGAAGCAAGCCGTATCTGTTCTTGTTTAAATTCAATGAGATCCATTACGTCACCAGTTTTATGATAGAAGGACTTTGCGATTTAAGCTTTAACTCATCTCAAAGTAGTCACTTATATTTTAAATAAAGTTCTCTCCACTATCACCATGATGAACAAAAGAGGGATCACGACGATCATGGCGTTGTCGCTAGTAGTCGTCTTTCTGTTTGTCGCCGGAATCTATGTTTATGCAGCCTATTTCAAACCACCGGTTGAGGAAGCTGAATGCGGTGAGACAATTGGTTGGAAAATCATGACTATTGATAATAAGGAAGATATCTGTTTTGATCAGAAGACAAAAATAATTAGATTTACAGTCGAGAATGGATTATTATATTCGCTCGAAGGGGTCTATGCTAAAGTCCAAGGACAGAAGAAAGAGGTAATTACCTATCTCAGCGAAGCGAAGACGGGAAAGGCGGGAGCGGTTGTGGGGGAAATCTCATTTGATCAAGATACGGCAGGAGCATTGATGAATGTGCAATTACTTCCGATTGTCGTGGTGGATGATGTCGAGGTAGCGTGTACAGATGCGGCATTAGAGAAACAACAGTTAGAGCCTTGTAAGTTTTATTTTTATTGAATTAGTTAATGATATCATCAGATGATGGTTCTGATGTCGTTTACTAAATGATAGGTTCATGTCATCCACTAAATCGTAGAAAATTATATATCCTTACTCCTCTTTGAGATTACGATGGTCAAAAAGAGGCAAGATTGGAAAAAGAAAGCGATCACGGCGTTGATGTCAGTGTTCATTCTCGCTTCTTTTGCCGCAGCAGTATCTTCAGTTGTCACCAATCTCGCAAGTGCACAGGCTGAAGAGAGTGCACAGTGCCCATTAGATCTAGAGATGCATTTCGCCAAGATGACTGTTCCCGTCTGCTTTGATACGACAACACGACAGGTGGTCTTTACGATCGAAAATGGGATTACGATCGATGTAGAAGGCGCGATCGTAAATATTATCGGCTTGAGCAAAGCAGTGAGTATAGAAAATAATGATATTATCATCCCAAAAACAGGAACGTACACGGGCAGATTAGATTATGACTCACATGATGCGGGAGTCATTCGTCTGATGAAAATAACACCAAAAATTAAAATCAATGAAAATGAAGTAATCTGTTTAGAACAGGCAGTGACCATCGGAAATGTTCCGCCATGTGTTGGAGCTTAAATAGACAAAACCTTTTTAAAACTAGACGACTTCCTTCTTTCTTCAATGAGAGATAAAAATTGGTGGTGGGGAAGGTCAACCAGTGTCGATCTGCACGATTGCGATCACGATTTAATCAAAGACCCGAAAGTGATTTCTAAATTCGTCCGCGAATTAATTAAAAAACTAAAGATGAAGAAAGTCGGCCCGACTCAAATTAAGCGTTTTGGCCACGGGAAGTTGCGGGGCTATTCAATGATCCAATTTATTGAGACAAGTACGATCGTTGCTCACTTTGACGAGTTCGGTAATCGTGCTTTTATAGATGTATTCAGCTGCAAAGAATATAATCCCAAGTTGGTCACGGCATTTTGCAAGAAGTTCTTCAAAGCAGGTAGAACTGTTTCCTATGTCGAAGAACGAAAATAAATCGAGAATATGTACTATAACACAAATCGTTAGTAAGAGGTTAATGGATGGTATTACGCGAGCAAGATAAGCACTTTCTTTCTTCACTCTATTCGGCAGCAGCGATCATCTTCGTCTGGAAAGGATTGTGGGAAGGATTGTACGAAATTCCTTACATTGGGGATGCGTTTGTCGCGCTGTTTGTCGGTTTTACGATGTTAGTGTTCTCAGGGCTGATTTTTAAAAACTTTGACCCGTTAGGGAGTATTGAACAGGCAGTGACAAAGAAATTAGAATCAGTCATTAACGATCCAGATAAAAAAAATTTTGAAGTGAAATATCAAGATAAGATGCTCAATAAAGAGTTGACTGTCCCTGCAAAATATGTTCATAAAATTGAAGAAGCAGGAATGATCGTGATGGATCCCGTCAAAAAAGCAGAGATGTTTATTCCTCTACATCGTGTGACCGAGATATTGTACAATGGCAAACGCTATTGGAGGCTCTAAAGATGGCAACAGTTTTCTGGGAAGAGGCAAGACAGTATTTCTGGCAGTTATTTGGAGTGCTTGGCGTCGTTATGTTTTGGGCGGGTCTCTGGGATGGTTTAGGAAGTCTACCCTATATCAGCAATCCGGTGATTAGCCTGATCTTTGGAGTAATCCTTTTTACGTTATCGGGAGTGCTTTTTAAAGATACAAGCCCTTTATGGAGTCCACCCACAGGTGTGCATAAAATTTTGAAAGATGTTGGCGGGCATCCGTTCAAGCATGAATTCCATATCAAGTATGAAGATAAGCTAAAAGGCAAAGATTTTCTCGTTGGAGCGCAGTGGTTCAAGCGGGTAGAAAAAGGATTTTTGATCTTTCATGATCCACAGAATAAAGAGGTGTTCATCCCTACCAATAGAGTAAAAGAAGTTCTACGCGGGGAGAAAACACATTGGCGGAAAGGGATGGCTATGCACGAGACGGAACCTAAAAGAACCTAAAGCAGATAATTAGATCAATCCTGCTTCTTCTGCCTCTTGTTGAATAATGTTTTTGATTTCTTCTACCGAAGTGAGTCCTTTGATAAACTTTCCTTGTGGCCAGATACACATCACGCCACCTTCAGGATTGCAGAAGCCGAGGCAGGATGCTTTGGTACAATAAATTTCATTGGTCAATCCCTGAGAACGGATCCAGAGCTTGATCTCTTTGACCATTTCAGGAGTAATTGTTGGACCGCAACTGGGGCGATGATCGGCAGTCTGAGTACGATCGTTGGTACAGATAAATACGTGCATGGCGGGTTTGAATGGTAGGATTTGCATATTATAGTTTTTTCATCACTTCGTGAACGGGCCGGGGATCAAGCATAACATACAGATGAACTCCAGGGACACCCGATTGATATAGGTTTTTTATCTGCTGAACTGTCCACTCGACGCCGATACGAGAAACGTCTTGCGGAGAAGAATTTCTGGCGGCGTTTAATAAATCTTGCGGAAGCGAAAGAGCAAATTTCTCCGGTAACGATTCGAGTTGTTTACGGCTTGTGATCACTTTTAATCCAGGGATTATGGGAACGTTGATTCCAGCAGCGCGGCATTTCGCAACATACGAGAAATAGTGTTGATTATCAAAGAACATCTGTGTGACAATGTACGTTGCACCGGCATCGACTTTTGCTTTGAGATAGGAGATATCTGTATCAAGATCCGGCGCGAGATGGTGTTTCTCGGGATAGCCCGCGACACCGATGGAGAAGTTTGTCGGTGTACTTTGCTGTTGTCCTGAAAGAAAGATACTTTTGTTCAGATGTACGATCTGTTGAACTAAGTCCACAGCGTAGGTATTACTACTTCTTCCAGGAGGAATTACTTTCCGCTCCGGGCCATCTCCTTGCAACGCAAGGACGGTGTCTATTCCCAGATAATGTAATTCTAACAAGAAATCTTCAGTCTCTTCTCGAGTAAAACCACGGCAGAGGACATGCGGGACGGCCATAGTATTGTATTTATGTTGAAGAAGCGCACAGATGCCTAACGTTCCGGGACGCCTACGTGGAGAGTTATCGGTAGCAGCATGGCTGGTCACATCAATGAACGGAGGTTTGTATTGGGTCAATTCTTCAATGGTCCTTAAGACGGGCTTGATATCATCACCGCGCAGAGGGGGGATGATCTCGAAACTGAGGAAAAGTCCTGATGACGAGGAGAGAAAATCATAGAGAGACATAAGCTCAATGATTAAAATAGGATTTTATACTTTTTTGCCAAAATTATTCGGATGAGAATACGGTGTTTACACCCAGAAACATTATTAAGCTTTTGTTGATTTCTGATATTTATGGATATCGAAATTGATCTTAATAAGTCTGTGGACGAGAATGCGGGGATCTATTTTGATCTCTCTAAGAAAAATAAGAAGAAGCTGGAAGGAGCGAGAGCAGCGTTGAAAGAGACACAGAAAAAGCTAGAGCAAATCCAGAAACAAGAACACACATTCTGGGAAGAGGAAGAAAAGAAGCGGGAGAAGACAAAACGCAAGCAGGAATGGTATGAAAAATTCCATTGGTTTATCTCTTCGGAAGGATTTTTATGTATCGGCGGGAAGGATGCGACCTCAAACGAGATCATCATCAAAAAATATTTGGAGAAAGAGGATTTGGTTTTTCACACAGATATGGCGGGTTCGCCGTTTTTTTTGATCAAGAACGGCCAGCAAGCAGGTGAGAAAACGATTGAAGAAACGGCGCAAGCGGTAGCTGCCTATTCCCGCGCTTGGAAGTTAGGACATGGAACGATTGATGTGTTCTATGTCAAGCCCGAGCAGGTGAGCAAGGAAGCAAAGGCAGGGGAATCGTTGGCGAAAGGTAGTTTCATGGTCTATGGAAAAACGCTGTATGTCCATCCAAAAGTGGAATATGCGATCGGCTTGTTAAATGAGGAGATTATTGGCGGGCCGCTTACCGCCGTGGAAAGCAGGACGAAGAATTATATTGTTGTCGTTCCTGGACGGGAGAAGAAGAGTGCACTAGCGAAAAAAATAAAAATGAAATTGAAAGGAGGAGAGTTAGATGATATTATCAAGTTTTTGCCAGCAGGCGGGGCGGATGTGAAACGATGATAAAACAATGGGGAGATAAAGAAAAGCAGAAGTTCATTGATAGTGTGTCAAAATTAGTGCATGACCTGAAGAACCCATTCACCCGCTTTACGCTGTTCCCTTCGTACTTGCCGCAAGGAGAAGTCATACCCTCAAAGTTGAAAGAGGAAACATTAGGATCTATTCAAAAGGTACAAGAATTACAACTGCAGCTAGAACAGTTGCTTACACTTTATCTAGACCAAATAACAGATCCAAAAGCTTTTGCGATGCATCGGGAGTTAAAACAGCTCTTCCTACGGTTCTATGCAGCCGCAACTGATTTCATGAATGAAGAGCAGCCGCAGAAAGAGGCAGGAGAAGTCGGAGGTCAGATTATCATCGCAGCAGTGGATCTAGAGGAACACCTAGAGAAGAAGATCGGACATAAAACGACATATAGCGCTGACACGGTTAAAGAAATGGCAAAGCTAACTGCAGAATTAGCAGACCGAGCGAAAAAGAGGAGGTAAAGATTTTTAAATGGGCTGTCTCTTTGACCTCGTATTGCCCTCGTAGTCTAGCCTGGATAGGACACGAGCTTGCGGTCAATCATGGCGAAGAGCTTGGAACCGGAGTTCGAATCTCCGCGAGGGCATGCTTACTATTTTAGTCCTAATAAGTAGAGTTTTGATGATGTGTTCTCACAACGATGATTAGCCCAAAATATGTTAACACGATTACTGATGAAAAGCTGGAGGAGAAACTCTTCCAGCGAGAGAATGTTAGTGCTCTTGAAGATTTATTGAATTCTACACGCAAGGAATATCAGGTGCTGCGAGAAGCTCAAAGAAGAAGGAAACGTGTTTCTAGCAGAAAAGTAACCCGTCAAGATGAGCTCGAAAGCGTCTTTAATGAAGTCAAAGAATGCGTCGATGAGTATCTTGGCTTTCATTTTAAAGACAGACCCATATGTTCTTTTTCTAAACTGAGAGATTATCCAGATCCGGTTGCACGAAAAACGACGAGATCATTTTACGCTACCGGAACGAGTGGACTTCTTGTTAGTGGGATTGATTTCACAATCAACCCGCTCGTCTTCTCAGCTTCAATAGTAGTATTAGGAATCGCGGCTTATAATCATCTTGCAATCCGTAGGTCAAGACGATATTATTGTGATCTTGATAAGATCATTGTCCGCAAAGATGAGTATCAAACCATGCTACCAGTGCTAGCACATGAATATGCACATGCTGTCCAAAGGCGTTTTCCTCCACTGCGTTCCCTCTGGAATTTCTGTCAAAATTTTATCGAAGGCCACGCCCGCGGTGTGCAACGTCACGTTGCCAAATCGTATTGGGAACGAGAAGATAATCCCGGATTTATGGATTTCACGGTCCGAGAAGATACTCGTGAATTGCATCTAGCGTATCGCTTATTGTGCGATAGATTTTCACAACAGCCACATAAGACTTTAGTCAAAGGTCTACCAAAAGAGACTCTTGGACAAAGATTATACAGAAGAACAAAAGGAAAGGTTGATCCGCACATTCTCGGCAATGCCATCATGCTTCTTCACGAAGCGCAACATGGGGCAGGAATCTATCGAGACATGCTCCATGGCCATTACGCTTTTTAAAAAACTTTACAAAGAACTAAAACTCTTTAACCGCGGAACTTCTGCATTACAATACGGACAAGCCTGAGGTAGCTTTCTTACCGGATCATATTTGAACGAATATTTACAGTTAAAGCAAAGACATTTGACCTGCTCTGTTCCCGGAATCTTAGAAAACTGAATCTGTTGTTCTTCCTGTTTCTGCTTCGAGGCACGAGAAAGATAATCGTCTACTTCATCCCAGCCGGGTGGACGTGCGGCTTCTTCTTTTTTCTTCTTGAGCTCTTCTTTCTGCTTTTCTTGCTCTGTCCTCCCGCTGTAACATTTGGCACATACTGCCTGTTTGTATTTGTAGTGGAGCTTGAACTCGTCTGCGGGAGCGAGCTGCCCACACACCCTACATTGCGCTTTCACACCCAAGCTGACCATAGCCCAAACAAGAAAGAATGAGTATTTATACTTTTGGATTTTGCACTGTTTATGTTCTTACACAAAAGTGGTCTTTTCAAGAGATTTAATTTTATCAGCAAGGTATTCTTTTTTTAGAATTGATCGGAGATTATCTTCTAAAGATGTTTGGGAAATCTTTACTTTTGCCATGATGCGGCCTTTTTCTACATAGGTGTTCTTATTTTTCTTCTGGAAATCAGCAACATACTCTTTCATGCTAAGAGGCGGGCCGGGTTTAATCTCTTCTACAGCACGGGTTGCTCTTTCTAATTCAATAAAGAGCGAAGCACGCTGTTTCTTATCCCAAGCCCAACGCGCATCGACGACAACAAAAGGAGATAACTCTTTGCGGATGAATTCCATTGCTTTTACTATCTTGACACCGATAACGTCTTCTTTGCCTTCGGCCAGATTCAGATCGATCCAGACGCCGTGATGAGAATGGGACCGCACAGCTTCTTTCCAACTGTCTCGGTCGATTTTTTTCTTTTCAAAAAAAGAGGGAGATGGTTTCTTTAGATACTCCGCAGCTTTTCTGCGGAAGAGGAGCCATTTTTCTTCAGTGAGCGCGGCAGCAGCGTTGCGATTTTTGTCAACGGGATCGATGACGATGAGCGGCGAGCGGATCTTCGACTGGTTCAAATGAAAAAGCGCATTCTTTTTGGGATACGCTTTCTCCACGTCGATGACTTCACCATTTTTCCATTTTAGTGAAGCACGGAGCATCTTCTCAAATGAGCCATAATAGCTGACGATGATCTCCAAGACATACCCGCTAAAACCACCGATGTATGACTCTGCACCGTAAAATTCATTTGCTTTACAGAACTGTTTGGCAAGCATGATCTCATCTTTGACTTTCACCGGTTGTTTCTGTACCCAGCGAGTATGCAGTGGTGAGATATCGGTGATATTGACCGCTTGATCCGCTCGGGAGATCTTAAGGATGGGAACGATTTCGATATTGAATTTCTCATAGACTACTTGAAAATAATCACGGCTGCCATGGATCCGTTGGAACTCAAGTTTGGGGAAGGCTTGCTTTAATGATTTCTCTAACAATTGAGATAATTCCGCGGACCGGGAAGAATATTCTTTCAACGGAAAGAGGACGAAGATATCAAGATCGTGATTCCCGCTAAGCCAGGTGCCTTTGGCTCCGCTGCCACCCAAAATGGCCTCCGCAACGGAGAGCTTACTATTTAATCTCTTGATGAAGAGCTGAGTGACGGCAGCAACTTTCTGCTGTTCTTCCGGGATTGGTTTGATCGTTGTCAAGATCGGATTCATACGAGGGTTAAATTAAAGAGAATATATTAAAGTTGTGGCAGAAAAAAGTATCTTTAGGTTAACAGATATTTCCGAAGATGTTCACCGTTCTTACTAAATCTCCAAACTGCCCTATTATGAAGAAGATATTTTTCCAACAGACCTGCTTTCTCTAAAGATAAAAAATATTTTCGTACAGTAAGATAACTCCCCCCACCGCGGGGAAGTTCTGATTTTCGAAGTAAATTTCCAATGCTTATCGGTTCATATAGTGCTAGACCTTTGATGATCTTACATCTACTTTGAGTCGTATTGTTTTGACTTAAGATTTTAAATGGTTCTTCTAATTGATGATCATCAATTCCGGTAATTCTCTTTAATAACTCAGAATAGGCAAGTACACTCATAGGATTTTTCCTCCCATATATCTTGTTTGCACGGGAATCGCTTTCCCTTTTAATTCTAGGAACGCAGTATGCAGTAGTTCCATACCATAAAATAATTTTATTTTATTTTGAGAGACGTTGTGAATGCCAAAAATAGCATTCCCTCTATAGCCCGGATCATTAATTCCGCCGCTGAGAATATTTAATCCGATCCGAATGGAAAGACTGCTGGCAGCATAGATTGACATGAGATCAAGGGGTGTGTCAAGTTCTTCGATTGTTCTGCCGATAACAAATTCACCGGGCTGCAAGACGTAGGGTAAAGAAATCTCTGTTAGCTGAGGAAAGCGTTCTTGACTGACATCGACGAGATCGACAGACGTGTGCCGGAAAATTTCTCCAAGACGGAAAGTATATTTGCAGGAGCGAATATTCTCGGTCTTGTAATTGGTGATCATGTCACATTCTTCCCATTGATTATTCTGATAATTACAAAGATGTAACACTTGTTTATATAGGTATATTGTTTGTGGAATAAATAGTAACAATAAAAATAGCAATGAAAAGAGGTGTGACCATGCATCTAAACGTAGAAATTAAAGCGAGATGCCCTAACCCACAAGGGGTAAGAGATTTATTGAAATCGCTAGGGGCAGAATATCGGGGACTCGATCATCAGATCGATACATATTTTCGAGTACCACAAGGGCGGCTAAAATTAAGAGAGGGAGACATCGAAAATGCCCTCGTGTTTTACGAACGTAATGATCAAGAAGGGCCAAAAGATTCAAGAGTTATTCTCTATGCCAGCCGGCCGGGGTCTACGCTCAAACAAGCTCTCCTCGCAGCTTGCGGAGTACTGGTCGTTGTTGATAAACAAAGACAAATCTATTTTAAGGAAAATGTAAAATTTCATGTTGATGAAGTTAACGATTTGGGTAGTTTCTGTGAGATTGAGGCAATTGATCAGACGGGTGAGATTGGAAGAGAGAGACTGCTACAACAGTGTGAAGAGTACATGGGAATTTTGGGAATTGAAAGAGAGGATTTGATATCTTGCTCTTATAGTGATCTCTTGCTAGGAATGAGAAAATAGAAAGTTAAGGGAGGCGAGTCGTAAAGCAATTACTCTCTGAAAACCATCCAGCAGAGTACAGACATTTTTTTATAGGAGAACTGCTTTTTAAGCGGCATGGCAATCGTCCGCGCAAGAATTAGTTGTTTCCGCTGTCAGAAGTCAGTAGATAAGACAGACACCCGGTTTTTTGATACGGTTGCGGGGACGAGACGGTATGAGTGTTTTCCTTGTTATCAGAAGTCACGCAATGGCTATCTACCACATACAGAAAGTAAGGACAAACGGGAATTGTATTGTGAGCGTTGCAAGTATAAGTTTATGAGCCGTGTGCCGGTCTGTCCTTATTGTAGTAAAGATGATTCGGTGATTAAAGCACAGGTCACAGCATATGATCTAGTGTAAGATTCTTTCGCGGTAAAAAAACTGGCGATGTTTTAAAAATAAACAGTGATAATCCACTGCTATGTACAAGGAATTACGAGAACGGTTCAGGGAAGGATTAAGGGCAGGAACCTATCGCTTCTGGTCTCAAGAAGAAATTGCCGATGTTGTAGAGAGAGAAATGTTTTTTTTTGAGCCGCTTCAAGAATTAGAAGAAGAGGATAGGACGATTATTTTTGGAGAGATTTGTAAGCATGTTTCTTCAGAATCGTTTAACAGCCCGCATTACGCAGAATTAGCTAGTGAAGGAGTCTATGTTTTTGGAGCCCATGAAACAACGTTACGAGAATGTGGATTAGATCCACCAAAATTGGGAAACCGTTATGAAATTCTTGTCCCTGCTGGGCGAGAGTATTTTCTTCGTGAAGACTATTATCTTCAAAGTAGAAGAGGATATCAACAGTTAGAAGAGGCTCTTCAACAGTGCGGGAGGAGACCACTCTCTGTTGAAGAAAAAGAAAAGTTATTTTTTGATCCAAAATTTATGGATTCAGCAAGACTGGTCGGAACATGGGGTTCTACAGGCACGCATGGTTTTGGCATGCGAACACTTAAAGAATATGGATTTACAGATGAACAATTCTTAGAAATGGTTGGACGGATACAACGATCTATGGGGAAAAAAATAATCAATGTGCTTGATGTGGGTGGCGCGAATGGGGTTGCCCTTCGTGATATGAGAACATTAAGCGACGCAATCGTAACCCATAATCTCACTCCTACTGTAGAGCCGGCTATGTATCCGGTCGATTTTTTGCATACTTGTACGGCAGAACGGATGCCAGCTTCGCTAAGAGAATCAATGGATTTAGTTTTCTCAAATTATGCGTTTTGCTATTTTCCGGGTCAGAACTTAGCATTGGAGAATATTCTTCAAGTATTATCTGTTGGCGGGGAAGCTGATCTTAATCTCAACTGGGGCAAACAAGATGTATTCGTTCCCAATTTTTCACAGAGAATGGCGGATCAATATCGTCGGCTAAAGAAACTTCATGATCAGCGATATATTGAGTTGGAAGTGAAGGGAAATGAGCGCTTTCCTCATCCGTTATCATTCCCGGTTGATAAGGGAGGAAGATTTTACCCACCCGCCCACTTAAAGATGCGAAAGCTGAAGTCATTAAATTAAGAGCATTCTATTATCCCTAAACTGATTTACATCTTTATGTTGACCTCACAACAATAATGACCGCAGACGGCCAAAGCGACGCTTTGTCCTACGCGACAGCCCGGATGGCGCGTCCCCAGTCGCGTCTGCGTCGTTGTTGTAAAGTCAAAAACCAGTCCTGGCGGAGGCGGGCCGGGGGACGCCCCATCTGGGGTGGTACGCAAGAACTTGCGAAGCAAGTTCGTCTCCCGCCGCAGTCGACTGGTTTTTGTTCATTTACGGATGCAAACTAAAACCGGGATAGTACATTAAATTAAGTCCATAGAAACCTTTATCTAGTTAGAAATGATAGTAGAGAGTGATGCTAAAGTATCGCTTCTCGTTGAAGTTCTATTTAGGAATCGTGTTGATTATTGTCAGTCTATTGATTGGAAAGATCACGCAAATTGTGTTTCTGTATTATTTCTATGATCCTCCAATTCGCTGGACAGCGGTCGTGATCTATGTTCTCAGCTGGATTCCTTTTGGGATCGGTATCTGGTGGGTAGGTAGAGAATACTCTCAAGCGATCCGAAAATACTTTTCTTATAAGTATTATCACGAAGCAGTCAAGGTTCATGCGGGAAAGGCGATTTCTAAAAGTAGAGCGTTTCGAAGCCGTGTCCGAAAAAGAATGAGACAACGAGTTTAAAGAAGCACGTTCTCAAGAAGAGAGAGAATCGACAAAGCGCTTCATCGCTTCTTTATCAGCGACCACGGTCAAAGCAGAGAGATAGAATTGATATGTATCTACTTGATGAAGAGGGAGATCAGGAGTAGCATGAAGGCTCGAGAGAATTTCCTGACATTGCTGAGCGCGACGGTACCCGTCTTTTGCTAAAGAGAGATATGATTTCAACGCACGATCTTGTTGATCGAATCTGCGGCTATCTGCCGACCAGCGCCAGCCAGGTTCTCTGAACGAGCCATCATATTTGCAAATTCTTTGTAACAAGCCATCAGCAACAGAAAATTCATAGACAAATGTCCGAGGTGGTTCTTTTTGATCAAGAGCAAACTTCTGCAGTTCATCAACGAGCTGCTTGGCTTGTTTTTCTTTTTCTTCGCGAGTAAACGAGGGCATCTGGCAGATCTGTTCTAACCGAGAAAGACTCCCGGTAAGAGGTTGATGAATAAAATGAAGAGAGAGGACTTTTCTTTTTCCAATTCCACTAACTTCGAGTTGAGCTGGAGTAGAGTAGAATCCGGAAGTGTTTTCTTTACCTTCAGGATCATCAACGATAAGGGGTTCTTCTCCCATGAGTTCATAAATCAAAGATCGAACATATTGAAACGATTTTTCTACCGGGTGGGGTAGCATCAAATCAAGTAAATCATAACCCATATTCTCCTAAAAAGAAGAGATTTTTAAAAAAGCTTGTGGAAGAAAGAGAAAGAATGAAGCGCCACCGCCCGGACATTCGGGCTTGAACCGGGTCGAGTCATTTCATTCGTGACCCGTTTCTCACTTCGTTCGAACCGGGAATCCCAGAGGGACAGGTTGATGTGCAGCACTCCTAAATCAGAATGCTGATTCAAGACCTGCGCAATACCGGGTTATGCGACGGTGGCACAGGAAAAGGATTCTTCGACGGTTTTATAAATATTTAGATTAGAAATGATAAATATGGTTACTCTTGAAACAGCTCTATCGTCTTCGCCACTTCTTCAGGAATACCAGCGATACAATCATACTTCTTCGCTTCTTCCGCATTCACCCAAGCATGGTCGGTAAAACTTCCTTCTTCAAGGACAACGTTGCCGGATTTATAGGCAGCGGCAAATTTAACTAATACCACAGGGATACCATCCGGACGGATGAACGCAACACTATTGATATATTTCAAGCCCTGAGACAGGTCGATCTGAATCCCTGCTTCTTCTTGTGTCTCGCGGGCGAGCAATTCTTCAACGGCATCTTCATAATCCAGAACATCACCATTAAAGCGGGTAGGCTTGTCGATGGGTAAATCGTTCCACTCTAGCTTTCCACCGGGAACGGCGTATTTCCCAGGATGGACTTTTTCTCGTTCGTGACGTTTGAGAATCAAGCAACGGTGATCAGTAGGACGATAGACGACGACATTGGCAACCAAATAGAAGAGCTTATCGTTCTTGGCATTGTCCAAACTGATCTGTTTTGCGGGCATGGAAAGAGGAAGTTCTACTTTTTTAAGAGTTTATCGGTTTTGAATAAGGCGGTTCTAAAGCAGGTCTCTCCGGAGATTGACGATCGTTTTCCAGCTCGAGATATTGTCTAAATTCTGAGTTCACCAGACAGGGGGTTATTTGTATAAAGGGTACTTCCCATTTCTCGCGAATACGCGCATAGAGATACGTAGCGGTCGATGTTAGTTCACTCTCTGGTACGAGCAGGGAAGCACAATAATTCTTTTTTCGTTCTACTTGCCCTCGCCACAAATAACACGTTTCTTGCTCGGTGAGACTATAACCCGTGCTGAGTACGCCTACGGCATCGGTGCATATTTCACGTAAATACTCCTCATCGTCAAAAACTACTTTTATCTCCCACGCCCGCTCTGTGTCCAGATTCAACAACCGTTCGAGACCGGAACGTTCTGTTTTCACTTCGCTCGCTAAGATCATACTTTCTATTCCATCAACGACGATTTAAACATAATCTTTAAATATTTAATTAAGTTTAAACAGAGAATGGAAACGGCTTTGGAGAAGAGAAAATTACAGCGTCTGGGAGGATCACTTTTTCTTTCATTACCGAGAAATTGGTTAGATCAATTTTCACTTAAAAAAGGAGCGGAGATCTTTGTTTCTACAGATACGGAAGGCCGCTTGATCCTTGCACCTCTACAAACACAACAGAGAGAAGAACTAGACATTACACTGATCTTTGGACCTTACCTATATCGTCAGTTGCTCACGGCATATTTGAGAGGAATAACTACCATCGGCATTCTAAAGAAGGACGGTTTCTCGAAGGCTGAACGAGAAGCAGTGCTCAACCATACGCAAGGATTAATGAATACGGAAATCATCGAAGAGACAAGCACGAAGATAACTCTGCAGCAATTCTCTGCAGAGGAAGTTTCATTAAAGATGTTGGTACAGAGAATGTTCTTTCTCACCCATTCCATGCTTCTTGACCTGGCTATAGCGAAAACGAAGACAGATTTTGAAAATATTAAAGAGAGGGATAAAACAGTGGGAAGATTTTACATGAATATTATCATGCACCTTCGAGCAGCACTTACGGGCAGACTTCTGGTGAAAGAATACACCCTGCCAGAAGTGCTCGATTTACGGTTATTGATTCTTCATCTAGAGCAGATTGGTGACCAGGTTAAAGGATTGGCGTACGATGCTCTTGAAGGAAGAAAATGCAAAATTGAGGATCTACATTTCTTGGCAGAGAGATATCAAAGAGCGTTCACCTCTTTTGTAGAACATGATGTTCAAACAGCAGAAAGATTTTGGGATACAGAGAAACAAGACAGAAGAAAACTAGCTTATCATGAGAAGCTCCTGCGGATGTATGACCACATCAAAGATATCACTGATCTGGTCATTTAGAGAAAACAGAAAATTTGAAAGAAAAAATCATCTACCGTATCCTGATCACTTCCAAATTCTTCGGCGCTTCCGTCTCGATCTTATAGGTCTTATGGATCGATGACGCCAGATCAAGACAGCGAGAACTCTCTCCGTGCACGACGATGACTTTCTTCGGCTGGGGATTACAACGCTTGATGTAGTTCATTAATTGACGTCGGTCAGAGTGATTGGTAATTTCTACTTTATGGACGGCCATATTAATTTTGTATAATGTGGACTTACCATTTTCTTTTAACATAATTTCTTTCTCACCAGAGCGGATACGGTGACCTAAGCTACCGGGTGGTTGGTAGCAACTGAAGACGATGCCATGTTTGCTGCCTTCACACAGGCCTTTGAGGTATTCAACCGAAGGACCGCCAGTCAGCATTCCTGACGTAGCAAGGATGAGGCATGCTCCTTCTTCCAAAATGACTTGTTCACGCTCCTTCCGAGAACCAATTTTTTTGAAAACTGGCGAGAGGAAAGGATTGTCTTCTCCCTGGAAGATCTGCTGACGAAGGTTACGATTTAGAAATTCGGGATAAGCGGTATGGATAGCACTGATATCCCACAGCATACCATCGATATAGATCGGAGCATCAGGAATCCGCTTCTCACGCATGAGGCGTTCGACGATGACCATGACTTCCTGCGCACGGCCGGAACCGAGAACAGGCATCAATATCTTGCCGCCTGCTTTGAATGTCTCTTCAATGACTTTGACCATATATTCATCGGCTTCTTGTTCAGCCATGACGTTGTCTTTTCCACCGTAGGTGGATTCAATCATGAGAGTTTCAATCCGGGGGAATTGTGTATTCCCCGGCTCGAGGACATTTGTCCGACCATATTTCAAGTCTCCAGTATACGCAAAATTGTGAAGACCATTACCGATATTGAAATGAACGATAGAGCTACCTAAGATGTGGCCAGCATTGTAGAGAGTCAAACGAATGTCAGGAGTAATGTCGGTGACTTCACCATAATCTAAACCGATAGTGTGAAGAACCATCTGGCGGATCTCTTCCGTCCCATATAACGGTTCTTTTCCTTCGGAACGCTGGATCTTAACCATATCCAATTGAAGCAACGCCATGACATCACGCGTGGGAAGTGTGCAGTAGACAGGACCACGGTAACCGAACTTAAATAAATAAGGAATCAGTCCTGAGTGGTCTAGGTGAGAGTGAGTGACGACAACGGCATCGATCTCATTAATGTTAAATTCCGGAGCGTCGAGGTAGGGATACGCTTCCGAACCTTCTTCCGCCGGATCGATACCACAGTCGATGATAATGCGCGATTCTGGAGTTTGTAACAGGAAACAAGTACGACCTACTTGACGTGAAGCGCCAAGACAGGAGAGGCGAACCCACTCGTGTTTTTTTTCACGTAACCATCCATCATAGATGCGATGACCGGTCTTGTCCAAAAATTTCTTGCGATATTCAGAGTTTTCGTAAAGGATAGCACGGATACTTTCGATTAATTTTGAACGAATCGGCGGCATGCGCTTGATGAATGGTACCCAAAAAGTCTTATGAGCAATTTCACGTAAGACTTCGCCCTGCTTACCAATGACCATTCCTGGCTTGTCAGCATGGATGATGACCTGAGAACGATGGGAATCAAAGATACATTCTTGGACGCCGGCATCTTCAGGCAGAATTTGACGGATCATCTTTTCTGCTTTTTCCTGTTCCATACACAACGAGGGGTCAGGACGAAGCTCCACCCGCTTCTTAATTACTTTGACGGCATTCATGATCGTACCACGATTGTCAAAGAAATATTCTTTATCTTTCGTGTACAACACGATATTTGCTGCTTCAAACCCGGCGTCAGAGATCTTGCCTTCCGGCATCATTTTTACGACTTCTTTTAATATATCTACCATAGTTCTACCTTAATTTATTTTAATATTATTTTAATGAAAGAGAACCGCCTACGTTTACAGACGACTACTCTCAAAAATGAGATACTTTTACGGACAAGCAGATTTCAGTGAAATCAGCGGATCAAAAACTTTACAGAATCATAGATGCTTCTTTCTGTAACACTTTCTTGATTCCTTGCTCTGTAACGACAACAACATTGATGCCGTTGCCCGAAGCACTATCACGCTGCAAAGCTGTATTCACACACTTTACAGCAAGCTTTATTCCTTCATCCAAAGTCATCCCGTCTTTATACTGGGTCTCCAAGACACCATAAGCGAAGACCGAACCTGAACCAGAGGAAACATAATCTTTAACTTTTGTGACACTCCCATCAGGGAAGAGATCATAGAGATAAACTCCTGACAAATCTTTTCCACCTAACAGGAAGTGAGCAATGCTCATAAACATACTCATGCGATGTAAACTGCTATATAACAAGCCGCCTAATAAGTTAGCTGCTTCTTTTGCTGAAGCGCTCTTATTCGTGCGGACTTCTTTAAGCTTAAGTTCCGCTTTGATCAATTTGATTAATAATTGTGCTTCCGAAACACTGCCCGCAATTGTACACGCAAAATCATCAGAAAGGATATGAACCTTTTCTGCTTGTTTATCTACAATCATCGTGCCCGCAGTTGCGCGGGTATCAGCAGCTAACACCACACCATCTTTACAGACAATACCAACCGTTGTTGTTCCCGTCTTTAACATTTCTTCCATCAAAACACACCTTTTAGAATCTTGTTATGAGATGACGAAAAGGGTTATTCTTTTTAAATGTTTCGGGAGCGTTCACCCTTTCCTCTTAAACTTCTTTTCCAACTCATCTGCCGTGGTCTTCAAAAGAGTCGGCCGACCATGTGGACAGGTGTATGGTAACTGCGTCTCACGTAATTGGGCAAGGATCTTTTCCATACGAGCCGAGGTCAATTCCTCTCCCGCCATGACTGCCGCACGGCAGGCCATACGTGTAATGATCAGCTCTCGTAATTCATGAACTTTATTTTTATTATCTTCAATGGCATGGAGGATTTCCATGAACATGCTTCTTACTTGTTGGCGTCCAAAAACAGCAGGAGAGGTCTTTAGAATAAATGACTGTCCTCCGAAATTCTCAACCCGAAAACCCATCTCTTCAAATTGTGTTTGGAAATCCCGGCAGAGAACTGCTTCTACCGGAGTTAGATCTAAAATTTCCCCTTTCAGTAGCTCTTGAGTCTCAATATTTCCCTGATTTAATTGCGCCATCAGCTGTTCGTACATCACACGTTCATGAGCGGCATGCTGATCGATGAAGAAAACGCCGCCGTGTGTTTCGGCGACAAAGAATGTCTTGTGAATCTGCCCGAGAAGACGCAGTTCGGGGAAAGTGGAGGGGGAGGGAGCGGGATAAGAAAATGATGACGAAGTGGAAGAGAACGAGGGAGAAGAGGAAGGAGGAAGAGAGAATTGTGGAACGGGAGTTTCAGGAGTCATGTCTGACAGGTATGATGCAGCCGCAGCTTCTTTTACGTGGAGTACCGTCTGAGTTGAAGGTTCAAAACGGTAAGTGCTTCTTTTTGAGGAAACAGAAGAGGATGTCTGCTGTTCCATCTGGAGGTTAACTGATGGTAATAATTGGTGCTGCTGTAAACAATCGTGAACCGTTTTACGGATGAATTCACAGATGCGTTCTTTCTGTTCGATGCGGATCTCCGATTTATGGGGATGTACATTGACATCAATCTTTGTCGGATCAAGTTGAAGATGAAGAACGAAAAGAGGATGACGATTGACGAAGAGCAAGGAGTGGTATCCATCATAAACTGCTTTGACGAGATCGTGATTTTTGATCCAGCGAGTGTTCACGAAAAAAGCCTGCTGATGTTTATCGTTACGCGCATGATATGGCTTGCAGATGAATCCTTGGAGAGAGATGCCTTCTTCGGTAGCTTGAATTTCTAACAATTCCCTCGCGAGGTCTATACCGTAAAGAGAAGCAATATTGCTACGCCATTCTGAAGTTGAGGGAGACTTTAGTAATTCATGACTGTTGTGCAACAAACGAAAAGAGATGTGGGGATTAATCAACGCATAGTGCGTGACGACATCAATAATATGGCGCAGTTCGACGGCATCAGTCTTAAGGAATTTCTTGCGGGCAGGAGTATTATAAAAGATGTCGCGGACTTCAATGACGGTCCCTTGTTCCGCCGCAGCAATGCCGGAGCTGATGATGGCACCTCCTTCTATAATGAGATTAAAGCCAGCAAGAGACGCAGCCGGCTTCGTCAGGAGAGAAAAATGAGAGACGGCAGCAATACTAGCTAGAGCTTCGCCACGAAAGCCAAGGGTATTGATGGAAAAAAGATCGTCGGCAGATGTGATCTTACTGGTAGCATGACGAAGAATGGATTTACGGGCATCTTGTTCCGACATCCCTTCTCCATTGTCTGTGATACAAATACGTTCCTTTCCTGAACTTTCGATTTCAACAAGAATCCGGGTGGCGTTCGCATCGATGGAATTCTCAATTAATTCTTTGACTACAGATGCCGGTCGTTCGATCACTTCGCCAGCGGCGATCTTGTTGATGACGTCTTCTGTAAGAAGATGGATGGGCATGGGTTGTTGGAAGAGAAAATGGTATATAAATAATGTGGTGGAAGAGATGATATTTTGAATACTATCACCTTCGCGCCGCATTGATGAACTCGCGGGCGTGTCTTTCGAGCGCCGGGTTTATTCGTTCTTCTCGATGTTCCTGCTCGTATTCGAGAAATTCTTTATAGCAAACAAGAGCACGGCCTTTCCAAGCTCGATCGTTATTGAACCTAGCAATCTCTTCCGCAGCACGGGCATGGTCATAGAGACGAAACACGAACTGATGAGATTGACAAGGCAAATTAGGATCGGAAGTTTCATACGAGCGCATCGCCCAACGGTAGAGATCAGTTGAATTCTTCCGGCCACCCGTCACGAGCCGATTAAGAACTTTTGCGACGTGTAGACTTCGCTTCTGGAAGATGATCGCTTCCGTCTCGGAGGTTTCAGCTCCGGGGATACATAATTCTTCAAATTTTTGATACCCCCTTTCAGCATAGGATAATTCTCCGGTTTCAAAATATAAAGAAAATGCTAGTTCAGCGCCTCTTCCTTTTGTGACACGAGCAATGCTTGGTTCTCCTTCAACAGCAACTAAGTCAGCTAGGTTTAATCCCTCTTGCAACCATTTTTGTTTACTATTAGGAGGGATTCGACGATTCCTAAAGTTCGCTTGATCAATCAACTCAACGGCATGATGGGCAAGGTGAATGTACAGCCGATGAGTTCTTTCATCTTTCGTCCTTTCAAAAATCACTCTTCCGAGCTCGATGCCTTCTAGATGATACCCGAGAAGACGCTCTACGAGATGCCAGTCGAAGTCGGTCTGATTTTCGAGATAAGCAGATTTAGCGACTTTTGTGAATAATTTGACGTGTTCGACATCTTGGTCGGCAACAGAAGATCTCTGCCTAAGGTGACGCAGTACTTTGTCTCGGCACTGTGGGTCGATCTGCTTTCGGTCATAATTCCGACGCAGCATCTGTTCTAAGTCGCTCAATCTCATTGTACTTCAAAACCACGCGTCTTTTTAAAAGATTCCCTCTCAAAGATTGCAAGTCAAAGAAAACCGACCACCATCGGTCAATAGACCAAGGGCATGCTCGCTCAAGAAAAGAAACAGCGATCTCTTTTCTGAGCTGAAATAAAGTCTGCTTCTTTATTTCATGCTTTGCTCGGATCGGTTATCCGAAAACTGAAAACTATCAGTTTTCTGGAACAGCGACCAAGTCGCTTGTTTCTGACGCTGAGCTTTCCAGTAGATATTTAATACAATACT
>JACOZP010000007.1 GCA_016181265.1 Candidatus Woesearchaeota archaeon
GTTCTTCACAGCAAATGAATAACCACCGAGTTTAATCGTTGCAACCGTGCTCGTTGCCCCTGTGTCAATCGAATACTCCAAAGTTTCTCCGCTTCCCAAGTTCTTAAAGCTAATCTTAGGACTGGTCACACTCGTTTTATCTGCGCCTTTATACTGCAAAGCATAACTCTTCGCAGTGCCAGCAGAAGCAGTTCCTGCAGAGACAACAAAGTAATCATTCTTAGAGACGTTTAATGCTTCGTTCAAGATGACTTCTTTTTCATCAGCGGCATCTGCTAACAAAAGAGTTGTACTCGTATTAGCGAAGGTAAAGGGCATATCAACCATATTGTTATCCCCATCATACCACACTAAGGAGTATTTCCGATCGGTTGAAGATTTCAACTTGATGTCGTGTGTTGTGATATCAGCAAGACCATTGTATAAGATATCCCAGTTGTTGGAGAAGACAAGTTCTTTCTCATCACCCTGTTCAACAACAGCTCCGCTGAGAGTCTTACCAGCACCAACATAGTAGTCATCTTGCGCAGTCATGTTGATCCTAATCTTAGAGAGGGTAAACGTAGTGTTGTCGTCCGTTCCCTCAATGTTAACATCAGCGCCGTCAACGGTCTCCGTGCCAACTTTCAAAGCATTTTCTCCTGATGCCAATGTAGTGATATCATTATCACGCAGTTCGACTTTGCTTGCGCCCAAGAAAAAGTCTGAACTGTGTACACCACCAGCATAGTTCTGATAAAGGATTTCAGAGACACCAAGTTCGTTCCCATCAGCTAACTTGAATGTGTCACCAACTTGCAACTTATCAGTTTGTTCACCGTTAACAGTAAACTTAGCATAGGTGGTATCAACATACGTAAGGGCAACATCATAGGTTTTATCAGCAACTGAAACAGAGGTGGATTCACCTTCGAGTAATGTTCCGCTGCTAGCTCCACCCATTAACGTCAATTTAATGCTGTCTTCAGGAGTTGACTGAGGTCGACGAGCAAGGACAACGGTGTATTCTTTACCCAAAAACGTCAACTTGGTATTTTCATAGTCGTCCAAAACGGTACCTGAACTGCACACGGCACCAGCGGTATCCTGAATCGTAGACTCCGGAGCGGAGGAGAATTCGAGAACATATTCTCCAATATTAGCACCACTCTTTACATAGAGGAAATCGGAGGTCACGTCTAAATCGTTCTCTACATATCGCACGATTTCGTTAGTGTTATCGTTCTTGACATCAAAGTAGAGGTATTGGGTGTAACTAGAACTGCTGCCAGTTGTACTATAAGTCCCATCTGCTAATGCACCCAATTCACCTTTCCCAATGAATTGTTCAATATCATAAATCTGCTCTCCCGTGGGAGTGCTGGCATTGGTGTTAGCCATCTCTAATTTCTTAGAAGCGGTTCCGACAAGCCAAGCGTCACCAGTGACGGTAGTGGTCGTGGTACTTGCAGCAGCAACTTTCTTATATTTCATGTTAGCCGCAATATCAGTCATCGCCAGGTTGTCAATTGGAGCTGCTTTTTCACCAACAACTAACAAACCATTAAATTTCCCATCTGTTACAAACATACTAGGGTAGTCTTTCAAATCAGCTGCAAGAGCACCCATAGCGGTTGCTCCCAGCATAGCCACACCTGTTCCAACTGCGAACAAGCGTTTCACCATTTTTTTTACTTTCATTAAAACACACCTCCGTGTTTAAGTATCCGACAGTACCACCGATTCTCTTTACCGTCCACAAAAATTCCGAATGGCACACACCGGAAGTGTAGGCCTTTTCGATTTCATAGACGATTTTTCTACCCTTCCCGACGGAAAAGGAAACGAAAATCAATGTACGATTAGGCTATGTTACCAGAAATTGATTTATAAGCCTTTCGCTACCCCCCCAAAACCAGGAACGGGAGAAATAATCATTAGACGCCAATAGAACAAGATTTTAGAGATATGGGACTTCATCATTTTTATGTAACAAAAAATAGAATTGTGAAACAATGTTCTGTTTTTCACTTCGGTGAGCAGCACCTTCGACCCATAGCTCGTTTAATAGAGCAAAAGATTATAAAGATTTAGCTCACGAGGGATACATGAAGTTAGTGGCTAAACAGAAATCGAGTGAAACGCAGGAAGAAGTAAACAAATATACACCAAAGAATATCCCTCTTCCCAGCTATTTTACTGAAAAATACGCTCATCTCAGTCAATTCACCCCTATCCAACAGAAATGTCTTCAAGCCGGCCTTTTGGAGAACAGATCGCTCCTCGCCTGCGCGCCTACTGCTTCTGGGAAGACACTCATCGCCACCATGGCCATCTGCAACACGCTGGGGAAAGGTAAAGCAGTCTACTTAGTCCCATTGAAAGCATTAGGAAACGATAAATTCAGGGAATACCGCCGTCTTCTAGAAAATTCGCCCTATTCTGTTACTCTTTCTACCGGAGATATGGATTCTGAATCGCCACATCTTGCCAAAAGTGATCTTCTTATCTTAACAACAGAAAAATTAGATTCTCTCCTTAGACATCGACTCTCTTGGTTAAACGAAATCAAAGTAGTTATTATTGATGAAATTCATCTCTTGAACGACTCTTCCCGCGGCCCAACATTAGAAATTATTCTTACGCTACTCAAAACACTGATCAAACCCCAGCTGATCGGCCTATCCGCTACGATTGGTAACCCAAAAGAGCTTGCCGATTGGCTAGAAGCAACACTAGTGATAGACAATTGGCGACCTGTCGAACTAAAGCAGGGGATTTATACAGAAGGAAAAATACAATTTTATTAGGAGACCCTAGGTAAATTTGAACTCTTTTGCATAGTCCGGATTCAACTCCACTGCTCTCTTTAAAACGATAGTTGCTTCTTTTTGATTCCCTATCTCCAAATAACATAAACCCAGATTTTTATAGAGATCTGCCCTCTGTTGATGACGTTCTATGCCTTGCCAAAATGTTTTAATCGCTTCCGGAAATTTCTTCAGTTGAACATACGCAACACCAAGGTTAAGATAAATCTGGGGGACATCCGGATTCTGTTTTAACGCTTTAAGCAAACAGGAGATTGCATCATCCAAATTACGTCTGAGAAGGTGAACACTTCCCAAGTTAAACCAACTTAACCAGAATCTTCCATTTAAGCGAATAGATATTTCAAACATCTCCTTTGCTCGAAGCAATGCCGCAGATTCGCCATTTCCGCTTTCCAAATACTGTCTTCCTAACTCAAAATAGGCATAATAATCCCCCTCTTCCCCCGCTTTCTTTTCGCCTAAGTGCTCGTAAAAAGCCCATTTCCGTTTCCAGTTATCTATATCCAGCTTACCGTAATGATGAATGGGAATAACAGTAGAGACGACCTTCCCCAAGAGTGAAGGCGTAACATCCTCATGTACTCTCCCCGAAAAAGCAACACTCTTTTCATTTCGAAACAGACGGACGATCGGAGTTGGCAGCCAACCAGCTGTCTCCTTGCTTTCGGAATAAACATCTTGAGAAGCTGAAACGAATCCCTGCGCATCCCCCGCTTCTCGCACGTTCAACCCAGAGAAAGAGCCGTACGAAAGATCTTCCCTCGATGTAAAGTAATTCCGCTGGATGAGAATAAAACCGCTCATCGCCGCAGCAGCAGAAGAGATCAATCCTCGTATCAATTCATGATCCTGCTTTGAAAGGGTTTCATCCGCATCCAGAACTAATATCCAATCCCCTTTAGCATACTTCAAAGATTCATTTCTCGCTGCAGCAAAATCATCACACCAAACAAAATCAGAGATCTTATCCGTGAACCGACGGGCAATTTCTGTAGTACGATCCGTGCTCCCCGTGTCAACAATAATGATCTCATCCACTAAACTTTGAACGGAGCGCAAACACTGCTCCAAGAACTGTTCCTCATTCTTGACGATCATGCAAAGGGAAAGAGTAGGCATGAACCTAATCCAACTAAAGCAATTTAATAATCTTTGCCAAAAAGTCAGAAGTATAGAAGTCTTTATACTCTTTTGCCGCCACTCGTAATTTTTCCACATCAATTACTAACCCGTTTTTCTCCAACAACGGCTTCAACCGACAGATGTACTCCACAAATTGAGTCACATTCTGTGGCTTCTCAGCATCATGACAACGCTCAAAATCCAGCAGCACCGGTTTTCCAGAAATGCTCACAATGATATGTTTATATGGATGATGCATCTCTTCTTTTGTAATCTTTTGTTGATCTAAGATAAAACATTGCTGCAACACGTTCTGCAAAACGGCTCTGCATTCTTTAGCAGGATGTCTTTCCAGCCAAACCGGCAAATTCTCTCCATTGACAAATTCTGTGACAACAAAAACATCCGTCTTCATCACCAATCGAGGCCCTATCCCTAGCCGATTCACTCGCTCTAACCATAAACTCTCTTTCTGAATCGTATTTTCCGCCTCGCTCTTCTCTTTCTTAACTTTAATCACTGCATCGATATAGCTTGCTCTAGAAGCAATAAACGATTTAATATTCAGGATATTGCTCAGACGAGCTTTATAGATTATACCCCGTTTACCCTCCGTATAGTAACCGATGGATTCCAACCCTTTGGCCTCTAATTGCCTTAGCAAAGAAGTTTTCTTGATCTCATAGACAAATAATTCCTCAAACGCAATCTTCTCCCGAGCACTCTCTTCAAATGAAAATAAAAAATGTTGAAGTAACTCTTCGATCTTTTCTTTATTCGTCAACGTCGAAAACAAAAAGAAGATCTTTCCGTCCGCATGAAGATATCGAGAGGCATCACGAAAGAAACGCTCAGTGATCTCCCACCCCTTCTTCCCGCCATAAAGTGCAGCATCTTCTACTCCCGGATCTTGAGGTAGATAGGGAGGATTAAAAATGATACAATTAAACTGTCCTTCAACATGTTCAAAGAGATCGCTTTGAAAAACTGTTAACTTACGAATTTTTCTTGCCTGCAACCGTTCTACTGCTTCAGGGTTTATGTCAACAGCAACAACTTCCCGCACCCGTGAGCTCTCCACTGCAGTCATTGCCTGGATGCCTGAACCAGTTCCAATATCCAACACTCTTCCAAAAACGGAGCCGCGGACTACTTTCTGCAAAAGATACGAGTCCTCTGCCGGTTCGTAGATATCGGTATAAAGAGCCATAAGAGTAAGAAAATGCAGTTTTTAGTTAAATATTACGGGGAATAAATACTTTGAGCAAGCACGGGAGCATTCTTCATCAAATACGCTTGACCTGTCGGACTATCTAGAAAAAGCACGACTACAAAAAGAATGACGACGACCAGCGCCAGCATTACTAGAAGCGTTTTCCCTTTCTCATGCTTCCCATTCCCAGAATTAGACATACCTCTCCTCTTTTTCATCAGCTGAAGAAGAAAAAGAAAGTATATAAAACTTACGAGAGCTAAAACTCAGAGAGAATAAGCTATCCTTCCCTCTTTTGAAGAAACTGTTCAATCTTGCCGATATCTTCTTTCTTCCCCAGATCTAACCAATAATCATCCAGCTTTAAGACTTTTACTTTTCGTTCTGTTGCTAACGCAGTAATAGCATCTGTAAACTCAATTTCTCCTCGTGGGGACAACTTCAACTGCTCAATAATCGGAAAAACCTCTGGCGTACATTTATAGAGACCAGCATTAACAATGTTTCCAAAAAAATCAATGGGTTTTTCTTTAATCTCTCGCAGATATTCTTTTTCCAATAACAAAACCCCGTATCGTTCTGGCTGAGAAACTTTAACACCCCCGATGTACGTGAGATGATCATCTTGGACAAATCTCTGTAGATCTCCTCCGCTAAATAGATTGTCGCCATAATAAACGATAAATGAAGAATCACCAACAAAATCTTTAACACAGCGCACCGCATCACCGGTTCCCTTCAATTCTTTCTGCTCGACGCATTCAGCACGAAAATGATTATCTCGTAAGAACTGTCGCACCATTTCCCCTTTGTAACCGATGACCAGACAGATATCATGAATTCCGATAGAATTCATCTGTTTTAAAACATACCATAAGAAAGGTTTACCATTAATCTCGATGAGAACTTTCGGGATCGTTTCTGTGATTGGTAAGAGCCTTGTCCCTTTACCTGCCGCAAGAATCACCGCTTTCATCGTATTTCTACCTTTAAAATTTGAGCAATATCCGTGAAACATTCTACTTCGTAATCAGGAACTTCATAAGCATCACGAGGGACATATCCGCTATACTTTCCATGACGAAGATAAATTGTTTTCAAACCTAATTCTCTCCCATAACGGATCTCCGAATCAAGACGATTGCCGATAACCCACGCCTCTTCATCAGGAAACTCTTCCAATGCTTTCTCAAAACATTTTCTTTTATCTTCATCTCGCGGACAAACAAGGATTCGTTGAAAGTGAGACTTGATCCCCAGAATCTTGATTTTCTGCTGCTGGAGTTTCTCTTCTCCTTTCGTCACAAGTACTTTAGTTATATTTTTCCGTTTTAACAAATCAGCCGCACCAGGAAACAACGCAATTCTAGCAAGATCCTGTTCAGTATAACTATCGGAGAGCTGTTCCGATTTGCTATATAACGTATCATCTAAATCAAAGAGCAGCAACAATTCTCATCAACTCCTGTGCCAATTTCTGAGGATCATGACGGATAAGATTCCGTTGCAATGTATCTCCTTTCTGCACCTCTTTCAACCCACTGCCTAACAGATCAACGGAGACGACACGTGTACCAGTAAGATCACTCTGCACCAAATCCCCTTCTTGCGCATACGCTTTGATCAATTCTTTCGGCGGTTTACCCTCATTCACGATCAAGAAATCAAAAACATCTTTACCGATATAATGTTGGATCTCACGGAGATAATCACTTACTTTAAATAGTGGTGTTTGACCACGTTTATTGATGAGGTTAGCCACGTAAATCTTCTTGGCTTGCGTATCCCGCAGCGCTTTACTGATCCCTTCCACTAAAAGATTAGGAATCAGCGAAGTATATAATCCTCCCGGACCGAGAATAATTACATCCGCATTCATAATCTCATCAATCGCTCGCTTGTTAACCTCAGGAAAAGGTTCCAAAAAGATGCTCTTATATCCTTTGTGAATTTCTTCCGAAAGGTGTACCTCTTTTTCTCCCTCTAGTATCTTCTGATTATTAAGAATCATCTTTAGACGGACAGGATTAGTCGTCACCGGGATCACTTTTCCTCTGATTGATAAGATGCGACCAGCCTCATCCACCGCTTTTTCAAAACTTCCCGTTACTTTCTCTAACGCGGAAAGAAGCAAATTCCCGAAACTATGCCCGCCTAACCCGCCATTCTCAAAGCGATAATTCATCAAGCTGCGCATCAAACGGCTGGAATCAGAAAGAGCAACAAGACACTGCCTGACATCCCCAGGAGGAAGAACACCCAACTCGTCCCTCAACACCCCCGTGCTGCCACCATCGTCCGCCATCGAGACAATCGCACTTAAATCAACGGGATAATTCCGTAAGCCGCTTAGGACAGCAAAATTACCCGTCCCGCCGCCAATGACCACAACTTTCTTCATTAAAATCTAAAGACTCGGAAAATGTTATTTAAAGATTATGAATTTAGAGAACGGAGTATTAAGCTAAAAGAGAGAAGAAAAATAAAAAAATTATTCCTCAACAAAATCATCTAATTTTACAGAGAGTTCTTCATCCGTGCGCAATAAACCTTTCTTGCGCATGTATTCTCTGATCATTAAGTAGAATACTAGCCCTACTGACTTCTTCCCTTTATTGTTACACGGGACAACCAGGTCGATGTTGTTAGATTGATTGTTAGTATCACATAAAGCGATAATCGGGATACCTACTTTTGCTGCATCATTGACTGCATTTCTGTCCGGCCAAGGATCACAGACAACAATCACTTTTGGTTCAGTAAATGTATCTAAATTCGTATTCGTCAAGATACCTGGAGGATAACGTCCAGTAATAACATTAATCCCCGTTAATTTTGTCACTTGACGCAGAGCTTTCCAACCATTCTCCCTTCTGCTCACGATCAAGATGTCTTTCGGCTCATATTGTGCTAGCAGATTTGCTGCGAGAGCGATCCGTTCATCAATCTTCTTCAAGTTCAAGACACTCAAGCCATCTGGTCTTGTTTTGTAGATAAAATTAGACATATATTTAGTCTTAAACTTCGTTCCGATATGAATACCGCTCTTAAGATATTCATTTGAATCCATCAATAGATTTTCTTGTTGTTCGGTCATTTTTCATACACTCCTTGGGAGACAACGATCAAACAAGAATAAGAACTACTCTTGTCTGCGTTCTTTTTTGCCTCACGCAGCTCTATCCAGCTCCAAAGATCTGGACGTCGGCTATAAAAGCTCAAAACGGAGAGCCATTTATAAAGATTTCTCCAAGAATAGTTCTCGTCAACCCGGATAAGTGTTAAAACTTAAAAGTGATAACAAAACCAAAAACTTAATAAACAAACCAAATTCTTTCCGAAATATGTTAGAATCTCTTGCTCATAAAACGCGTTATGGAATAGCTGCACTAGCCGCAATTACAACTCTCTCTCAACCTGTAGACAGCTATGCAAGACCACCACGTAATCCCTCTCAAGCAGTTGTATCCCCGCCGGTTACTGAAGCGTGCAACCTTGAGGCATTATACTTAGGAGCAGGCCAAGATCAAAGAACAATAAAGAGACTTCTCGGCCCACACTGCGCTAACCTCAAGAAGAACAAAAAGCCCGATTTTGAAGCAGCATTGGCTGCACTATGGGATTATAAAACTGATCACCGATCGGCTAGAAATCCCGCCGCCAAACAAGCAGAACGAGAACTGGTTAGAGAGTACCGCCGCAACCCTCATAAAACAACATTGAAAGAGTATATCAAAGACGCAGATAAAACAACCTCTCAGGTCTATGACTCATTAAATTGGTCAAAAGTCCGCGAAGCGTACCATCTATCTGCAGAAAAAACAAAACTTCTCCAAAAAGGATTAAAGACAATACGTGGAAAAGAGATCATCGCATATGGCATGACTGAATTATTTCCCAGTACTGACGGTAAAAGAAATACGAAGGTACTCGACTATCTTCTGCGCGAAGCCGGCGCAACATATCTTGAAAGCCTCCCTGCAATGTACGATAAATATAGTAGCTTTGGCATGTGGCAATTTACTTCTTTCGCCATCTGTGATTCTCGAGATTGCTTAGAAGGCGCCTCAAAGATGAGCCGGGCGCTTCCTGCAAAATACCAAATTCCCGGTTCAGTCAATAAGCTCCGGGGAGACGACCACGTTGCCGCAGCCTATCTCTTCGCTGCAAACAATCTAGCATTACTCATCTCTAGGCTAACCCCCAAACAGCAAAAAAATCTGGAGAAACATCTCGAAACGACAGCGAAAAGAAAAGATGATGATCTAGTCCAATTTATCGCTACTGCACATCACCTGCCGGGAATTGCAATCAGAAATGCACGCAGCTGGCTCACTGAAGGGACAAAAAAAGATTTCTCAGCATATAGCAAAAGAAAATTAAGACAGTACGCAACTAAAACAAAAAATAATTATGCTGCGCTTCATTAAAGCACAAGAAGAATCAGTTCTCCGTCCTGTAAACAATCTTTTTAACGCTCCTTCTCTTTTAAGAAACACATCTTCAGATGATACCATCACCTACCTCTTTATTCCAAGAAGCGCTTACTTTTGGCAAAGATCTTTCTCATGTCCTAAAAGAGGCAATAGCGCTGGGGATACAGCATCCAGTCAAAACCGCAATCATCGCTCAAGGCATTTGGCGTTGCCAAGATTCCTATTTTTCCGTACAACATGAACGCAATGAAAGCCCCTATTTTGTCTACGATGAACACGACCGACGAATCCCGTTCCGGCCGCAAGAAAGCAGAACATACAATGATCTTCTCCCCCTTCTTTTGACCGTCCTTAAAACCGGAATCAAAGAACATTCTCGAAACGAAGTCCAACAGCTCGCAGATTGCTTTCTCACCGCAAACCAAATGGCGCAAGAAGTCTACAGAACATCTCAAACAATCATGCCACGCTTCACTGTCCATCAGCAATGGGGACTTCATCTAGTTCAGTGGGTTGACTCACCCGTAAATTGTTGCCCAAGTTTACACGTTGCATTCTCTTCATTAATGTATAATCTTCGTGAAGAGTTTATTCCCGCAGCACAACAGTCTGAGGCAGAACACTCACTCGAACGGATGGCCTCTGCCGTCTTATATACAAAACAACATGCTTTGATTGATGTTGCCTTTGGTTTCCTTTGTGCAAGGATAGCGTTTGAACGACATTATGGGGCATTTACTGATGACCTTGCCGAACGAGCAGCGTCCCTCCAAAAAGAACATCCCTCAATTCCTTACCAAACAATCCTCGATCTCTACGAACAGAGCAGACAACGCTACCTAAGAGGTAGAACTCTTGCCGAGATTGTCAGCGAACATCTCATAGAAAAGCAATACCCAAAAGTCTCGCGGGAAGAAGATCTTCGAGGGATTTATTTTGACACGCAAGAGAGAATCGTCAAAGAAAAAGAGTGATAAGTCATTGTTTAGCTGCCGCTAAGCGATTACCGCGAGAACAAACATTTATTAACGATATAATTATCATTTCATCATGGCCAACTCAGTGACACATGTCATTGTCGCAATCGTCATTCTCGATCTCTTTCGACATTATGTTTTTGGTAAAAAACGCTTTCCACGATATCTGCTTGTCATTGGCGGAATTGCAGGGTTAGCTCCTGATATTGATGTTCCTCTGACCTGGCTTTATCACTTCTTTACATCCTCTACGACTGATCTCCATGGTCTCTTTACGCATAGTTTATTTTTTGTATTTTCGTTCTTAGGAATTGCGCTTTTATTCCAGTATTATAAAAATATAAAATGGGCGAAGATCTTTTATGTCATCAGTTTTGGCTGGTTCATGCACCTGATCTTGGATTGTTTGTATGGAGGATACAAAACATTTTTCTGGCCATTGCACTACGCCAGCAACTTTTGTCCGCAGTGGGGAATCCAAACTCATGCTGCAGATATCGATGCGATTATCCTTGTCCTTTGGCTAATCCACGAAGAAGTCCACGAACGAATTAAAGATTATATCTAGACCAGAATCTCTTGAAAAAAGGTAGAGAAAGAGTAGAAAGCACAAAACCAAGCGTCGGCACAATTGAATTAATGAATGGTTTTGGCAAGCCAGCCGTAAGGAAAAACAAGACAACAACGAAATATGTCAAGACGGCGATAATGAGTTTACGTGTAAGACTTGTCTCCCACGCTTTATCCAATTCTACTTTCTTATTTCGCTGCTCAATCGTTTGAACTCTTGAATCTAAATCTTTCATAGTCTCATCAAATCGGCTGACTTTAAAATTCTTTTCTAAAAATAGTTCAATCCACCCTACCCACACACTTCTTCAATCCCCATTCCAACAATCTTAAACTTTAATTCTCTCCCCTCCGGAAGTGAACGATGTTTTCGTAGGATCAAACCTCGGCAGGAATTAAACTTCTGTACCTCCAGCAAACATTTGGAGCCATATTTCAATAGATCTCCACCGACCATTTTAACCTTATCTTTACGTTCAAAATCCGCATAGACCTGATTCGTGATCAAGACTGGAATATTCTTCGTCCGCGCAATTTCTACCAGCTGTGCAAGCTGCTTTCCTAACGCTGAATTAACATCGTACACTTCTTCTGCCTGGCTCAACTCTAGGCGATAGAGCATTGAAATAGAATCAACAATGATCAACCCCACATCATCAACTGCCAGCATTTTCAACCCACCAAAGATCGCTTTTTGGTCTTCAAACGTCACCGGATTCAGAAACATGATTCTTTGTAGAACATCTTCATGGCGTGAACTTAGCTGTTTAATTCTTTCAACAGCAATTCCTCCTTCTGTATCGACGAACAACACCTTCTTCCCACTTTCCGCCATTCTAACTGCCGCCAATAAACAGAGATTCGTCTTCCCGGAACCAGAAGGGCCATAGATAGTCGTGATAATATCCGTATCATAACCCCCTTCTAAAAACAAATCAAGAAAATCTGCGCCGGACGATACTTTTGTCATAGATTCCTTGAATGTTTTGCAATTATAAATATTTAGAGAATGGAATGCCTATTTCTTCAGATGGTTAGCACAATTAAAGACTTCGTAATCATGTTCTCCGGAAAGGCCAACAGTGAGGATACTATATCCCGTATTATCATGACGATATCGCTTTCGTGTTTCCTCATCAAATGACTCGTTATCAATCCCTAACAATAAGGATTGAATCACACCACCATGTGCAACCACCATTATGGTTTTTGAAGGATATTGTAGGAAGAGATTATCATAAAAACTCAGTGCCCGTCTCTGTACATTAACAAGAGATTCACCTCTCTCTGGTTGAAAAAGATGAGAAGGAATACCAGACTCAACAATACCTCGACGGAATTCAGAATAAGTCTTTCCTTCATAAACACCATAATCTCGTTCACGGAGTTGCCTAGTATACTCAACAGGCACATTTGGATGACGTGCAAGAATAAGTTGCGCTGTTTGAACTGCCCTTTCCAGATCACTTGCAAATGCTAAATCAATCGTTTCAGACGTAAATCGTTGAGCTACTTGTTCTGCCTGTCTCAAACCCGCCCCATTAAGAGGAATATTAGCATGACCTTGACATAATTCTAAACTATTCCAATCAGTCTCTCCATGCCTAACAATAATCAGTTTCATAAATAGAAAAAAAATAATCTCTTTAAATAGATTATGAGCCCTAAAGACAAACTTATAAAAGACAACTGCTTTTTCTCGTTAGATGCAGCGAAAAACAGCATATTGGCTTACCGCCATCATCATCGTAACGTTCATTGCCCGTTTAGCCATAGCACAACTAGTGCCCAATTTCACCTATGAATCTTATTTCACTTTTCGACAAGTAGAAAACATCGCTGAGACCGGACTTCCCCTCTTTGAAGACGAATTATCATATGGAGGAAGAGAGATTACGTTCCTTCCTTTTTTTTACTATCTCGGCGCACTCTTTACTTTATTTCTACCTCTAAATGCTGTTGCCACCATCCTCCCTAACCTACTGCTCGCCTTGCTTCCTCTGCTCGTATTCCTCATCAGTCGAACTATTTCCAATAGTGAAGAAGGATCTCTCTTCGCAGCTTTCCTTGCTGGCTTCCTTCCAGTTGTCTTTGCTACTGCTAATAATTTTACGGTCGACACCCTCTTCATCCCGCTAGCATTATTCACGACCTATACTTTCCTAAAGATCGATCAACCGAGATATCTCTATCTCTTTCTCGGCTCGTTCCTGATCTGTTCCCTCACCAGCAATGCAACTTTCCTTCTGGTTATGGGATTTATCATCTATCTACTTCTCTCCATATTGGAAAATAAAAAAATAAGTAAAGGAGAGATAGAAGTTATTCTCTTCTCATCTTTCTTCTTCATCTGGACAGAGTTCTTGTTCTTCAAAAACCTTTTTGCCAAAGAAGGAGTGAAATTTGTGTGGCAGAATATACCACAAGCCATCCTTAGCCAATATTTTCCTCAGATCTCATTATTTCAAGCAATTATTCTCGTCAGTGTCATCCCTTTCATCGCAGGGATTTACATTGTCTACCAAGCTCTCTTCCAACTTCGCAACACCCGTGCTTTTCTCCTAATTAGTCTGGCGATCTCGACTTCTCTTCTAACGTGGTTCCGTCTTATCCAATTTCGCCTCTCTTTGATGTTTTTTGGAGTCCTCCTCACGATCCTTTTTGCAATGTTTTATGATGATTTTAGAGCCTACCTTGCTAAGACTAAATTGACAAAGAAACAGCAATGGATTGCTCCACTCCTCATTCTTCTTCTCTTACCAACAACGGTTCTTCCTGCCATCGCAAATGCTCTTCAGGTTCAAACGCCATCAGACAGTGAAATCAATGCATTCATTTGGATTAAAGAACATACACCTCCCGAGACCGGCATCGTTTCCCGTCTAGAAGAAGGTCACCTCGTGACTTACTACGCACAACGTCGCAATCTGATGGATGACCGTTTCGGGACCGTCAGCGACGTAGGAACACGACTAGCAGATATGAACACCCTTTATCATACTACGCTCCAAACACTTGCTCTCGGACTACTTAATAAATATGACCTCCAGTACATCATCTTGACATCACATAGTTTGAAAACAGAGGAAATCGACTCCCTGCGCTATCTCAACAAAAAATGCTTTGAGATGGTCTATAACGAAGGGGACGAATATGACAATGGTGCGCGTATTTATCACGTTCGTTGTACGCTTCAGGAATCTCAATAACCATGAAACAGAAACAACCATCGAAAACAAAAGGAATCGAAGAATCAAGACTTCTTCAGCACTGTCTCCAATATCAAAAGATCTATCTTCTTCTCCTCTTCTTCCTCCTCAGCGGAATGATTATTTCCCATAACATAAGTGAAAATAAGCCCCTGTTCACGGGAGCCGAGAGTTATTATCATCTAACTTCTTCCCAAGCAGTCAGTTGGAAAACAGCCTACTATTATCCTCTACATGTCCTAGAAGAAGCAGTTGGAAGCAATCTACTAATCATTTTTTCTCTCTGTCTAACAATAACGACACTTTTGATTATCTGGCACGTTTTCAAAAAAATAGAACTATCACTTTTATTCACCGGTCTCTTCTCTCTCTTTCTGATTCTTACGCCGGCGTTCATGAAAAGTGCCACGACATTGTCATCAGCAATGGTATTTCTGTTCCTCTTCAGCCTTTCCTTCTTCTTTTTCTTCCAGAAAAAGCCAGGCCTACGCTATTGTTCTATCATTACAAGCATCCTGCTCGCCTGCCTTGATCAATGGAGCGCTCTCTTCGCTTTCTTCATCTTTCTATTATACGCATTAAAGAATGAAAAGACAGAGCGTCGTGTGATCTGGGGAAGTATCATCGCACTCCTCACCTCATTACTATTTACCTCGCTAGTATCCAAAATTCCGTTTATCCTCGGCCCGTTCCATGCTTCTCAATTAGCACGGGATCTAATCTCCGATTTTGGAGGATTTAGCGGGATGAGTTTTTTCATCGCCGCTCTCGCGCTGATTGGATTCATCATCTCCTGGCCAAAAAGAACAGCATACGCCTTACCTTACCTATCACTCCCTCTCCTTATCCCGGCCTATGTCTATAACACAGAAACAATCCTTCCTCTAAGTATCGTCTTTATCTTTTTCGCAACAGAAGCCGTGATCAATCTCATTAAACGACAATGGCAGCTTCCTACACTTCAGCAATTCACCCTCTTTCTTCTTCTCTTAGGCATAATCTTTTCCTCTTTAACATTTATCTCCCGCTTAGAAACCGCTAGCCCGACCCACAATGATCTCCAAGTCCTTCAGTGGATGAAAGACGACTTAACCTCGTCCATCGTCGTCGCAACCTTTCCTGAAGATGCAGCTTATGTGCACTATCTCGCAGAAAAAGATACGTTCTTTGCCAGCTACGATCAAGATGCAGAAAGGGAGAAAGAAAATACCGCTATCATCAGCGCGACATATATCCACCAGCTCTTTCCTCTCCTAGAGAAAAATAAGATAGAATATATCTATCTTTCAGAAGCTGCCACCAGACGTCTTCCTCCCGATCAAGGACTTCCTTTCCTCTTCCAAAACGAAAGGTTTAAATTACTCTACTCAGCCGGAGGAAGCGCTATCTGGAAATTCGGTCCTCAGCCGGAGGGGATAGAATAAGCAGAAGCATACAACGAAAGAGTGGTTAATCAATGAATCTTTTTGTCTCAATCATCTTGTGGATCAGCTACATTCTCTCTTTATATTTCTCCATCTTCCTTCTCCTCGTCTATTTTGATCAGAAGAAACTGTTCCGCAAAGAAAAAACGGAGACTAATCTCATCTCGTATCCGTTCGTCTCCATTCTCGTCCCCGCCTACAACGAAGAGAAAACAATTGAAAAAACGTTAAGATCAATTGATCAATTAGAATACCCAAAAGAGAAGATAGAAGTCATCATCATTAACGATGGATCAAAGGATCACACTGAAGAAGTAATCCAAAATGTTATCAGAGGAAAGCCCGAATATAATCTTCTTTCACATCAAAACCGAGGGAAAGCAGCATCATTAAACAGAGCGTTGGCTCTCGCTAAAGGAGAATTTTTTGCTTGTCTTGATGCCGATTCTTTCGTCCACCCACTTACCTTGCGCAAGATGGTCGCTTTGTACCAGAAAGAGAACGATCCTTCCGTCGCCATCATCACACCGGCGATGAAAGTAGCCGATCCAAAGACGATCCTCCAGAAGATTCAATGGCTGGAATACTTAGTAATGATTCTTTTCAGCCGGCTCACCAGTACTCTTCATTCATTGTATGTCGCACCCGGACCATTCTCTATCTATCGGACGGAAATCATCCGCTCCCTCGGAGGATTCGATGAGAAAAATATCACTGAAGATCAAGAGATAGCGTACCGCGTCCAGTTAAGACAATATAAGATCAAACAATGCTTTGATGGTTATGTCTACACGACCGCGCCAGCTAAGTTAAGACCATTCTATCGCCAGCGACGCCGCTGGTATCTCGGCAGCGTTATCTGTCTCCACCAATATCGCGAGATGATTGCCAACAAGAGATATGGAGATTTCGGACTGATGCAGATGGTAAAAAATACGTTAGGTTACTTTTTAGCCGTCGCCGGAATTACTATTTCTCTTTATTACATCTTTCTCCCTCTAATGCGAGTGTTCGGACGGATGAGTGCGATCAATTTTGACCTTATCAATTATGCTGTCTCTTTCAAATCGAATGTCAATATTTTTACATTCCTCTTGATGGATTTCAAGCTACTATTTCTTGTCCTGCTTCTCTTCATCATAGGATTCATCTTCTTCTATGCAGCTCACAAAAATGCTGAAGAAAGAATCAGTAAGTTCGGATGGCTCCCCATCATCCCTTATTTCGCGGGGTACTATCTTCTCAAAGGGACGATCCTTTTGATTTCATTAGGTCAATTCTCAAGAGGGAAGAAGATGAAATGGTAGACCAACACAAAAACGATACAGAACAGAAGACGAAAGAAAAATCTTGGAGAACGATCAGTACAGATAAATACATCATCGCCGGCATCATCACCGCTTTGATTTTTGGCTTGGGTCTTACCCTTGGCCTGATCTTAGAAGACGCACGATATGGTCTCGTCCAACAGGTCAATCAAGATCAGGAAGTCCGCTATCAAAGCCTTCAGCTGCAATATCTTTTCCTCACCACATTCCATAATGAAAATAGTTGCCCGATCCTCGCCGCGACGCTGCAAGAAACGATCACCGATCTCTCCAACTCGCTCAATGATGTTATCTCTTACGAAGAGAAGAAGACGGGAAACGATGCTAAGAAAATAACCGTAGAGCGCCGCTACCTCTTGGACAACTTACGGTATTGGCTTCTCGCTAAAGAAAGTAAGCAAAAATGTAATATGGACATTGTCCCGGTGATTTATTTTTATCGACAGGAATGTGAATCCTGTTCCGGTCAAGGAACAATTCTCACCTACTATAAGAATCTCCTCGAAGATAAGCTTCTCGTTTTCCCCGTCAATCTAGACTTAGTTGAACGAGAACCGATGGCTAAGATAATTCAATCACAATACAACGTCACCCAATTCCCCACTTTGATCATAGACAATACAAAATACGAAGGAGTGGTAGATAAAGACCAGATGAAAGAAATAATCTGTTCATCATTACGTGAAGCGCCACAATGTCAAAATTAAAAATAGAACCGATCCAGAGACGAATTATTCAACTACGACAAAGAGCAGAACACCATCCCCTCCTGACTATTCTTCTCTTTTCTTTTCTGATAAGGATATTCTACCTCTCATTTCAAAATCCTTTATGGTGGGATTCTTATATCTATGTAGGAATGGGAAAATTTCTTCTCTCACAAGGAAACGCGGGATTATTTGAAGTCTTCCGCCCGCCCCTCCATCCTCTCCTCTTGGGAATGATCTGGAAAGCCGGAATAAACCCCATCATCGCCGGGATCGTCTTAGATGTTCTCTTTTCACTACTCATCGTCTATCTAACCTATCGGATCGGGGCTCTCGTCTTCAATCAGAAGACGGCATTTCTCGCAGCGTTTCTGACCAGTATAACTCCTGTTTTTCTTATGCATACCGGATTGATTCTTACAGAACCGCTCGCCATGGCTCTCAGCCTGACGGCAATATATCTCTTCATAAAAAATCGCTCGCTCATCCTGACCGGAATCCTCATAGGACTCTCCGTTCTCGCAAAATTCCCTCAGGGAATTGTTTTTCCAATCTTTGTTCTGACCATCTTCGTCAGGCAAAAAAGAATCTCCGAAAAGATAAAAGAGACGATTCTATTAACAGGAGGATTTTTACTTGTCCTCCTGACATATGGCTACCTGAACCAGCTTTATCTCGGCAATCCTCTCGCGCCACTAAAAGCAGGAGCTTGGATTGTGACGACAGCTACTTGGTTGTATGGGTCGGGAGTATCATATTATTTTATTCATTTTTTCCTCATGTATCCGCTCTTTCTCTTTTTTGGAGGATATATATATCTATTCGTTAAAGACAGTATTCAGAACAAAAGAATTGACAATCCGTATTCATTTCTCCTCTTATCCCTCTGTCTAGTAACCATCGGTTATTTTCTAACCGTCCCGCGAAAAGAGCCGCGCTATCTTGTCGTGATCGTTCCTTACCTCGCTCTCCTGTCTATAGAAACAGCAAGAAGGATATATCATTGGCTCTGCCAACAAGAGAGACCAGCGTTCTCTCCCGCTTCATTCGTGATCGTCTGCGTCGCTCTTAGCATCATTTTTATTCCCGGTCCGCTCTCTTTTGAAAAAACAATCTATCCGGAAGAGCTACGAGAGCAATTGACAGAAATAACAACGCAGCTGCCGATTATTTCCAGCAATCCCTTGCCTACAGCATACGCTGACAACAAAGTTGTTCCGCTGGGGAATATGGAATTTGCCTCTGCAGTCTATGCCGAAAACAAAAAAAGTGCTAGTTTACTTCTCCTTACGGATTGTGATCTCATCTGTCCTCCAGACGACCATCTCTGCCAACGTCAGAAAGAAGAATTTATCCAGAGCGTTGATAAAGAGAACCAGCTTATTTTCCACAAAACAATTAAAAGCTGCACAACCAGCTTCTACGATCTAAAGAAAGAGAAAGAATGAACACCAAACAGATAGGAGGACTGCTTCGGATAAACCAATGGTACAAGAATAGTATCATCTTTCTGGCAATATTTTTCTCCGGAAACCTAGCAAGTGTTCAAGCTTTACAGCAGACTATCCTTGCCTTTTTCGCGTTGTCTTTTCTTTCATCGGCAGGATATATTATCAATGATCTCAAAGACCACAAGGAAGATCAGCTTCATCCTGAACGCAAACTAAGGCCGCTGGCGTCGGGAATGATCAAACCAGCCTCTGCTTTATTGTTTGTTCTATTCCTTCTTCTTGCCGGATCGTATCTTGCTCTTTCAATCAATCTTCTCTTCGTGATTACTGCAGCCTCTTTCTTTATCCTCGGCCAACTCTATACTTTCATCCTCAAGAAGGTGATCTTTGCCGACATCATCGCTATTTCTCTCTTATTTGTCCTCCGCGCTGTCGCCGGTGCCGTAGCCATCTCCGTGATAATCTCACCATGGCTCATCCTTGTCCCTTTCTTCCTCGCCCTTTTCCTCGCAGCCGGAAAGCGCTACAGTGATCTCCATCTTCTCCGTGAAAAAGCAGGGATGACGAAGAAAGTATTACAAGAATACACCCCAGAAATAACCAATACCCTTATGATCATCTCCACGACACTGCTGATTATTTCTTATGCACTCTATTCATTCTTAAGCGAACATCCTCTTCTCATCGCCACGCTCCCTTTGGCCCTTTACAGCATTTTTCGTTTCTATAATCTCATCACGAGCGGCTCATCTATTGCCCGCAATCCCGAAAAAAGTATAAAAGACGTCCCTCTTTTGATAGGGATTATAATATGGGTGCTGACTGCAGCCGCAGTAGTTTACCTCCTCTAAAAACATGAAAATCCACAAATTCGAGAAATATCTGGACGTCTTCTTCAGGGATATTACTTCATTGGGAAGTTTTGCTTTCCATTTCTTCTTGATCTTATTTATAGCCGCGCTAGGACAACTGACCTTAGTTTGGCAGCTCCTCTTCTCGTTCTTCTTTACTCTCATCGCGACGACGATCATCAGGATGTTCTATTTTAAAGACCGACCTCACAAGCAAACCCATGCGAATTTTATAGAAAAGATAGATGCGGCATCATTCCCCAGCCTGCATACTGCCCGCACTGTGGCCATGGTTATGATTGTTCTAAACGCCGTCCAGAAAAATGCCGTCACTATTTTTCTTGTAGGCTTCTCAGCACTGATTATCTACTCACGAGTCTATCTCAAGAAGCATGATTGGGAAGATGTCGCAGGAGGGATTATTCTAGGAGTAGTAACATTCTTTTTAGCGCTGTTGGTGTAGAAAAAAGGATTACTCAAGATTAAGATCTCAGTCCCTCATGGATTTTATCTTTTATTACATCATTATGTTTAAGTACTGATTTAGCTTGTTTTTCAATAGTATCAGTAAGCGTGATTATCTCTTTTAATATCCCCAATAATGTCTTATTCGTGTTCCTCAATTCTCCGATATCTCCCTCCTCTTTCATCTTTTCGTATTCTTCGGCTAAGATATAACCCACAAGAAAAACTTGTTTATAAGAACAGACAAAAACATTCTTACTTGCCCCCGATTCTATCATTTCTGGAGCTAGTTCAATAGCACTCTCTGGAACAGCAAGAATACACTTATTAATTGTGTTTTTCTGGTTTCTATATTTTTGCACCCGCTCTATCTCATGCTTTATTTTATCAATGATTTTTTTTCTAACACTATTCTTCTCAGCTTGGGTCGTTTCTTCGGTGATGGACTCAATAAGTTCTATCAGGTCTGGAAGCTTAGCATCAATAGGAATATACATATTATCCCCAAGATTCCAAGCAAATTCAACTTCCCCCGACTCCGTTCTTAGTGAAGTTTTGATAATCCCTGCTTTTATAGATTCCTGAAGATATTGTCGTAATAAATCCTCACCTACAATTCCTCTTGTCTTCGTTCCGTGAACTACTCGGTTAAATGCATCAATAACAGAGGCAAATTTGTTCATTTGTGTATCTCTTTTCTCTTCATATTTGCTTCTCACTTCATCTTGTTTCTCGAAGAACTTTTTTGTCGAATCAACAAAATCTTGATATCTTTTCTCCTTTTGTTCACTTAATCGATCCAAATTTTTCTCTTTCTCTTCTCTTAATTTTTCGTAACCATCAAATTTAACTTTCATTTCAGTTACCTGTGTAGTTAATGATTGTAACATTGCAGATTTATTAGAAATGTCAGTATCTTGATATGCTTTGTATCTTCCAAAGTAATATCCTAACGCGATTCCAACAATTAATGATATAAGTGTAGTGATATATTCCAAAGTCATATATTTAAATTAGTATCAGAGATAATATAAACTTTACCCAAAAGTTTAGGCAAAGTTTATAATTAAACGACCGTTCATTTATGTCATGGTAAGTGGGGATCATTTTGTTTGCAACTCCTGTGAATATCAATGGAGAACTAGGAAAGATGTTGGAGAGCCATCAGTTTGTCCGCATTGTAAAAGTAATCATATCAAAAATGAGAGTGAAAAATCAAGAAGAGAACAGGAAGATTTTAGAAAAGAAGAAGAGAGGAGAAAAGAACAAAAGCTAAAAGAGTATAATCAAAAACTATCAAAATTAAAAGGGGATAATCGGTTATTATATTATCTGGTTTCTTGGAGATGGATTTTGCTAACTGTTGGAGTAGTTACCACCACACTAGGAATTTTTGGCTGGGGACTGATAATTCTCTCAATAATCGGGTTTGTTAAAGATATTCTACTAAAATTAGATTTAGAGTCCCCCATCCAGATTCTCATCCCCCATCCAGATTCTCAAATAGTAGCAAGAGTGGGAGTCAAGCTGGAATCGGGATATACTTATTTCGTTGATGAAAAGGGGGATGTTTCTAGAACAACAAGTAATAATATGAAACAAACCGTGGCTAAAGTAGGCATAAAGAGAGAAGTTGGTTATCATTACTTTGTAAACGATGATGGAAATATTGCAAGAAGACGCGGGTGACAAGTTATTTAAATGAATCAGCAGAGCAAAAACTTTACTTCCTCTTCATTTTCATAAAATCTCCTAACGTCAATTCATCTGACTTCTTCGCAGAAACAATTTCTTCACCGACAGCTTCATCGATGACAACAAGCGTCAGCCCTAACAGTTTCTGCAATTTCTTCGCTGTCTCCAGACTTGGTTTTACCGTCCCCGCTTCCCACTTGTTGACAACACTTTCCCGTTCCTGCAAGAGTACAGCAAAATCCTCTTGGCTCAACGTGCTCCGTTCGCGCGCGGAGCGAAGCAACCGAGAAAAATCATCAACTACTTTCCATTCTTTCTCTTGTTTAGGTGGAGATGAAAAAGAACGTCTACCTTGCTGGTGATATCCCCCACTGCGAAATGAAGAAAAATGTTGATTCTTTTGGATTTGGCCATGTTTCGCACAGACCTGACAAACAGATAAGTCTACTCCTTCCACCAGAGCCCGTAACAGGTCTCCCGTCCGCCCGCACATCTCACACAATGCCATTTCTCAACGTAAAGAAAGAAGTCCTATTAAAACTTTTGGATACTTAAGGCACTGTAGAAAAAGTCGCTGCTTGGACCAAGAGGTTGCACTGAGAAAAGCAGAATGCCCTGATCTTTAGATCATGTATGAATGCTATCGCTATCATTTCTGCTTTTCTTGTGTCACAGAAATTCGTCTATCAAGAAAGCGTCTCAGTTCAAGCCCTACTATTTATGAGGGGTGAGACGCTTTCGGCGAATTTCTCATGACGTGAGAACTGGTATATCCCGAAGTTATTGGTGCTGCTTAACTGTAGAAGTTGTAGCAAAAGCAGCACGAACGCAACGGCCGAAGCGACTTTTTCGAGATTTTCTACAGAGCCGGTACTTAACTAAGAATAAAACAATGGTCCTTCTCTCTCCAGACCATAAAAAGACCACCCATCCACAAACTATTTAAAACGAACTTCTCCTAAAAAAATCATGGATTTTATGCTCTTCTTCAGAAGCCAATTTTTCCCACTCTTTGTAGCCATTACAATTCTCGTCTGGATGATCATGCCTTATTGGATCAAACGCGCACAAAAAGCAGGCCTCACAGGCAAAGATATCCACAAAAATAACAACCACGTAGTAGCAGAAATGGGAGGAGTTGTTGTTCTGTTAGGATTTCTGATGGGAATTATGGGATACATCGCGATGCGCGTCTTTCTTCTCAAAGCAAATAGTAACATCGCTTCCATCCTCGCTGTTCTCACGGCCATCCTCATCGCTGGCATTATCGGCATCATTGATGACATCCTCGGATGGAAAATCGGCTTACGTCAATGGCAGAAACCTCTTCTAACCCTATTCGTCGCCGCTCCAATCATGGCAGTCAATGCGGGAACACGTCTGATGCACATCCCCTTTCTCGGCCTCACCGATCTAGGAAGCCTTTATCCTCTAATCATCATTCCAGGAATCATTTTAATGACTACCAATGGTTTCAACATGCTTGCGGGATACAACGGATTAGAGACCGGACAAGGGATTATTATTCTCACTACTCTCGCTTATTTCGCAGCTGTCACCGGTTCCTCTTGGACTGCTGTTGTCGCGTTGTGTATGGTTGCGGCTCTTCTTGGTATGCTCATCTTTAACAAATACCCCACGTCAGTTTTTCCCGGAGACACGTTGACGTATTCCGTCGGAGCGCTCGCCGGAATTATTGCGATCATGGCTAATTTAGAGAAAGTGATCATCATCCTCTTCATCCCTTATATTCTCGAATTTATCCTTAAATTACGTGGTAAATTCCAAATAGAGAGTTTCACTCAGGTGCAAGAAGATGGAACGCTAAAACCACGTTACGAAAAGAATTATGGGCTAGAACATCTCGCCGTTCGCATCTTAAACAAACTAAAGATCAAAACGACTGAACGAAAAGTAGTCTATCTTCTCCACAGCTTCCAGCTCTGTTTTGTAGTCATCACTCTCATCACTTCCCGAGGTCTACTGATATGAAAATGGTTACTAATCTGAAAACAGAAGAGCTTCATCTTGTCGTACTTATCCCCGCTTATAATGAAGAAAAGACGATCGGCAACGTTATCCGTTCCATTCCTCGCGATTGCGCGAGAAAAGTAGAAGTTCTCGTTCTTAACGATGGCTCTCAAGATCATACTATTCATGTTGCCAAAGAAGCCGGTGCGGATCGTATCGTTTCTCACAACACCAACAAAGGGCTAGGGATTACGTTCCGTGATGGCATTGACGAAGCACTGAAGATGGGAGCAGACATTATCGTCAACATTGATGCTGACGGCCAATTTAACCCCTTAGACATCCCGCGTCTTATTCAACCCATCGTAGACCACAAAGCAGACATGGCTACATGTTCACGATTCAAAGATCCGCGTCTGACACCAAAGATGCCTGCAATTAAAATCTTTGGCAATAAATTCTTCGCTAGAATTCTTAATCTTTTCCTTAAGAAAAAGTATTACGATACCCAATGTGGTTTCCGTGCCTATTCAAAAGAAGCAGCATTAAACCTTGTTCTTTTCGGGCGGTTTACCTATACTCAAGAAGTGTTCATCGATCTCGTCAAGAAAGGCTTTCGCATCATCGAAGTTCCTTGCCGCGTCATCGGTGAGCGGAAAGGAAAATCACGCGTCGTCAAGAATGTCTTCTCCTACGGATTAAAAGTATCGCTCATCATCCTTCGTAGTATGCGTGATTACGAGCCTTTCAAGTTCTTTGGGCTCACCGGAGTCTTTCTCTTTTTACTCGGATCGTTCAGCAGCTTTATCCTTTTCATCCGCTGGCTTCTCATCGGTCGTATCGATCCTTACCTTATCGTTGTTTACGCCAACGTCTTCCTTATCATCATCGGCGTTCTGTTGATGATTCTTGCCCTTATCGCGGATATGCTCGATCGCAACCGTAAACTACAAGAAGACGTCCTCTGCCGCTTAAGGAAACAGGAGTTAGTGATGAACAAACAAGCTGCCGACTTACAACACAAACAGAGGAAATAGAAAATGTGCGGCATCTGCGGCTTCAACGGAGAGGATCAGAAACTATTACAAGAGATGAACACACTTCTCATCCATCGTGGTCCCGACGCCGCGGGAACGTACAGCGATGGAAAGATGAGCCTTGGCCACCGCCGCCTATCCATTATTGACCTTTCACCTGCCGGTAAACAGCCGATGAGTAACGAAGACCAGACCATCTGGATCACGTTTAACGGCGAGATCTATAATTTTCAAGAGCTCCGTAAAGAATTAGAAAAGCGCGGCCACTCATTCTCATCCAACACCGACACTGAAACGATTGTTCACGGCTATGAAGAATGGGGAGAGAAGATCATTCAAAAATTGAATGGGATGTTCGCGTTTGCGTTATGGGACACAAAGACAGAAACACTCTTTCTCGCCCGCGATCGATTGGGGGTAAAACCACTCTATTACTTTTGGAACGGGACAAGATTCGCCTTCGCCTCCGAGATTAAATCCCTTCTCGCAGATCAGACCATTCCCCGCCAGCTAAATCAAAATGCGTTGCAGCAATATCTCAATCTCCGCTACATTCCTGGAGATGAAACGCTATTTCAGCAGATTAAAATCCTTCCTCCCGGACACACGATCACTCTTCATGGTAAAGAATGTATCATCAAAAAATATTGGGATCTCTCTGTTCAGCAAAATGGAAAGATCGGTACTGCAACAGAGATTCGTGATCGTCTTCTGGAATCAGTTCGTAAACGCCTCCTCGCAGATGTTCCCGTCGGAGTCTATCTCTCCGGCGGCATCGATTCCGCAGGCATAACTGCTCTTGCCGCTCAGCTTAAGCAAGAACAAGCAGTAAAGACCTTCTCTGTCGGTTTTGACCACAGCAACGAAGTTGATGAATTATCCAAAGCGAAAAAAATTGCTCAGCATTGCAACACAGACCATACCGAGATTATCGTCAACGGCAGCGTCGTAGAATTGCTCCCTAAATTAATATGGCATCTGGATCAGCCTCACGGAGATCCTGTGATCATCCCACAGTTCCATCTCTCACAAAAAGCCAAAGAAAAAGCTACCGTCGTTCTGTCTGGAGAAGGTGCAGATGAGATTTTCGGAGGGTATGTTCAATACAAAACGATGCTCACCGCACAGAAAATTCGAAAAGTTCCATCATGGATCGGCAAAACAACGATCCAATGCCTTCCTATTAAGCTCCTCGATCGACTTTTTGATTATCCTTCATCCATCGGCGAGAAAGGAAAAGAGAAACTCTTTGATTTTATCGGGAACCTCGACCACGAGGAAAAGGCATATCACGACATCATCTCTATCCTCAGCGATAAGGACCGAAAAAAACTGTTCAAAAATAGAGAATTAAATTCAGAGAAACAGAGACCGATCCCTTACCCTCACGACCGCCAGCCACTTCTTCATCGTATGATGTATTATGACACAAAAACTTGGTTGCCAAACTATGTCCTCTTCATCAACGATCGGATGACGATGGCTAACGGCATCGAAGGGAGGACACCATTTCTAGACTACACTTTCGTCGAGCACGTCCATCAACTCCATAATTCTCTTAAAATCAATCCGCCACAAAATAAAGTGGTCTTACGAGAAGCGCTCAAGCCCTTGCTTCCTCGCGAGATCGTAGAAGGAAAGAAACACGCTTTTTTCACCCCCTTAGATAGATGGTATAAAGAAGAATTAAAAGGCTTAGCAGAACAGCTTTTTACACCATCCTCCGTAAAAGCAAGAGGTCTCTACAACTATGACTATCTTAGAAATATTTGGGAGAAATACCCGAAATCACCATTACTGTATGGAAAACAACTCTTTACCATCATTAATTTAGAATTATGGCAAAGACAATTCCTAGAACAAGAAAAAATAACTCCTCTCAAACTTAAAAATATTCTCTAAAGATCAGAACAGATGCTATGGACAATCACGATCAGAAAACGCGTATCATGACCATCGACCTTGAGCCAGATCTAGGCTCACGAGAGTGTAAGAGTATACACTCTGTCGTCCCGCGCTTATTAGATTTCTGTGACCATCATAAGATTAAAGCGACGTTCTTCACCGTCACCTCTCTCCTAGAGAAATACGAATCAGAAATCAAAGAGATCGCGAAAAAACATGAGATCGCTTCACATTCTCATACTCACCATGCATTGAACCCCGTCAACGCCAGATGGGAAATCGAAAATTCAAGAAGAGTATTGAAAGAGTACAGCCTCACGGCATTCGGCTTTCGTGCGCCGATGTTTATCACAACAAAGGACCACCTCCAACTCGTCAAAGATGCAGGCTACTCATATGATGCTTCATTCGCTCGCTACCTGCCGACACGCTATCAAAATCTGACCTTACCAGGCAAACCCTTTGTCAAAGAAGGGATTGTTGAATTTCCTACACCGAATTTTACTTACCCTATCTTAAACTCGGGATTGCCCTATCTCAAAGCATTCCATCCCCTTTCAAAAGCATTCCCAAAACCGTACCTGTTCTATCTCCACCCTTGGGAATTTTTAGAGAGAGATCATCTGAAAGGAAATACCTTTCTTACCCGTAACTGTGGAGAAAGAGCATGGTCTATTTTTGAAAAGTATATTGAACGTTGCGGGGGAAAGTGGATTAACTGTAAAAGGTGGATGGAAGAAGAAAAATCTAAAGAAAAGAGATAAAATTACTCAAATCCCTAATTCTTTCCTCAAACGATGCCCGATCCTCTTCGTCAGCCATAATGGCATCATTTTCCACGCCGCAACAAAAAGCCGATACTTCGCGTGATGCGGATCAACAATGGGAACATCTTTTCCATTCCACATCACGAAATAAGAGGGCAAATCTAAAAGCATCGGCCCCCATTTCTGTTTGTATTCAAATTGGCCAGACTCATCACGAACTCGTCCAAAATCAAACCAAACAAAATTATTCACACAGGCCCAACGAATAAATTCCCAATGGACCGCATCATTCGGACGTAGCTCTTGAAACAGAGGATCAGAAATAGCGATGATAATATGAACACGATCACGATAACAAAGACCAAAAAGCGCAGCAATTAATTTCCCCGTACTTTTTTCATACGCTCCTAGAATCTTACCTAACTTTTTGTCAACTAGTTGAAGATAAAATTGTCTAAAATAATCAATGCCATAACAAGGACTACCGAAACGCCGCATATTTTCGACGTAGAGATCATAAAGCACGTCCATCTCAGAAACAGAAATATCCCGCACTTCTACCAGATCTCCAGCTTTCCTGATCGCTTTGCGTTTCGACTTTTGAATATTATTCCAGACAACATCCTCACTACCCACCTTCAACACAAAGCGCTTGTATAGATCACTTCTCAGAGTCAAAGAACCTAAGATCATATCAAACGCCTCCACCCCACCCCTGATTTCCAAATAATCAAAAGAACGATCATACTTCTCACGCAGAGCAGATAAAATTGGTTCGATTCCTTCATTGTCACCGGCAAAACCACCGTATTCCAGATACGCCGTTGAAATGATTCGATTACCAAAGAGAGTACTCTTTACCTCTACAAACGGAAAAACAGTCTTGGCCTCGCCATTATCAATAGCAACCGCAAAGAGATAATGGCAGGAAAACGCTGCAGAGATAAATCCAGCATAAGCAGAAGTATGAAAGATCAGATGCTCATTCTTTATCAAGAAATAAGAAAGCCGCTCATCTTCCGGAGATACGAATTCAACGTTCAAATGGTCGCACCCCACCCCAGCAGAATAATTCCCATCATAATGAACAGGATTCCCAACCACCGATAAGACGTAATTCTTTCTTGAAGAAAATAAACCGACAAGAAAGCAACCCAGACATAGCTTAGCGCTGCAAACGGGTATAAGAAAGAAAGATCCCCAAAGCGCAACGCAAACACGAACAAAAGGGCAGATAACCCATAGAAAAGAAGACCACCACATAAGTAAGGTGAAATCAATGAGGAGTGATATCCTTTTTTTCGGGAGATAGAGAACTTAAGGAAAAGGGCGCCAACAGCACCAACAAACGTGCTTAACACCGTCAGACCAATTCCCCAGCCGAGACCCTCAACCATAGAGTTAACTTCCTCCTCCCCCTATAAAGATAATCCCAAACACAATAAGAATAATTGCAGCAATCTTAAAGCTATTTAAGACTTCATGAAAGATAGTCACCGCAATAATCAAGACCCAAACAAAAGTCAGAGCAATAAAAGGATATAATTGGGAGAGATCGCCATGCCGTAACGCGAAGATAAGCAACAGCGAGCCCATACCATAAAAGAAAAAACCAATGATCAGGGGATAGTTCAACAAAATGCCTTGGATGCTTAAAGAAAAAGAACGAGCACCGAGTTTGAAGAAGAGCTGTCCGAAAGCAGTAAACAAAGTGCAGAGAACCATCAAGATTATTCCCCTTCGTAACGAGCGAGAATGACTCATTATTACCTTCCCCCGTAATATTCATTCAAGATAGAAATAATCCTTTCCACTTCCCTCTTTGGACGATATAACGCTAACGTGAGATGTTCTTGCTCTGCGCGGGATGCTTTCGGATTTCCTCGCTCAAAACAACGGAATGTACGCATCACCCCGAATTCAACACCTCTCTTCTCCAGATGTCGTTGCACCGCGGCTCGATCGTTCTCCAATAACACAACATATAATGCTCCATCATGAACATTCCCTCGCAGAAGCGGGACGCTAGATATCAACTTCTCCTTAAACAAAATTGCATTTCTTCGTCTTAATGCTAATATCCGATCATAACGTCGCCATTGATGAAGAACTACTCGTCGAGCATAGGACGAATAACCATATGTTAATGGTTCTTGCTTTCTGCTCAACTCATCGCGTAGCAGAGGCTTAAACAGATCGTAGAATAAAGACGAAAAAAAGAAGGGGGATACTATTGTCCTCACCACAGCTTCGCGAACATGACGAAGAGGTAGCGGTGGCATCCGAGGAAGAATCATTTTCTCTTTACTGGCAATCAACCCCCCACAAAAACCAATATTTTTACTCAAGCCAAAAGAATAGACAGCATAAGAACCAAAGCCGCCAACAAGTTGATTATTCCAACGTGCTCCGAGTGCCTGAGCACAATCCTCAATGAGAATAACATCTCGACGCTTACATGCTGCGGCGATGACATCCATCTCTGGCACAAATCCAAAATTATAAGTTATCAATAAAGCATCAACACGTGGCAACACCCGGATGATATCCGCAGGATCAGCCACAACACCACAATCATAGAAGACTGGGACACAACCACTACGACGAACAGCGTCGAGCACAACTTGACAAGTGAAAGTGGGAACGCCAATCCTACTTACCTCTTTTTCAACACGACAATGTGATAAAACCAGCCGTAACGCCTCTCTTCCCGATCCAGTCCAATAATGAAAAGGAAGTTCCACCAAACGATGGAGGGCCGATGTAGGCTGAGGTAAGAAAGCAGCAGCCAAATCTCCCCATTGCGGCGTAATTCGTTGCTGACTGAATAACATGAAACCCTTTTTCACAAAGCTATTTAAATAAGTTGCGGAGTAAAAAACACAAACCATGAAAATCTGTTACGTTAATCCTACAAACAACATCCGCCGTCCTATTGCTGAGCTTTCCGAAATTCTCGCCAAAGAAGGTTATCAAGTAAGTATCATGTTCCCTCTCAGTGCTGATTGCCCGACAAAAAACTGGGTCGCCAACGATCGCATAGAAAAAAATCAGATCACCCGCCTCCCGGTAAAGTCTTGGTATTTTTCCTCACTACGCTATTCTTTCCCAAATCTTGTCCATCTTTGGAAAACGACGCAAAAAATCTTTAAAGAGAATGATCGTGTTCATATCTGGGAATATTACTACCCTATTTCTGTCTTCCCTCTTCTCTATGCACTGTTCACTGGAAACAGGAAGAAAGTGATTCTGACCACAGATGGTTTCGTCGGTTACTCCTATAAGCCAAAAAAGCCGCGCTGGCTTACTCCAGCATTCAAACTATACACTCAACTCTTCGCCCGTTTCCTCTTCAAGATTCCACAAAAGATGACGACGTACGGCAAAGTGCTGATTCCCCACGCTAGAAAAGCAGGCGTGCCCATTCATAAGCTGCAAGTTCTTCCTACGGGGATCCATCTCACCCGCTTCCAAAATATCTCCGAAGAGAAAGTAGGCGCGCTAAAAAAAGAATTTAACATCAACGATGAAAAAATCATCTTCTACGCAGGAATGTTAACAGAACGCAAAGGCATAGACAAGATTATCAACATCAGCACCCAGCTGTTAGACGAAGGAATGAACATCAAGACACTTCTTGTTGGAGATGCCCATGGAGAGAACACATTCCAGAAACTTGTTCCGGAGAAATACAAAGATAAGATTATCTTCACCGGCGGAAGAAAAGATATCCCCGAATTTATGAAACTATCACACGTTCTCCTCCTTCCGAGCGAAGGCGAAGGACTTCCAGGAGTTGTCATGGAAGCGATGGCTGCCGGCTTACCCGTCGTTGCGACAGACGAAGGATGCACGCCGGATTTGATCGAAAGTGGAAAAGAAGGATATCTAGCTCAAAGAGAAAACACTGATGAGTATCGTGAGGCAGTAAAGAGAATAATCAAAGAAAAGAAGACAATAGAAAGTCGGAATAAAATCAGCCAATTCTCTTGGCAAGAAATCAAAAAGCAATATCTCTCACTCTATGGAGAAGCAAGATGAATAGAAGCAAGCTTGAAAGAAAGAAGGAAGGAATTCTCTTTGTCACGCTTTCAGATAAGAATACCATTGACAATTCCATTCACCAATACATTCTAAAAGAACTTCAGGAGAGATTTAACACAGTCACAGTATTCTGTCGTGGAGAAAAATCCACACACAGCGAAAAGAATATTACTTATTATAGTGGAAATTTCATGAACTGGTTCAAAAACCTTAAGGATATCAAAAATATTAAAATAGTGTACATAAATGATTTCTTTGTAGGTGGTATATTCGGAATTTTAGCAAAGAAAATGAAAAAAGCGAGTTTAGTCTTTCGTTGTGGAAGTCCTTGGAAATACGAGGGAAAATCACTGAGTGTAATTCTTAAAACAGCAATCGTCATGTTTACAAAACCAATCGTCATCAAAAGTTGTAAGAGAGTTGCCTATAATTCACACTCGATAATCCAGAAAAAATACAAACATCAATGGAATGTAGTATATAACGGCGTTGATATCAATTTATTTAAACCAAAGAAAATTGAAGAGGATCAGAAAAGCCGAAAACTAAACCTCTTGTTTATCGGCCGTATCATAAAAGAAAAAGGGCTCCCCTATCTCTTGGAAGGAATGAGTAAACTTAGTGATATCGCAACCCTTGATCTCATCGGAGATGGCCCACTGATTGAGCACTATCGTCAGAAATATCCATCAGTCAATTTCCTTGGAAGAGCAAGAAATTCTGATCTCCCAGAAATGATTGCGGAGAGGGATGTTGTCATTCTTCCTTCATTAACCAAGAGCTCAGAATCATTTCCAAATGTTCTCCTCGAAGCAATGGCTTGTGGTAAACCAGTAATTGGAACTAGAGTCTGGGGGATACCTGAAATCATCGATGACACAGTGAATGGTTTTCTGGTGAAAGAACGAGATGTTGCTTCAATAATTGAGGCAGTTCATAAGATAAAAGATCCTCTACAACAAGAACAAATGGGCCAGAGAGCAAGAGAAAAGGTGGTTCAACACTTTGAGCTAAGTAAACAGATAAATGATCTTTGTGATTATCTTATCGACGAAGATTAATTGCAAAAGTATTAAATATTAACATAGGAGAATTAAAAATCAAGAAGATGAGAAGAAAATTAGTGATCATGGATCTAGATGATACGTTAATTGACACGTGGGGCTGCATCACCCCGCATCTTATCAGACAGGCAATCCGAGAGATGGTTAACGAAGGATTGAAGATAGACTCTGTTGAGACAGCAATCAAAAGATTGACTGAGATTAACAATTACTCCAAAACAGGAGAAGAAGCAATTGCGCGCTTCCTCGAAGAATTAAAAACAGATCAGAAGTATCTCGAAATAGGAAAGAGGGGGTTCTACAATTTCAATTTTGAATATGAGATCAGGACTCTTCCGGGATTCGAAGAGATGTTTACAAAGACTGACGCAGAATTCGCATTAGTCTCGAAAGGCGACCCACAAGCACAGATGGAAAAAATGAAAAAAGCAGGGATAAATCCCGCCCTGTTTCAGAAAATACACATCGTATCAAAATACAATAAGAAAGAATATTATAAAGAAATAATGGAGGAGCTTGGCTTCAACAGAGAAAATTGTTTCGTCTGTGGCGATCGCTACGAAACAGATCTTTTGCCCGCGAAAGAATTGGGGATAAAGACGATTTATGTCCAGTGGGGGAGGGGGAAAATCTATCCACCAAATTGCCAAGATGTCAATTATAGCATAACAGATCTTAAAGAGATTGTTGCGATTGTCGACGGAGAGCAATTAAAAGAAGAGATAGTGATTTTACAAAATAATAGCATCCAAGTTAAAATCTACCGAGGAGACATCATCAGCATTCTCTACGATAATACTGAATTCATGCATGGAGGGAGTAAGCCAAAATTAATACAAACAGCAGAAGACCAAAAAGGATGGAACAAGTCAGAGATTATCATGTTTCCTGTAATTGGCCCACTTGAGAAATACCATGTAGTAGTCAACAATCAAATTATCCCCCAAGACCAACACGGTTTAGCCCGCTACATCCCTTTTGAGATCATTGAATCTCAAAAAGACCGTCTACATTTAAAACAAAATCATTCTGCCGACCAACTGGTCCAAAATATTAAATTCTCGTCGGATAAAACACGACCCCCTCTTCTGTCCTGGCCTTTTTCTTATGTCATCGAAAAAGAAATTTATCTAAATGAGAATAAAATAAGAGTCGATTTTACCATTAAGAATTATTCCCAGGATAAAATGCCATTCATGTTCGGCTGGCATCCAGCGTTTAAAACATTGGGCGATAAAAATAGAGGAATTTTTCATATTAATAATGAAAAATACCCCCTCTCCTCAGTAATTAAAGCATCGCAAGAAAATATCGCGATGTTGATCGAGAATGCCCATGTTATCACCTACATCAACGAAGAAACAAAGCAAGGGATTACCATCAGTAGCGCAGAATTCCCAAAGACAATGTTGTGGTGTCCAGACGATAATTCTCCAATGTTCTGTATCGAACCAGTTACAAAACACCCCGCCCCAAAAGAGAGTCAATACTACTTCAATAAAACGGATCAAGGATATGGAGAGGGAATAGAATACCTCGCAGGTGGTGAGAGTAAGCGATACTCCATAATCCTTAGCCCTCTAAAAGAAATCAGCGGACGATAAGATCATCGTCTTGGATATATTCCAAACCGTAATTTAATGCTAAGTATGCTTTCTGGAGTTCGCTGCCCATATTAGCAGCGTGTTCTAAAAGGGAGATTAGACCCTCGCGAATAAGAGTATAATAGATTTCCTCAGGATGGTTGCCGATGATGATCTTTCTGATCTTATGATCATTACCACAGAAAGCAACTTCAATTTTCTGTATTTCTCTATTCACTCGGACTAGAAAGTAACCGACCTTATCTTGGACCCAAGCATGTTTCTTAGCTTCAATAATTTCAACATTATCCGGAAGATCAATATTCCACCATTTTCCTTTGATTTGTCCCATCAAAAGACTTGACCATCGAAGATTATAAAAATCTTTCCACTGATCTGCCCTATAAGAAAAGCCAGCCACCAGACTAAAAATTTGCGTGAGAACAACAACATATCCTAGTCGCTGGTGCTTCTTAGATTTAATCCAAGTAGCTGGAGAAGCACGAACACAACGGTCAGGTGATTTTTCGCTATTTTCTACAGATCAAGATTCTCGAAATAAGATTCTGCTTAAGAGAGACACTAACCAAGATTTCATAACATTTATATAACAACAAAAACAAAAAACTCAGAACATGGGAGGCTGCTGTAAATGGAAACAAAAAACGAAAGAGGGAAGTTAATAATTAATTTTACGCCAAATGGGATGATTCCGACTAAAGAGATGACACCTTTCGTTCCCATCTCCCCAGAAGAAATCGCCAACGATGTTCTTAAAGCCGCAGAACTGGGTGCATCAATCGTCCATCTTCATGCTCGCGAACCTGATGGTACACCATCAACTAAAAAAGAAATTTTCGCCGAGATCATTCGCCGTATTCGAGCAAAAAATAAAGAAATCATCATCGGAGTTACAACCAGCGGGAGAAACATCAATACTTTTGAAGCAAGATCAGAAGTCTTGGATCTAGATGGCGATGTTAAGCCAGATATGGGAAGCCTCACGCTAAGTTCATTAAACTTTAACAAGAGCGCAAGCGTAAATTCCCCAGAAGTGATCCAGAAACTCGCAACAAAAATGTTGGAGAGAGGGATAAAACCAGAATTAGAGGCCTTTGATATTGGTATGATTAATTATGCAAAATATCTTATTACCAAAGAGATTATTAAACCGCCATTTTATTTCAACCTCCTCTTTGGAAATATCGCCTGTGCCCAAGCCGACCTCATCAACGCTGGTCTTATGATTCGGGAATTACCAGAGAGCTCAACCTGGGCTTTTGCAGGTATTGGGGATCATCAATTAAAGATGAATACACTAGGAATAATTTGGGAAGGCAATGTAAGGGTCGGACTAGAAGATAATATTTATTTTGATAACCCTAAAAGGACTCAACTAGCAACGAATATTCAACTTGTAGAAAGGATAGCAAAGTTAGCTAAAGCATATGGCCGGGAGATTGCCACACCCCGTGAAGTCAGGAAAATTCTCGGTCTAAGAGCGCCCGAAGAGATTTAGGTTTTTTAGATTCAGGTTAGAACAAGAGAACGAAAGTATGATCCCACTCGCCAAACCCCATATCGATGAAAAAGATATAGATTACGTTATCCAAGCTCTAAGATCAGGCACCCTCAGTTTGGGACCTTTTCTCCAAAAGTTCGAAGAAAACTTCGCAAAAAAGATTGGTGTAAGATATGCTGTTGCTGTCAATTCTGGAACATCCGGACTACACCTAGCGATACGGGCGCTAGGAATCACGAAAAATGATGAAGTTATCACCTCTCCATTTTCATTTATTGCCTCTGCAAACTGTATTCTCTATGAGAATGCCACACCAGTATTCGTCGATGTTGAAGAAGAAACTTATAATATTGACCCAGAAAAGATTGAAACAAAAATTACTGCAAAGACAAAGGCGTTGCTGATCCCGCATATCTTCGGGCAAAGCGCTAATATGACTCAAATCATGAATATTGCCCACAAATATCATCTTCCTGTCATCGAAGATGCCTGTGAATCGATCTTAGCAACCCACCACGGAAAAAACACGGGAACATTTGGAGATATCGCAGTCTTCGCTTTCTATCCAAATAAACAGATGACAACTGGAGAAGGAGGCATTATCGTCACAAACAATGAACGTCTTTACAAATACTGTAAAAGTGCAGCAAACCAAGGGCGAAGCGATGCACTGCAATGGCTAAGCCACGATAAATTAGGATATAATTATCGGATGGACGAAATGAGCGCCGCTTTAGGACTCTCTCAACTAGAGAAAATCGACTTTCTTATATCAAAACGGCAAGAACTGGCCGAGATTTATTCTAAAAATTTAGTTAATCTTCCAGAAGTGAAAACAGTACGGGTCAACCAGATAAATCATTCTAGTTGGTTTGTTTATTCGATCCGCGTCGACGAACAGCAAAGAGACAAACTTATTGAAATGCTTATCGAAAAAAAAGTTCAATCAAAAGCTTATTTCTTCCCTTGCATCCATGTACAACCGTTCTACCAAAAACAGTTCGGATATCAAGTTGGGGAATTTCCTGTGGCAGAAAAATTAAGCAGAGAAACTCTTGTCCTGCCTTTTTATCCTGATCTCTCAGAAAGAGAGGTCCTGTTGATTATAAAGATCCTCAACGATTCATTAAGAGAATTAAAAAGAGAAAGAGAGCAAACAAAACCATGAGAGACGACCTGTTTGTAAAAACATTTAAAGGGAAAGATATCCTCATCACTGGCGGCTGTGGATCAATCGGCAGCGAAATTGTGAAACAACTGATCCAATTCCAACCGCGAAGAATTCGCGTTTTCGATAACAACGAATCGGGTCTATTTGAATTACAACAGAAGTTGCAATCCCCTTTAATACGAACGTTAGTAGGAGATATTAGGGATAAAGAGCGATTACGATTTGCAGTTAGGGGTGTAGACATCGTGTTTCATGCTGCAGCACTAAAGCATGTTCCTCTCTGTGAGTACAACCCATTCGAAGCAGTAAAAACGAACGTCATTGGGACACAAAACCTAATAGAAACCTGTCGCGAAAATTTAGTAGAAAAATTCATTGCAATTAGTACAGATAAAGCAGTAAACCCGATTAACACGATGGGTGCGACAAAATTATTATCAGAAAAATTAGTGATGACCGCCAATATTGGAATTAATTGTAAAACTAAATTTTCCTGTGTCCGCTTTGGAAACGTCTTAAACTCTATTGGATCAGTAATTCCTATCTTCAAGCAGCAAATCAAAAGAGGCGGGCCGGTGACAATAACTGATGAGAACATGGTCCGCTTCTTTATGTCTATGTCAGAAGCAGTAAATCTAGTACTCGAAGCCGCCACACTCTCTAAAGGAGGAGACATCTTCATCCTCAAAATGAAAAGATTAAAAATCACTGACCTTGCCGATGTTGTTATTAAAAAGATGGCCCATAAATACGGGCACGACCCGCGGAGTATTAAAATAAAAATCACAGGAATACGCCCAGGAGAAAAGCTAGAAGAACAACTGATTACAGAAGAAGAGTTTAGTCAGCTGATTAACGTAAAGAAAATGTGGATCATTCGCCCACATCGTATACTCCCCTATGCCCATAAGTACTATGAAAAGATGCCATTAAAATTTGGATCAAAGGAGATTAATGAAGAAGTAATTCTTGACAAGAAGGAATTAGAAACACTCTTGGAGAAGTACGATCCTCAGATTTAAATGCTATTATTTTGAACATCACAAGCATAAATAGCTCCAACTAACTGTCCTTTAGAAAAGAATTCCCGTTCTAAGCGACAGTGCTTAACAATCTGCCAAGCGTGGCTTTCTTCTGGAATAGGCGGCCAATTAACAAGCAGAATAGTCCCCCCTCTCCGCTGAATACTACGCAATGTCACTTCACTAACATCGTCTCCTTCCTCAGTTTCGTAATCCGGGATTCCCAAAACATTACCATCTGGCTTCTTACTCTCCGCCCAATGCTGATGATTAAAATACCACATCATCCCCGAATCCGTAGTATAAATAGGGTAAGCTAGTTTCTCATTAAAAACATAATTAATCATCTCTTCTTTCACAGTGCTGACATCCACTCCCGTTGGATGAACTACATATTCTGTAACAAGAAAAAGATTAAATGCTATCGAAACCGCCAGAAAAGTGACAAAAAGGTAAGTTCCTTCGCTCTTAATCGCCCTTCTCTTCCAAGAGGACCACCAGTTTAAAATAATATATAAGAATAAAGAACTATACGCAATTAAAAACACAAGTAATAATATCGTGAAGTTAATCCCGAAAGTTGGGCCGGAAGCAGAGGTGTATGAAAACAGGAAGTGGCTATTGCCTTTCTGTAATTCTTGAAAATAGATATTAGGAAGACGAGGGATGTATTTAAAAGGAATAGAATTCAGAAGAAAAAAGAAAAAAAGAGAAAAAAATGTCAAAGTAACACCATACCACTTTTCCGTTCGAGAAAAGGAAAGAGAAGAGAGAAAAATTCCACCGAGAATTGCCATGGCGGGAATTGTGTTCATAAAATATCTATCCAGAGAACCTGAAGTCATAAAAAAAGTATAAAAGAGAATAGCAACAGTAATCCATAAAATAAGCAATAACTCTCTTTTATTTCTTCTTTGAATCAAATGGAAAAAAGAGAGAAAATAAAATCCTAAGAGAAGGGGAGTTGCCCAGAGAGCAAACATAATAATCCCCAGTAGAGAAACACCATAAAGAGCAATTTCCTTAGCTTGGTAAGCATTTTCAAACCCATTATACCATGAGAATAAAGGAGTATAATTCAGCCAATCACCTGAGGAAGCAACAAAAGCTAAGCCTAAATGAGTAATAAAAAGAACAAAACCGACCCCATACAATAAGAAGAGATCTTCAAAGACCGCTTTTATATCTCCCCTCTTTAAAATTAAAGAATGAAGCGTGATGGCCCCGACAATATAGACAGCATTATATTTGAGAATAACCGCCAATCCTAAACTAAGCCCCCCAACTATTCTCCAGATATTTTTCTTCTTATTGTTTTCTGCTTTTTCTGCCTCTACATAAGAAAACATCAACAGCAGAAAAGAGAATAAAACAAAATTTCCTTCAACATCAAGCTGAAGCGAAGCTAGGGTTGGATAAAAGCCGATGAGCATTAAGATTGTGGCGAAAAACGCTTCTCTTCTCCCAAAATTACGAGCCGTGAAAAGATAAACTAAAAAAGTATTGACTACCCCAAAAAAGAGAGGGATTAATCTAAAGACCCAAACCTCTAATCCAAATAGAAAGATAAGCGGCTTGAAGAGGAGATTAAAAGGTTGCGGTGAAGGAAAGTCGTGGTTAAAACCGAGAGCATCCATTACTGTTAGCGAATAAGCAAAATTCGCTTCATCATCGTAGAGAGCCTCGTTGATATTCATAAAACGAATTACAAAGATGAGCAGCGTAAAGAGAATTAAAAGAAGAAGTCGTCTATTTATGGTCATCATCAGAACCTTTATCATGGATGTTTTTAACTTTAATAACAGATGTTCCAAGATGATACGATTCAATATCTTCCGATGAAGCAAGAAATTTTTCCGTCAAGCGATCTCCTCTTCTTGGAGAAATAATAATTTTCTCTCGATGAGGATACAATCTCTCGGCAACATCACCCATTTTAAGTAGATGTCCTGAATTAACAATGTATCGACCTGGTTTCGCCATCATCGTATACAAAATTAATCCTGCCGCTTCATCGAGGGAGATAAAATGCCGCTGACAGGTGGGCGCAACTCTAATGGGCTCGTTTTCCGGCAAGCTTCTCCATATCTCAAAAACATTGCCGCTACTCTCCACAACATTGAAATAACGTGCAACACTACCCCCAGAATTAAGCGTCATCCTTTCGGCAATCAGTTTGGAGGCGCCATAGACTATTTCGGGGTTCGCAGACTTACAGGTTGACGCGAGAATGATCCGACAATCTTTGGGTGCGCAATCAATTAAATTTTTAGTACCGATGGTATTTATAGATAATGTTTTCCACGTTTCATGTTCTCCCTCGGGAGCATGTTTAGCACCTGCAATATTAACAATAATCGTTGGATGATACTTATTCACAACCGCAAAAACATTGTTAAAATCAGTGACATTCATATACGTATGATTTCCTTCAATATCTGTTGACAAAAAATCAATCTTTGCATCTTGAGACAGTATATTGAACCCCTGTAATCGTTTTAGTAAAGAGGTACCAATACTACCATTGGCACCCGTAATCAGAATTCTTTCATTTTTTAATGAGTTGATGTCCAATAACACTAATTCATTATATTCTTTTCGTCCTAACACCAGTTCCACTTTTTCTTTGTCCATGATTTTAACTCTCCCATTTAGTCTTGATATTTTATTCTGTTCAGAAGCATCATCCCGATAAGAAAAATATGGATTATCAGGAAGATATTTTTCAAAAAAATCTCTTATCGCCCTAACAACATATTGACGATCGTCTTCTGTTAAATAAGGTCCGATTGGCAACGAGAGTATGGTAGTCGCAATTCTTTCGGCGACAGGGAAAGATTCCTGTTCATATTCTTTATAAGCGGCTTGTTTGTGAATCGGAATAGGGTAGTAGGCTACACTTTCAATTCTTCTGTCTGCAAGATATTTCTGAAAATAGTCTCTCTGCTTAACAAGTATGCTATATTGATGGTAAACATGACCGTCATTTTTTGTTGGTAGAGTGATTTCTGACAATTCTCGTAGCGAAGAATCATAGAAAAGAGCGTTGTGCACACGTTGCAAATTGAACGCTGTTAGTTTTCGCAGTTGCTCCAGTCCGATAGCCGCGGCAACATCAGTCATTCGATAGTTATAACCTATAAAGTCATGGTTATATTTTTTAGAAGAACCATGACTAATCAGTAAGCGTATCCTTGCAGCAATTATATCATCATTCGTCGTAACCATCCCACCTTCACTTGTTGTCATATTTTTAGTCGGATAAAATGAGAAACAGCCGATTCCGAAAGAGCCAACTTTTCGTCTTTTATACTCCGCCCCATGGGCTTGACAAGCATCTTCCACAACCAAGAGATTATATTTCTTAGCGATGTCCATAATTTTTCCCATCTCTGCCGGAAGCCCAAACAGGTGTACCGGGAGGATCGCCTTTGTTCGTGGCGTTATAGCACGTTCGATCAACAAGGGATCGATGTTAAATGTCCTCTCGTCAATATCAACGAATACCGGTGTTGCCCCGCACATCTTTATTGCATTCGCTGTGGCAATAAAAGAAAAAGCGGTTGTAATTACTTCGTCACCATGACCAATACCCAAACCTAATAAAGCGGCATGCAGCGCAGTCGTCCCATTTGATGTCGCAATGGCATGCTTAACACCAATAAATTCTGCAAACGCTTCTTCAAACGCTGCCACTATCTTTCCCTGCGCCAGCATTCCTGAAGATAGAACTTCTATAACTGCCTTTTTTTCCTCTTCACCGATCAATGGCTTTGCTATTGGAATTATTTGGGAAATCATCATAGAAATAGTCTAAAATCAATTTATAAATGTTCAGGAACTAAAGCTTACTCTCATTCAAAAACACCATCCCATTGAAAAACACCCTTTACAAATAAAGAGAATCTGAATTTGCCCATTGACATTACCCTACCGCACACTTCTCACAATTATCTCCCGCTCTCTTCCCAGAACTCAATTTATTTCCACATCTACAAACAAATCCTTGTAATCGTGCCGGATTTCCATATACTAGGCCAAAGGCCGGAACATTTCTTGTCACCACCGAACCAGCACCAACTAAAGCAAACCGACCGATCGTTACATCAGGTAACACAACAACACGCGCACCAAGAGAAGCTCCTTCCTTGACCAGGATTTTACCAACAATCCAATCGGTTTCTTTTTTAGGAACACCCCCCAGATTAATCGCTCGTGGATTTTTATCATTAGTGAGAACAACATGTGGACCTATAAATACCCCATTTTCTAACGTCACACCACGATATAAAGACGAATTATTTTGAATCCGACAATGATTCCCGATGACAACACCTCTATCAACATACACATTCTTTCCCAGCATACAGTTGTCCCCGATCACTGCTTCTTCACGAACTTGAGCATGATGCCAAATAGAAACAACATTGCCGATGATAGCTGCAGGGGATACTTCAGCAGTAGGATGAACTCTTCCTTTTTTAATTTCTCGAACAATCTTCTCACTAGCGCCTAAATAAAAATCATGTCTCTTTCGTTTGAGATCTTTGATCCCTGAACTCTTAAAGTAAGTGGCGTATGCCGTAACGATCTTTTCAGTAGTTGTCCCTGCAAGGATGTTTTTTCCATCATAGATCGGCCTCATCCATTCCGTCTCATTCCGCGGAATAAGACATGGTGTGTTCAACGCGACAGCCTCTTCCTGAACTCCACCGGAATCAGTGATGCAAAATGTACACGACGAGAGTAACGCTAAAAACTGAAGGTAGGACTGAGGTTCGATCAAAACAACATTCTCATTAAAAACAACTCCTTTTTCTGTAATCACTTTCTGTGTTCGTGGATGAACAGGAAAGACGAGAATCTCCGACTGCGAAATTACTTTTAGACTTTCTATGATCTGAGTAAAATTCGGTTCTTCTGTATTTTCAGCACGATGGACCGTAACAAGAACAAAACTCCCTGGTCCCAAACCGAGATTAGCAAGAATTTGAAGATCAACAAAAACTCTATTTCGTGCGACTGCATCATACGCCGTGCTCCCAAAATGGTAAATCTTCGAAGAAGGATACTGCTCCCGGGTCAAATTTCCAACAGCAACAGTATCTGGGGCAATTAAATAGTCTGCAATCCGATCAACTTCAATCCGGTTCATCTCCTCCGGCATAGCTTCATTGAAAGAGCGGCAGCCCGCTTCAATATGCATTAGTCTCACACCACATTTTCTTGCCGCGCGTGCACCGGCAAGCGTTGAGTTCGTATCGCCAAGTACAAGGACTAAATCTGGTTTCTCTCGATTCAATATTGGCTCGATCTTCTCCTCCATCATCTGAAGCTGCTCATCTCGTGAAAGTGAACCAATATCCAGCATAAATGCAGGTTTGGGCAGCTTCAATTCTTCAAAGAATATCTTATCCATGTTAAAATCATAATGTTGTCCCGTATGAATTATCTTATGTTCAATAGAAAGATCGTTCTCCAACAAATCAATTACCGGCGACAATTTAATGATCTCCGGTCTCGTCCCCAATACAGTAATAACTTTCATTAAAATGATACTAAAAACAGCCTTTTTATGTTTTATGGGTCAGAGATACTACCCCCTAATTTTCTCATCGAAAATTCCTGACCAGTACTCCTAATTCTTGATACGAATCAAAATAAATATCGGCTCCCGGAGCAGTGGAACGATAAAGAAACACTCCCTTCATTTTCGCTGCGTGTGCTGCCTCAACATCAACAAATGTATCTCCAACATAGATCGCTTCCACAGCGGCTACACCTAATACTTTCAATGCTTTTAACAATGGCTCAGGATGTGGTTTTGCATACTGAACTTGATCAACTCCCACTACTGTACCAAACAAGCGTTCTACTTCAGAGATCTTCAAATAATCACCAATTCTGTCTCGCGTCCGGTTAGAAACCAATCCCAAGCCATGATCAACAGACAAATCTTGTACCGCTTCTGAAGAATAAGGGAAGACTTTTAACAATTCACGTGGGTAATCAACAGTTCGGGAAAATTCTTCTAATTCCCTACGTTTACTTTCGGGCAAGTCTCTTGCTAAGACATCAATCATGTCGTATCTGCGTAAATGCCAATAGGCAGCCATCTCTTCTGCAGTAGGGATTTTATATCCAGCTTGGCCAAACACCCGCTGATAAAATGCAATATTTGCTTTTTCTGAATCCAGCAACGTCCCATCAATATCAAATAACACTGCTCTAATCATAGATCTCCGTTAAGATCAAGTCTATTTAAATACAATGAAAGAATAACCTCGACCTAGTTTCTCAAAAGATGCAATCTTCTTGCTACTGATCTCGGTGTTATCTTCAATAGATACCTAGCATGACTCCTCATCACTCGCAATAGACGGATCTTGGAAACACCATATTCTCGCACATGCAACACCGTTGGATATTCACGAATCGTATGACCCGCTGCATACGCATTCACTAAGATCTCTGCCATCGCTAAGAAATCAGGAGACGTAAACGCCACTGATTTAACAACGTCCATTTTATATACACGAAACAATGCAGTGAAAGTAAAAATTTTAATTCCCGTCGTTAAACGATATAACAATGTGATTCCTTTACTCAGCAGGAGACGATATGCGGGAACGTTCTCCACGCCCCCTCCTGGATGATAAGGTGAAGCAGTCACGATCGAGGTATTTTCATCTAATAAGTCGACCATTGCTAACAAACCGCGGGGGTCGTACGTACAATCGCTGTCCATCGTCGCCACAAAGTCACCCGTCGCTGCAGCAAATCCTGTCTGCATCGCCGCCCCAAGATTCTTGTTTTTCTCATGACGGATAATTTTTGTATTCGGATGTAAACCAAAGTAGCTATTCAACAATTCAAACGTATTATCTCTACTCCCATCGTCAATAAAAATAAGTTCCACAGCAAACTTCCTCCCTAGTTCTTCCAAAACAGGAGCAATCTTCGTAGATAAATGCGGAATACTTTCCTCCTCATTATAACAGGGGATAATTATAGATAATTTCATCTACAGCACGCGGCACAAAGTTAATTTATAAATATTTCTTTAATCGAAACAAGGAATTCCCATCAATTGCCAACATTCATCACGACAATACCCAACATGATCAATGCCACACCCAAAAGCTTATGTTTATTTAACTGTTCTTTCAACGCAAATTTCGCTAGAACAACTGCCCAAATATAACTCACCGACGCAGTCAGATAGATGAACGTCAACGGCGCAAACTTCAGAGCATAAACATAAAAGATAAACGACAAGCCACCTAGCAAGACTGCCAACCCCAGCTTCGTATTTTTAAGATCGATTGGCCGGCTGGAACCGATCTTAAAGTAGAGTGTACTAAACGCCCCGATAACTGATGAGATCAGTATCAGAATTATTGCCACACTTTGATTCATTGTTCTTCCTCTTTTTCAGGCAGTACTTCTTTCCCCGCTACTGAAACCGTCTGCTGATGACCATATTTTCCGATTAAAATAACACCACCCATAATCAGGAACATCCCGCTCCACTTCTGCAGTGTGACGATCTCGTCTAGAAAAAAGACAGAGAGTAATGTGACAACAATATAGCCTGATGCCATCACTGGATAAATAACCGATAACTCGCCCAAGCGAAACGCGTAGATAAAAAAGACAGCACCAAAAACATAAAGAGCTCCCCCGACCAGCAGAGGAACATTGGTCAATTGAGAGAATAATTGATCGGGTGCCAACGAAAAATGATCACTTCCTTTCTTTAATAGAATCTGTGCAACAGAAACGATAGCTGTGCAAAGCAGTGCTAGAAATATCCCCTTTTTATTATCGGTCAACACCATTTTTCTCAGTTACTCATTTCGCTTTATAAATCTTCTACTGCTTCGGCAAATGATAACAGTTTCCTCTTGCTGAAAGAAACGCGATTCGGCACAAAGAGAAGCCGCTGCGAAACGGCCGTCCCAGGCCAGGGTGGCAAAAATAAAAATTGTTTTCGCACTGCCTGGTCTCGTTGTTCTTGATTCTTAAAATAAAAAGCAAGATAAGAACACGCTGATTCCGCGCGAGGATCTACTTCTTGCAAGCGGACATTTTTCTGCTTCAAAAAAAGATAATTAGCGCGCTTGCGACGAACATTCCTCACGACACTTTCAACTTGCCAATATGCTAGTTGAGCCTCAACTACAGAACAATGAGCATGGAGAGATAACTCTTGTGCAAGCCGTAAATCTGCCCGTTTCCGAACAAAGTCGATTAATAATTTAGATAACCAGAAAGCCCGTGTTTCATACAACGATCCGAACAGGCGTTTGGCGAAGTCAGAAAAAGACGCTTTTCCGTTCTGCATCTGTTGTAATCGCACAATCTCACCAACGTCATGGTTCGTGAACAGTGCTCCTCCACCAATGTTCACCATCTGCTTGGTAAAACTATAGACAGCATAATCGCCAAACGTCCCCGCATTCTGTTGATCATAACGTGCACCAAGTGCATGAGCGATATCTTCAATTAAAATAACATTACGTCGGCGGCAGAGGTCAGCAACTTCTCTAATTCCAGAAGGATTTCCATACGTATGGACAAAGATAACTACTTTCGTTCGAAGAGTGATCTGCTTCTCCAAAGATTCCGCGTCCAGGTTCAATGTATGAGGATTAACGTCTACTAGTTTAGGAATAGCGCCCCCCTTTGTAATCGCCAATGTCAAACTATCACAGATAAAAGATTGGATGATAACTTCATCATCTTTTTGCAGATGAAGGCTACACAACAAAGTGTAAAGGGCATTACGACAAGAGCTAAAGAGAACAACATGACGTAGCTTTAACATCTGAGCTAACTTCCAACAGAGCTTTTCCTGAATCCCTGCCCTATTTGAATTGCCTGATAACAATCGGACTTATCACCTCAATCATTTTTTTAGGTAGCAAGCGCCATACTTTCCCGTAGAGACGATACAAGCCAAAGGAAGCATCTAAAGAAGGGATGTCCTTTGAATCGGCAGCATAAAAATAATAAGGAATCTCTCTCTGACGCGTCGCCCATTTCTCTTTGAATGCATACATATTCCCATCGTTCATCTCTCTCGTAGACCCACCTAAATCTACAATTGCATATTTTTGTGTAATGCCATAGCAGATAATCTCCCAAAGTAGAATATAATAGGGACTTATCTTATTATAACAATAATCTGTCCCTGCAAAAGCATACTCGATCGTCTCTCGATCAAAAAATAAGAAAGCCGCAGCAATTGGTTTTTCCCCGAGATAAGTCACCGCGATAGTAGTCGTACAAGTACGAAGTGCTTCCTCAAACAACGTATATGGCCATGCCGGAACACCTCGTCTCTTTCGCGTATTCAGATAGACGTTATAAAAATCATCAAGTCGCTTTTTTTCCGTACCAATAACAACTATTAAGCCATTCTTCTGTGCTTTGCGGATGTCGTAACGAACATCTTTCGAAAAAGAAGCCAGCATCTCTTCTTCAGAAGATCTCAGGTCAATCAAAAAGTCAGTAATCGGAGATTGTTTCACAAAGTGAGACACTAAATCTTCTTTCAATGGTTTCTGTTGCCGAATCTCTAAAAATTTTCCGTCCTGTGCTAATTCCTTTGCTTTCTCCAAAAGCATCTTTGTTACTTCATCATCATCGCTTACCACGCCGCCAAATGGAAAAAAAGGAATAGACACATAACGTACCCCTTCTACTAAGCTACTCGTCTTAAAGAGAGGCAAAACACCACGAATAGAACCATCAACCCAGGCAACAAGATAGGAAGGGGAAAAGCGAAAGTGATGCACAATTAAATCCATAATTTCCAAACCATGGAGATACAACGCATCAGGATGGTTCTTAACAAATGACTGATAGGTTTCATACTCGTCTTTGTTCAGTAATCGTACTTCTCTCTGGGATTTCATGTTTTTATTACACTCCTAGACAAACTGGCGGATGAGATATGGGCTTAATTTATCAATAACGAATAACGGAAGCTTTTTCCATATCTTACTCGCAACCAGAAATAAAACACCATCAGTCTGTGGAAGCGGCAAACCAGTGGGAGAATAAAAGTAAGAGGGGACCGTTGTGATAGTATCTGCCCATTTCCGTTTGAATTCATAGAGACCACCATCATTCGCGGACAATGTCGCCCCCCCAAAATTAAAGAGTGTATATCCTCTCTCACACCCATCTTTAATTGCTTCCCAGAGTAAAAGATGATAAGGTTGCAACTTTAAGATCGACTTCTGTTGAAGCGAGCCGCTGAAAGCATATCTAATTTCCTTCTTATGATACAACAAAAAAATAGAGGCGATTGGTTTTTCTTCGTAAAACGCGGTATAGATACGTGCCGTATCTCCGAAGCATCCCAGAATCTGCTTAAAATAAGAATAAGGGTAACCGGGAACACCACGAAACTTGCGCGTGATCAAGAAAAGACGATAGAATCCATCCAAGTCTCTGACAGAATTTCCCCATCTCCAAGTTATCCCGCTCTTCTCTGCAGTCTTTATACCCCAGCGGACACTGCTTTTTGGTAATTTCAATAAGACCCGTTGCGCATCAGCATTAAGCATGAGAGAAAAGTTAAATACTGCTTGTGAACGGCGGAAATGTGAGACGTAATTCTCATTCTGTTCTGGCTCTCGTACTTCGAGAAAAGAAATATTCTCTTTGTTTGCTAATTCCCGTGCAAAAGAGAGCATACCTCGTTCCGCCACAGGGTTATCCCCCAGTATCCCCGTTGAAACGGCATATGGAGTTGAAACAAGACGAGCGCCAAAGAGGCTCTGTGTTTTAAATAGAGTCAAAACTCCATCTATTTTTCCCACTTCGTTCTTATGGACGATAATCATCGGGACAAATTTAAAATGTCGAGCAAGAATTTCTGCCCATCGCCGCGTGTGTTCAAACGTTGAGGAAGGATGCGTTTCAACATAACAATCATATTCTGTCCAATCATCCTGCGAAAGGAAAGTAGTGATCATCTCAATTCCTCAACCTCAACGCGAATTCAGCAGATGTGACAAAAGTATGATGCTTTGTCAGCTCTTGTAACATCCTTCGAAAGAGCTGAAGTCTTTTTTCCAATGGTATTCCTATCAAATGGCCTAATCGAGGATCATGGATCTCATCTGCTAGATCAGCGGCATGAAATTCATAATTAAGAGGTATTTTTAACAAACGTACGAGGGAGTGAGCAATCTTAAAATAAAAAAACCCCAACTTTACTATAAAAGTAGCATGGATCGGAATCCTCAACAGTGGCATCACCGTACAAGGAATTTCTAACAGTTTCCCTCTTCTATTCGAAGCTACAACATAAGGCTTATTTTTCTTTAAGAACCAGTGCCAGCGCGGGCCGTGTGTCCGTAAGACCCCTCCTTTAAACCAAGTGTTCAAACGCATAATGATTGGATACACAAACGTCGAGATATAAGAGCTATCATAACGATAGCCACTCCCATGAAGAATCTGCAATACCTCCGTATCAATATCATATCCCGGAGCTTTAAACCCAACTGGTTTTCTCCCTGTTATCATCAAAAGAGCCTTCTCTCCTTCGAGAATTTCTTTTTTCTTCTGCTCCAAAGAACATTTTCGTAACCCAAAAGGATGTGAGTAAGTATGATTCGCTAATTCATGTTCTTCATCATAAATTCGTTTCAACAACTCTCTTTTGAGGGGATCAGCCGTATCCCTACCAATGACAAAAAACGTCGCTTTAATTCCAAACTCTCGAAATAATTCGAGATAGCGTGGTACGGCTGTCTCAAACAGTATATCAGGAGAGATTGATACATCATGTCCATAATAGCTGAGATTAGTCCATAACCCATCTAAATCAACTTGAATCGTTGCTAAAGTTCGTTTCAAAACCATCGGCTAGTATGATTCATTCTTCCCTAACCTTTATAAAATTTGTCGAACCACGACACCCAGATGACCAAGAAAAAAATGCTTGTGGTTTTGGGAATGGGAGGCCATACCGCCCAGATTCTCCGCTTGCTCGATTCTTTAGGTGACACGTATGAATACGAATATGTCATTGGCCACGATGATACTACTTCCGCCGCCAAGATAAAACTAAAAGGAAAAATCCACGTCATGCGCAATCCACGTCTGATGACAGACAAATCAATAGCAAAGGTGGCGCTCAATATGGTGCCTTCCACTATTGACGCTTTTTCAATCCTACGCAAAACTAAACCAGATGCCATTCTCAGCGCTGGACCGGCCTTGACCATCCCTCTCTTCTGGTTGGCAAAAGCAAGAGGAACAAAAACAATCTTCGTTGAATCATGGGTCCGCGTCCACCATCAGTCATTAACAGGGAGATTAGTATACCCAGTCAGCGATCTCTTCTTTGTCCAATGGGAAAGTATGACCAAAACATATCCTAAAGCAATATACGCTGGAAGACTATCATGAAACAGCAAGAACATAAGATGAAAGAGAAAAAAGAACAGCTAGGCACAGAAAAAAAGATACTGTTCGTCACCGTTGGAAATGGTAAGTTTGATCCTTTGGTCCAAGAGTTGGACCGTCTTAAAAAAGAAGGGAAAATCAATCACGATATTATCATCCAAGTAGGACATGGAGAATACAAGCCTTCACACTGCCAATGGTTTACGTTTGACCAACATCTTGGAAAATATTACGAGAAAGCAGATCTGATCATCGGCCACGGCGGACCGGGAACTGTTTTTGAAATCCTACGTCTAAAGAAACCATTGATCGCTTTACCTAATCGTGACCGCACCGACCCACAGCATCAGGTTGAATATCTTGAAGCGATGGCAAAAGAAACAACCTCATTATTATACTGTGATCATGTAGAGAAGATCAACGAGTTTTTAAAACAAGCAGAGACCCATCAATTTACGTCATATCAACCACCCCCTTGTTTCATTCATCTAAAAGTACATGAAGCATTGCAGCCGCATGATCAATCGCCTTAGGACCTATCTAAAACGAGGAGAAACCGCTCCTCATCTTCTCAAGACTTTTTTTATGTACGGTCTGATCGCGTTGAGCATCATCGGCACAAAAGTGTTGATCGCCCGACTTTATGGCCAGGAAGAGCTGGGACAATTTTCTTATTTCTTCAGTCTCGTCACCGTCGCGTTTCTCTTCACTTCTTTTGGCCTGCCAGAAGCAATTACCCAGCTCGTCGTCAAGAACCATCAACTGCTTCGCCCGATCGTCAAAAAAGCGTTGAAATGGATTCTCTCGATCTCACTAGTCGTGAGTATCCCGTTGATATCGACCTCTTTCTTTCTAGATACTTCTTTGAGTAAAGTTAATTTTGTGGTATATATTTCTACCTATACTCTTTTTTACGTCATGTATTGTATCTTTCGCGCCTATAAGAAATTCGTAGAAGGAACATGGTACTCACTCGTCAATCGCTTTATTTTCATTGCCACCGTCATTATTGGTGCATATTTGTCCCTGCCTTTTGAATACGTTCTCACCGGTTTATCCCTTGCCCTCTTCACCGCAAGCATCGTTTCGCTTCCATCATTGATAAAGCTGTGGAAAGAAGTAGAGATAAGATCAGAAGAAGATAAAACCGTCGAAAAAGAGAAAGAAAATATCACCTCAAAAGAACTTCTCTCCGTCGCTCTTTCTCTTGCCCTCATGCAAGCTGGCTTTTATCTCCTAAGGGAAACAGATATTCTCATCATCTCTTACCTATCTAATTTCACAGAATTAGGATTATATTCTGCTCATTCCTCCCTCAGCAACATCATCCGCCTCATTGCCTATGTCTTCCCTGTTGTCATCCTGCCCATGGCCGTTGCAAGTAGGTACAAGATTAGCGCATCATTTTGGAAAATCATGAAGATTCTCGTACCTTTCTCACTCCTTGTTCTAGCCACAACATACCTCTTTGTGCCTTTGCTCTACGGCAAAGAATATACGGATTATGTCCTACCGATTGCTCTTGTTGTCTCTTCAGCACTCATGGTCATCTATTCCTACTTCAATTCTGTACTTGTCGGAGAGAATAAAGTCTCTTCAAACTACCTTACATTGATCACTATCGACTTTTTCATCACACTTGTGGTGAATACCGGATTGACCATTCTCTTCATCAAATGGTGGGGCATTATCGGCGCACCGATCGCCACCACAATTACACTCTTATTAAAAATAGGATTAAATCTGTATGGGATTAAGAAGTTAAGACAGGAAAATTTAAATAGATAAATACCTCCCTCTTACCAATGAGTGATTTAGATCAGAAAGTTGATGACCTATTTAAAAGAGATTTAGCAGGATTAGTTAGGACTGCTAATGAACATGGTTATCAATCAGAAGAAGTAAGGACTTACGCCCAAGAAACAGCCCAACACTACAAAAGTTCGGAGAGAAAAGAAGAATATTTAAGACTGTGTGCTACAACTCTCGTATTGATGGAATCCTCTGGTGAGGATGAGATCAAATAGAGTCAATCCTATTCACTCTCTTCTTTTGACAGGTTTTCTGATCGCCACCTATTCCTTCGGATGGATTTTCTCACCAGTCTCCAAATCATAAATTTCAATGATACTAACGGGACAGACTTGCGCTCCTTCAAGATGACGAGCTAGATTAGCTTCATCGATAATCAGTTCTTCTTGCTCATCGGTTTTTTTTGCCAGAGGATCTTTTAACGTAGCAATGCTCTTCTCTTTATCATAATGCCATAATTCTGGCGCCGCAAACTCACAGGCTCCCGCGCCGATGCAGTCTTTTTTACGATAGATGATGTGGTATTGTTTGGGCATGGAATTGGAGGGGAACTAACTTTATTAAAAAGATTGTGATTTTACAAACTTAATGAGAAGGAAGTGGTTTTATCTTCTTTCGGTAAAGTGAAAGAAAAGAAAAAAAGAAAGACTATTTTATGTCAATCCAACTCAAAGTGTTAAAAGAAGTAGGATGCTTAGCGCAGATCCTTTCTGATCCATATTTTCCCTTGTATTTATCACCTATTTGGGCGGATAAACCATCTGGACCAATTTTATTCCCACATGTTACCCAGCTTTCGTATGTTTTTCCACCAATTACTTTATTTTGACAGCTAGCAGTGGTAAGTGAGCCTCCAAGTCCTCCATCATTAACGTTTGAAAGATATATAACGTCATCATTATAATTCATTTCCTTCACAAAGTCGCTATCACATTCTTTGAAACTACCGATCGTAATCTCTTTTCCTGCTTTGTCTATTTTATTCCAGTCACAAAAAACATCAAAGTTATTATCAACGTTTAAGACCCCATAAACCGGAATATCAACCGTGCAAGTAAAACGTTTCCCTTTCGCACAAATACTATCTAAAGCTTTGTTATCTTTAGGTTCCATATAACTTCCCCTAAATACCCATCCACTACATTTTGGATCAGCACAATCTATGACCCCATCTTTATTATCATCTAATTTATTGTCACAGATTTCACCAAGTATTTGGTTTGCCCCTCCCATTGTTGGCGCTGTTACTCCTTTTGGAAGTCTTTTGGCGTTTCCTGCTAACGTTTCACCAGGCACGCAAGCCACAACAAACAACGTAATGACTACTAATCCTAAAATTACAAACATCTTCTTCATTACATTCACCCTTATTAATTTTAATGAACCTCCCAATCGCAGCAGAGCTGCGGGGTATTAGACCCAGAAGGGAATAAAATAAGTAATCTGTTTCAATTTTTAAATCTTTCTGTCCCCCACTCCCCCAGTGACTAAAGAAAAAGAGAGGAAGAATGGAAACAGAGTGATTACGATTTTATCATTGTTTCTCCAAAGTTTAGAAATGTTCATTGGCTTCAAAGAATTACAAAAATAATATCTTTTTAACAACCCTACCTTTGCTGTGTAAACACGCGAAACTCCTCATACCCTTCCAAAATCTTCAGCAAGGTATTCGCTTTCACTTTTCCTGCAGCAAACACATCAACCCTCCCAATCATCAACCCAGGAACGACCAATCGTTGAAATGCTTGATAGATTCTTTCGTATAACTCTGGAGCAAGAACTTCATCTAACGAAGGATACTTGCCTAGGTAGTAATGAGCAAGCTGATTAATGAAACGATCTGGACGCATTCCCCAAAACGGCCGTGAAGAGCGTTCCCATTTATTATGGAGAAAAGAATCTAAATCCGGAAACGGTTCACGAATAGAATAGCATCCTCGTAACTTGCCATACTCAGCAATTACTTGCAATGCATCAAAATCATCTCCTAAAGCACGCGCAGCAGCAAAACGCGGCTCTCGCTCTGCGCTAAATGATTTCCCTTCTTGCGCCAGAAGCACTTTTTGTACCAAAAAATAATCTAACATATACGTCCCGAGCCAGAAATCATTTAAAAAGTTTCATGACATCAGCTTATTTCATAACCTTTAAAACCGAATTCCAAAAACTATATAAGAACTAACTAATTCACAATCGTTAACTCTAAGAAGTGGTTCCATGACACCTCCAACCGAAGTAGTACAACGTGAACAGCCCCAGAATCTTACTGGTATTCCTTCGCAAGAAGAGTCAGATGTCTGGAAACCAGACTATAAGCCCCGATTTAAACGTGTCCTTTTCGTCATCACCGAAGTTTCAGCAAGCTACGGCCGAGCATTAAACCCCCATCTCGGCGTTGCTATGCTCATGGCGTATCTTGATAAATACAACATCGAGAACGCAGTCATTGATCTTCAATTAGATTATACCATTAAAGATGTTATTCAGAAAGCCAAAGATTTCAAAGCCGATGCCATCGGTATTACTATGTTCAGTTTTGATTTCGCAAATACCTATAAAGTCATCGACCAGATCAAAGAAAGAACGGGCTTGCCTGTTATTCTTGGCGGCGCGCATATCTCTACCGTCAAAGGCGAATCATTAGAACGTACTAACGCTAACTTCGCCATTACCCGTGATGGAGAGATTCCTCTGCTCCAACTTTGTCTTGGTTATCCGTTAGATCAGATCAAAAGTCTCATCTGGAAAGATGAGAATGGAAAAGTTACGGAAAATCAGATCCGCAAATTAAACTGGCAATTAGACGACTTGCCTAATCCCGCGTATCATAAATTTGAATTAGAACGATATGTCCATTTCATCGACAAGCGCCTGCCGATCGAAACTTCACGCGGCTGCCCGTACAGCTGCACATATTGCGATGTCAAAGTAAGCATGGGACAAGCTTTCCGTCCACGCGGGCCGGAACATATTATCACGGAAATAAAACACTTTTATGACCAAGGCTATCGTTTCTTTGAATTTGTCGACGATGTTTTCACGATGGATCTCAATCGTGCCAAGACTGTCTGTCGTATGATTTTAGAAAGTGGCATGAAGTTCCGCTGGAATTGCGCCAACGGCATCCGCGCTGATAGAGTAGACGAAGAATTACTGCGCTTGATGAAAGATGCCGGCTGTGAATTCGTCGCCTATGGTTTAGAAACAGGCAATCCGGAGATGTTGAAGATTATTAAAAAAGCAATTACGTTAGAGAAAGCAACGGAGACGTTTCATCTCACAAAGAAGATTGGTTTAAAGTTTGCCGTTAATTTTATTATTGGCCACCAAGAAGAAACATTTGAACGTGCGATGGACTCCATCAGATATGCCAAATCCATCCCAGCAGATTATGTCAATTTCTCAAACATGATCCCCTATCCAGGAACAGAAATCTATAAATGGCTCTGTGACAACGAAAAATCGGGACGGGCACGATTTTTAGTTCCCAAAGAAGAATTCTTAAAAAATTCGACAACAAAATTAGGACTTCCCGTCTTTGAAACAGATGAATTCAGTTATGCCGAACGCGTCAAAGCGTTGAAACTCGGCCGCGGCATTGCTAAGAGATCACATTTGAAATATCGTCTTGGGCCAGTCATCGGAAGCGCCGTCTATCAGATCTCTCGCAATGACAAAGCATACAATGCTTTACGACGCTTTGCGACTGGCTCGCATTTCGGGAAGAGATTGTACAATCAGTTTAGGAGAGTGTATTGAGATCAGTAAGAATGGCAGACGATCTTTTAGATTTGGAAGAGGCAGTCTTAAGAGCTAAGACGAGAATCTCTGGATCAGTTAGTACCATTGCCAACCTCTATGAAGAAGACAGAAACAAGTGTTATGCTCGAGGATATCATCGAGTTGGTAGCGACGAAGATAGACACGGTGAACTCAGAATCTGTTATGACTGTGAACTATTCTTTGGCAAAAACGATGGTGTTTCCTATAGAGTCGAACCACTCTAAAGAAAGACCTAAGTTCTCTCTAACTTCACAATCTTTAAATAATCACTTTCTCTAATATTACCCGAAATGAATTACGAACAACTCTATTCGGGAGAACATCTCAAAAAGATCAATCCGAAATGGACATTCCGCAAGTGGTCTTATCGCCATACGTTCGTGGCAAAGATGAAATATGTCACTAAACTTCTCCAGAAAACGCCAAAAACACATAAGATTCTCGACGCCGGCTGCGGCCAAGGCCTTTTAGTCGAACATCTCCGTAAAAGAGGTTACGACGTCAGAGGAATCGATGCATTCTACGGCTCGGAATATGTCCATCAAGGAGATCTTCTTCAAAACGACTTTTCCAACAACACGTTCGATGTCATTCTCTGTCTCGATGTCATTGAACACTTCCCGTTACTAGAACAAGAAAAACTCATCCAAGAATTAACACGCATCCTTAAGCCAAACGGAAAAATCATCTGGAGTATTCCCAATCAAGCACATCTTTCCTCACGCTTTCTTTTCCTTCTTACGGGCAGACTACTTCGCACCGCCAAAGTAGAATATCATCCCGGAGACAGGCCGATCACCGAATATTATCGGCTTCTCCGTAAACATCTTACTATTACGCAAAAGAAAGGTCTTTCCCCGACCATTCCAATCCTCTTCCAAGCCACACAAGTCACCCCTCAGTACACGGGCTGGCTCCACACAATCCTACGACCATTTGCGCTCGTCCCAAACTGGTGTTTCAATGTGATTGTCATCACAAAGAAAGGTGAAAGAAAATGAGGTTTTATCAAAGAATGGGAGCAAGTCTTCTCGCGCTTGCTGCTCTTCACTGCAGCCCACAGTATTTTGTCGTTCCTAGCGATGTTAATAAAGATAAGCACGTTGATTTGATAGTCGGCGAGCAAGACGGCGACGTATACGTTCTCATTAACTCTAGAGCAAACAGAGAAGATTCACAACGAGGAAATGTCAGTACCTACATTAAAGGGAAAAAACATGATCTTCCCGTGCGAGAAGAGGGATACACCAGATCAGATCTCGGCTCGCTCCTTCACGGCTTAAAACAGATGGGAGTCTACGACATTGATAATGACGGGCTAGAAGACGTCATCGCCACCGACAATAAACAGAATGTTTACCTTTTCTTCAACGAGGGTGATGGGAATTTTAGATTAACAAAAACAATCATCGCCCCATAACTATGCTGCCAAGCCCTGTAAGATATACTTTACTCCCCACGATAATGTAATTAGACCGAGGATTGTTGAGATCACTTGAATCAGAATTTTCCCCAAGACTTTACCGACTCTCTCCGCATTATAAAAGAGAACAGCCGTCCCTAACAACACGACACCGATCGCGGAACCCGTGACTGCTCTCCCATAATCATGAGCCGAAAGAATGATTGAAGTTATTGCTGCCGGTCCGGTTAGTAATGGAGTGCCAATAATCGAAGCAACTGCCCAGCCAGAATTATTCTTTAATTGGTCAATATTAGTCAGGGAATATCCTAATACCATTTTGACACCTAGAATTCCTAAGATAATTCCTCCTGCAATCTGAAACTCATTGATTTTAGTGTTAAAAAGATCCAAGAGATTCTGACCGAAAATCAACACTAACAATGATAAAGAAGCGGCGACGAGAACGGCAATCAACGCTATGATCTTTCTCTCCCTACCCTGCATCTTATTCGTCGCAACAGTAAAGACCACAAAACTAGCTAGCGGATCAAAGATGACGAAGAATAAAACCAATAATTGATAGAATGGATCAATCATCTAGTGCACCACTTAAAAAATTGTAAACGGTTCCTCTTCAAAACGAACATAGACAGGATATTCATGGGTCTCCCGTTTATATGTGATCGGCAAGATTGCTCTAATCCTCTCTTCTTGCTCGGGGAGAATAAGAGGTTGATTTTCTTGGGGGGAGATAATAACCTCTAACGTTCCTGGGTTCTCCGAAACGTCTAGACTACAGCTTAGAGTGTATCCTAATGCTTCAATTTCAGGAGAGTAGCGAAGGTAGAAAGAACTGATATCGTCGCTGTGAAAATCTAGTACCACAACTCGAAAAGCGTTCTTGAAGTACTTAAATTTTGTTTACTACTTAATAATCTTAAAAATAGTATACTACTAAGGATTCCTAAAATTCGGGGACGCTTTTCTAATGATATTTACAACCCCTCTATCCGCATCGACTTCCACTTCGTCACCATCAACGAGAACTCTTGTCGCATTGCCCGTGCCAACAATACAGGGAATTCCAAACTCTCTACTGACAATCGCCGCATGAGAAAGAAGCCCGCCCATGTCTGTAACAATTGCGCCAGCCTTTTGACATGCGACAATCAGCTCTGGGGCTGTTGTTTTCGCGACTAAAATATCGCCTTTTCGCATTTTGTTAATTTCGTAACTCATAGCTTCAATCTTATTATAATTCACTGGAATAACTTTAACCACTCCCGATACTTTCCCTCTGCTTGCCATCTGCCCTACTACTTGATTGGTATCAGCCATCTTCTCTTCAAATTTCTCCGCGATTTCTTTGGCAAGTGCCCCTTCATATGGTTCAACTCGATCATACGTGGAGATAAAAATATCTTGCCTCTTTTGCACAGCTTCTAAGTTCGGTCTCTTTCCATTAAACAGATCAAGCAATTCTTTTTGTGTAAGATTTTGTAGGATTGAACTGCTCATTGGAAACTGCTTGTTTAAAATTGTAAATAGACGTGATGCATACCCATCTGCTTCAAAAAGAACGGTATTCATAAAAGTGCGGATCTGGTCTTTTAATGTTAAGATTGTTGTTAAGTTTTGTTTAATGATCGTGTTTTGCTCCATTAATATAAATGCTCTATCGGTATGTTCAATATTCATCATCGTATATTCTTTACAGAGCTTAATTGCATAATCCAAGAATTGCTTTAATACTGCTGGAGAAATGGACTCTTTTCCTTTTATCTCCGATTCAAAAAAATGTCTAAACCGGGTACAATGACCATGTACTTCTTTTTCAAATGAAGCGAATTTCTCCTCGCTGCTATAAAATTGAACACCTCTTTCTAAAGCTCGTTCAAATGCTCTCCGGGTGAAATATTGCTTAAACATCCCGTGTTCAATGATGAATAAAACTTCAAGATCAATGTAGGCATTTCGATGAATGTCAGTTACAAAAACAGTAACTCCTTCAACAGCAAAGCTAAGGATGTAATCCTCTCTCTTGAATCTTTTGGCTTCATTTGATCTTGACTTCATCTTTAAAATAGAGGTCTAATTCACCTTAAAGAAATACTCCGGCAGATATTCATTGCCACCTAAATATCTCTTCTTCATTTCTGGATCGACCGTAAATCCTTTGGGATAATTGATCTCCCACATCTTGATCGGACCAATCAATCTATTTTGATATAGAGACAGCGGGATCCCACTTTTCCCAACGCCATAGATCTCTCTAAATGCGGAAGTATCATACGCTAGGTTTTGTTGATCAAAGACATAAAGATTTACCCATAATGCTTTCATCCCTTCCTCGGAGACAAATAATCCTGCACCAACGGCGCTCGCAATCTTTCCATCATTTGCCAGAACAGGAATGATTCGGAAACAACCTGCATATCCTTGCGTTTGATAACGGAACATCTTGCCGTTAAAATAAAGGCACTGAAGCGGTACATCCGTCCTTTTTCCATCTTTTACAATCGCTATCGTTGGTTGACCAAAAGTGACTGATTCCGTCGTCTCGTTCTCCACAACTCGCCGAATCGGAACGAAAACCGCACCTACACCTGATTGACGAGCAGGAAAGACCTCCCCATTCCAAGTGAAATCATCATCAAACGCCTGGCTTCCTTGAAACATCAATACAGTTGAGTCTCGTGTCTCTTGCGTTCCTTTCTCGTTAAGGACAAAAGTATTAATCCAGCTATACCGATCATAATTCTCATCCGAACCGATACTGGAATACGCCGTATACTTACCAATATCATCAGAAACGATCAGCAAATTCGTCGCTCTGTGAACCGATAGAAACTGTAATGCCTCTTCCTGAGATTGCCCCGTCAAGACATAACGCCCCATCAGATAGTTCCAATACTTGACTTTATTTGCCCCATCTAAGACGCTCGCTCGCTCAAAGCCATTCTGTACCCAATATCCATAATCCCACCAATGCGCGAAAACCGCATCTTTTGCAATATTCTCACGTACCCAAGCACCGGCCATCTGCCAGGGAGGATTGTAAGGTGGAGAGGTATATGTTGCTTGTTTAACGGAATCTTGATAGTTGTCCGGAATCAATCCGCGGAAAGGCGAGACTAGCGGACTCATCAAGACGAGAAGCAGCACGACTAAAAGTGCAACTCGCCCAGACTTATGTTTCCAATTCCAGATCATCTTTGCTAATTCCACAACGGCATATGCCCCCAATAACGCAACGACCGGTGCGAACACGAATAAAAGCCTGATTGCGCCACGCGCAGCGACAACCATAAATAAGACCCAGATCAAGACAAACAAAAGATTACTATCCCAACTCTTCAGTTGCTCGTATGCTTCTCTATCTTTGTAATACCCACGTAATACATAATAAACTGTAAGCACTGCTAAAGCTAAGAAACTACCAAAGTAAAGGATAATCGAAAGAGGGGTCGAGCCGTTCAACACACCATCAGGAGAATAACGACTCCATAATAAAAAGAACAAGAAGAGTACGTACGCTAAGACCAATTTGACTTTATCTTTATTCTTTCTAACCATCGCATAAAACGCAAGAATCGTCCCGATAAGGAACAGAAAATAGGCCGCAGGAACACCGACGAATTCTGGACCGAAATTAGAGAGAATATCCGTAAAATACGGTTGATGTTGCTCGGCAACAGTTAATTCCCAGCGGTCTTTTCCCATCGGATGCAGTAATAACGACTTCGCTTCCTCCAACTGCGATCCCAGATGCATAGGACCAATTGCGATAAGCAAACCAAGTAATCCTAGTGCGCCGGCCACGAGAATACTTACCGCTGCCGGAGGTATTTTCCCTTTGATTTTTGTCTCCAAGCCAAAAAGATGATATTGAAAGAGAACAAGATCAATAGCAAGTACTACGAGGATAAATAAAGGGATTGCAGTGGTAATGGATTTCACAAGCGAAGATAAAGGAAATAACGGAACCCAAGAAACCATCACCAGAACCGCGATAACAAACCATAAGCCATACATGTAGACGTGGCGTCGTTCAATCTTCTGAAAGATGTATTCTAATAAGACAAATAAACCGAAGATCAACGCAAGAAACTTCCATGCCCCCCACGTCAATCCCGTCAGACCAGTCGCGACACCCGCAGCCGCTCCCCACCATAGCGTCCTCTTCAAATCTTTTGCTTGCCAAGCTGCGATAAACAGATACATTGAAAGGAACATAAACATCATACCCAATGCATCGTGATCTGAGCTCCCTCCCATCGTCCTCTGCAAAAATGCCGGAGAAATTGTTAGTAAGAAACTGCCCAATAATGCCACTTTTTCATTAAACAATCGACGAGCGAGAAGGAAAAAGAAAAAAATTCCCAGCGCAAACGCAATAACAGGATACACCACATCGGCATACCCCAATGTAACTGTCGGCACTAAGAAATGCATGATTTTATAGAGAAAATAGATAACATACGCCATAAATGCATAGTTCGCTGTCGGCGCTCCGATCGGAACAAAACGCGTGGTATCAACAGCTGGAACGGACCCATCCGTCATTATCATCTTGGCATACTTAAAGTAAATATGTGAATCTAAGTCGACAGAAAGCCATTCCTGGTTGGTTACATCGTGAAGCAAACTGAAGTTAAGCGTGCGGATATAGCCCCCTAACAAGATTATAGCAATCAATACTACATAAACCCAAAGATTCTTATTCTCTTTGAGATACGTGATCACTTTCTTTCGCTTCTGCGAAAGAGCATCACCAGCATCATCGGAAGTTGAAAAGAAAGATTTGACTTTCTTTGTTAATTCTGTTCGTTTTTGTTGTAGATTATCTTGTGAATCGTTGTCTGTCATACCTCACCCACCAATAAAATAACTAAGAAAGTACGCCCAAGAACTCATATATAATTCTTTCTGTAATTCTCTCCCATTCCAACGCAGAGACAGCACCAATTGCCAGACATTGTCCGTCACTTGTCAGTGTCGTCTCAATAGAACTAAGAGCAGCATCGCGCAGGATGATCCCCGGACTTTGACAGGTAACAATCGGAATATCTTTAGCACAATCGTTCTCAGAGAGGCACGCTTCCTGCAAACGCACCCCATTCACATAAAGAACAGCTTGTAACAAAGGGATTGATGATGCAGAGAGAGAGACACTCTTGTTTGCAACTGTCTCATCGATAAGATGAACCTTCCCTACAGCTCTCCATCCCGTGACGGATAGCGGCAGTGCGATAGATTGCACCTCCTGTGGCAGATAGAGAAAACTATATTTTTGGCCATTGATCATTGATGTCCACACATTATTTTCTCGAATAAAAGTGTAACCATTGAATTCTTGAGTGATGGATAGAGGATCAGTAGGACCCAATAATGTTCCGCCAATAACTCCTCCGATGCTGAGAACCATAATTGCAATGATAAACCAAGCAGCTGCTTTTCGTGTATCCATGAATAGTATGGAAGAACATGATTATTTAAAGATTATGGAGAAAAAGGCTCTGTGAGAAAAAGTCAGCCGCCTGACCAAAAAGTTGCGTGAGAACAGCAATATCCCCCGTTATTGGTGCTTCTTAGTTCTAGTCTGGGCGACTGGAGAAGCACGAACGCAATGGTTAGGTTGACTTTTTCAAAATTTTCTACAGAGCAGAAGAAAAACTAGTTACAGTTGAATAAGTTCACAAACATCTCTGACAATTTTCTCTTTTTTCTCAGAATTCCAGACGTCATCTTCAATCTGAGGGTATTGTGGGACAACTCTTCTTAGAGCGACACGTAGTCGTTCCGTGAAATCTTCCTCCGGATGCTTCCCTTGATCCTCTAACGCTTGCATTACATCAGTAACAAGAATTGGGAGAACAGCCTCCATCCTTGCTTCCTCCTGAGGCATAATTGCTGGCATGATCAAAGTAAGAAAAAGAGGGGTTTAAAAAAATTGTGGAAGAGATCACTCTTTCAGCAGTTCAATCTCATCTTCTTCCACCCTACGTACAGGTTTCTCATACTTCAATTCCTCATACGTCTGCGCCACTAATCCCGGCGTCCGACCGATAATAAATACTCCTTTGCCAAGCAACGGATCAAAACTAAAATCACATAACAGCAACGCTAAAAAACCATCAATATTAATTGGTAAGCTCTTTCCTTTCGTTTCCTGAAACGCTTTCTCCACTTCTTCCTTCAAGAAGAGATGCTTCGATTTGAAACCAAGCTTTTTCATCTCTTTCAATAATAATAGCACACGAGGGTCTTCATCTTTATACACTTTGTGGCCAAAACCATAGATCGTTTTCTTCCCAGAAATCATTTCTCTAATCTGGATAGATGCTCTCTCTTTACCTAACTGTTCCCAAGCATAAAACTGCTGCATCGCTTTTTCAATTGCACCGCCGTGATGATCTCCAATACTAAGAATACCGCCACCCACTCCCACATTAAGCGCATTCCCTCCCGAAGCGATACATCGTGCCGTCAGCGAAGACGTTGTACCCATCCCATGATCAATGACTCCGATCAGCATCTTCTCAAACAATACACTCTCCGCTGCCGTTGCTTTTCTTCCAGATAATAACAGAAAGATAGCATCGCTAAATTTTCCTTGTGTGATCAACGAAGACAACTTCTCATTTCGGATAACAACATCATTGTCCACAAGTTTGGAGATACGTGTCTTGAATTCCATGGTCCTATTTACTGATTGCCTCTTTTATTAATCTTCCGATGTCATGATGCACTTCAGCGATGACCACACCCGCTCCTCGTAACGCGTTCACTTTCGCATCGCGTGTCCCTTTAGTCCCTTCGATGATAGCCCCGGCATGGCCCAAAGAAACAGCTGGCAACGAACTGGCAAATCGTCCAGAAATAAATGCAACAATCGGTTTAGAAAACGGCTTTCCTTTCTTTCGACGTTCCAAAAGATACTTTGCTAAATCTTCTTCGGATGATCCTCCTATCTCTCCGAACAGAACAATCCCTTTTGTCTCCGGATCTTTTTCAAATAACGGCACAAGTTCAGCAAAGGCCGCTCCCATCAAGATATCGCTCCCGATACTAACTACTGTCGACTGTCCTAACCCCGCTTGAGACAAAACAAGAGAAGTCTCGCAAGACATCCCTCCGCTCCGTGAGATGACGCCGATCGATCCAGGAGTAAACGCAATCTTCGCTTTACCGCTACCGATTGGACCACACTTTGCTTTTCCCACCGAATAAATTCCTGCAGAGGTTGCGCCGACAATCATCACTTTCTTTTCCCGTGCCAACGAGAAACAGTAGGCCATATCATGGACAGGAATATTTTCTGTGACTACATTGATGAGAGGAACTCCCGCTTCAATCGCTTCCACAATTGCCACCTTCGCTAATTTTGGAGGAACAAAAATAATAGAACAATCTACCCGCTGTTTTTTTTGCGCTTCCACAATAGTATTATACACGGGTACGCCCAGCACTTCCATCCCGCCTTTCCCGGGCGTCACGCCAGCAACAACAAGAGAGCCGGCTGCTAACATCTCCTGACAAGCCTGTTCTCCTTGTTTTCCCGTAATCCCTTGGATCAAAAATCGTGTCTTTTTATCAATCAAGATTGCCATCTCAGTTCACCATCGTCTTTCGAATATTTTTCTTTACTATCGGATCAGCTCTTCTGGTATTCAACATCTTGTACTTTTCTGACAACTCTACCATGATCTTCGCCGCCTGTGTCAATAAGATCTTTTCATCATAATAATGAATATTCAACCCGTATTTCTCTTTTGCTTCCATCAACATTGCGCGCGCCTCATCATCGTGCGGCCCCGCTCTCCGGATTACGATCGGGAAATCAGGTTTCAGTTCGATGAGAACATTCAAGACTCCTCGTAGCGTCTCTGCAATATTAGTAAAGTTAGCAATAACCCCCGCAACGAGCAAACCAGATAATCCTTTTCGTCCCAAGACGATACGAGTCAGTTTTTCTACCTTCTCCATCGGCGGATTACCGCTATATTCTGTAAAATTCGCCGGCTTTCCCCCATAATCAACTAACGCATCGAGCAGTGTCATCGAAGCGCCACCACCACTGGTCAGGATCGCAATATCACCATCAAGATCGATGAATGTCTTTCCTGCAACACCTCGATAATCGTCTTTATCGATGAGATGGGCCGCTGCTTCACGTGGCGTAACCGGCCGGTTATGTGTTCTCTCAGGGAAATGCATCTCCCAACGAAACTTGGCATCATCATCTAAAACTGCAACAGCATCAACTGCAACAACATCGGACGCAGTGGTAACAACCAGTGGATTTATCTCCATCATCGTACAATCAAACCGCGTGAAACAAAGATAGGCTTTCTTCATAACCTCGCGTACTTTCTTTAATACATTCTGCGACAATACCGAACCCGAAAGAAGAAAATCAAGATCACCCTCAGTCAACCCCGCATGATAAACTAATTCTCGAAGCTTGATCTTCTCTGGATTCTTTTGTTTCAATTCTTCAATATTAGCGCCGCCGGATTCACTATAAATAAAGACTGGTGTGCGTTTGGAAGTATCAAATAAAATACCAAGATATAATTCCTGTTTGATCTCAATCTTCTCGTCTAGCAAGACTTCAGAGATCTGTTCACTCATGAACGTAGAATGAAGGAAGCGGGCGGCAAATTTCTCTGCCTCTCCCGCATCCCGTACTAAACACACCCCACCCGCTTTTCCTCTGCCTCCTGCTAAAGTCTGTACTTTCAGCAGACGCTCCTCACGGAATGGAGGAATATCATCTTTGCTTTTGATGAGTATACCTTTACTGACCGGAATATCAACTCGCCGGAATAATTCTTTGGACTCAAATTCTTTCAGTTTCACATCACATCACCGCATCAATTTTATCATCAAAATTATAATTTGTCTTTATATCTCTTTACACATTCTTAAGATAAAATATTTCTGTATAGTTAAAGTTACCCTTCTGCACCATTGATCGTAGCTCATCGTGATCAACAGCGTAGACAATAAGATTAAAATTTTCTTTACTGTGGATAGGATCATGCCAGGGGAGACCAAACTCTTTCTCGACGACCTCGCGACTAAGAAGAGGATCATATCCCACAACACGAACATTATGATCTTGTAATTCCGTAATGAAATGTTTTACTCGACTGTTGCGATAGTCAGCCACATTAGGTTTAAATGTCAATCCTAAAACCAATACGGAAGGAGAAAGATTCAGGCGTTCTTTTCTGGCTAAAATCCGGAGAACCTTCCCCGCGTAGAACTTGTGCATATCATCATTAATTCTTCGGCCTGCCAGGATCACATCCGGATGATAACCCAAACCTTGTGCTTTATACGTTAAATAATAAGGATCAACACCAATACAATGGCCTCCCACCAAGCCTGGCTTATAATGATGAAAATTCCATTTTGTTCCCGCTGCTTCCAACACCTCAGAAGTATTGATCTTCATCCTGTCGAAGATGATTGCCAGTTCATTCATGAGAGCGATGTTAAGATCACGCTGTATATTTTCGATGACTTTTGCCGCTTCAGCAACTTTGATCGTCGGCGCCCGGTGAGTTTTTGTGATCGTACTATACACAGAATCAATAACATCAAGACTTTCTTTGTCCATCCCCGAGACGATCTTAACCACCTTATCGATTGTATTCTTTTTGTCTCCTGGATTTATCCGCTCGGGACTATAACCTACTTTAAAGCCGACCCCACATTTCAGTCCAGAGAATTTCTCGATGATCGGGACACAAACTTCTTCTGTCACACCAGGATAGACCGTGCTTTCATAAACGACAATCGTACCAGGTTTAATATTCTCTCCCACCACTTTTGATGAAGATTCCATATATTTCAGATCAGGCTTATTGTATTGATCGATCGGTGTTGGAACACAGACGATGATAAAATCAACTTCTTTAAGGGAAGAAGCTTTCGCCGTAAAATCTATCTTCACCGAACGAAGCTCTTCCTCCGAAACTTCACGAGTAGCATCCATACCCTTCCGAAGAGCATCGATTCTCTGCTCATTGACATCAAAACCAACGACAGGGAAGTGTTTTCCTAAAGCAACAGCAAGAGGAAGACCGACATAACCTAAACCCACAATGGCAATCTTCTTCTTTGTTCTACGCGCTTCTGCTGTAGTATACTCTCGATACCACGCGATAAACTGATGAATCCCTTCTTCGATCGTCGTCTTCGGTTCCCATCCTAAGACTTCTTTTGTGCGATCAATGTCAGCATACGTCTTATGGACATCACCTTGTTGCATAGGCACAAACTGTTTCTCCGCTGTTCTACCTACCTCTTTCTCGATACAAGAGATAAAATGCATCAATTCGACCGGTTTGTTATTTCCTAGATTCAGGATCTCAAAGCCTTTTACTTTATCCAATGATTTTAAGACACCATCCACAATATCAGAGATGAACGTAAAATCACGAGAATGATCCCCGTTGTTAAAGACTTGGATCGGCTTTCCTTCAATGATTGATTGCGTAAAATGGAATAATGCCATATCCGGCCTTCCCCAAGGCCCGTATACTGTAAAGAAACGGAGACCAAGACAATTAAGTTCATAGAGAGAATGATAGACATGGGCCATATGTTCCGTGTGCTTCTTCGTCGCTGCATAGAGGGATATTGGTTGATCAACAGGATCCGTAACTGAAAAAGGAATCTTTGTGTTTCCACCGTATACCGAACTAGAAGAAGCAAAGACTAAATCTTTAACATTAAACTCACGCATCAATTCCAAGATATTAAGAGTGCCGAGATTATTTGCTTTATGATAGACAAAGGGATTCTTCAGAGAATAACGCACCCCTGCTTGTGCTGCAAGGTGACAGATTTTATCAAAGGTATGATTCAGAAAAACTTTTCGCAAAGCATCAAAATCGCTGATATCTAAGCGGTAAAAAGTAACTTTGTCCTGGATCTGTGCCAACCGTGCTTTCTTCAGGTTGACATCATAATAATCATTAAGATTATCAACGACAACAATTTCATCGCCCCGCGCTAGCAGTGCTTTCGCCACGTGAAAACCGATAAACCCTGCACCACCCGTAACCAACACTCTCATGAACATTTACAGACTAGAAAAGCGCTTTTAAAGATTGTGATTTTGAAAGATAGAAATAGGGGATGAAAATTCACAGAGCCAACCGCAAGGAATGATAAAATGTGAGAGAAGGGGGGAAGCTGTGCCCGGTAATTGTCGGGGGGATGAGCGCCCAACTAGGTTTTAATGTTCATTGTTCGATAAATTGCCCACTCTTCGTATCTCTCTTGCACTTATCCCAACGAAGAATTCTACCATGCATGGCTATGAAAATTCCTTTTTCTAGAACATTTATTGCTCCAATAGCAAGGCCAATATTAATTGGCGCATCAGAATTAGAAAATCTCTCTGGTCTCATTGCACCAGTAATAATTATAGTTTTATCTTTTATCTCATTCAAAACTCCTGCAGTATCAAGCATTGTATCGGTGCCATGGGTAATTATTAGTTTGTCAGTTTTCACTTTTTTGCAACTTTCCAATATCTTCTTTCTATCCTCTTCGGTAATATCCAAACTATCTTTTCTTAAGACTGACAGTATTTCGTATTCAAAAGAGGGATTTAGTTTTTCCAGAATTCTTCCCACCGCGGGTTCAGATATCTCAAAGGCATACCCTCCTTTTGTTTTAGGGTAATCCTTATCAATTGTCCCGCCGGTTTGGATAAATGTAAGTTTCATAAAGCCCGTAATACTAATATTTTTAGATCTATTTCCTGCCCACTCCCACATACTCGAAGCCGTCTTCTCTTACCATTTCTGGCTCATAGATGTTTCGTCCATCAAAAACGATTTTGCGTTTCATCATCTTTCCCAAATCAGCAAAATTGACATTGCGAAACTCATCCCATTCCGTCGCCAAAATAATCGCCGAACTGTCCATGACCGAATCAGAGAGTGAAGAAGCGTATCGTACTCTTTCCGCAAACACCTCTCGAGCATCTGCGTGAGCAACAGGATCGTACACAGTCACATCCGCGCCATGGGCAAGTAGTTCTTGAACCAGCGCTAGCGCGGGAGATTCGCGGATGTCACTGGTCTGCGGCTTGAAAGCAAGCCCCCAGATCGTAAACCGCTGTCCTTGCAACGTCTGACCAAACGTTGCTTTGATCTTATGAGTAAGATGTCTTTTCTGCCGCTCATTCAGAGCGTCAACTTCACGCAAGAGATGGGCATCATATCCTTTTTCCTGAGCAGTATGGATTAATGCGCGCACGTCCTTCGGAAAACAGCTTCCACCATATCCGATTCCGGGATTCAGAAAACGCGGATTGATTCTATAATCAAGACCCATCGCTTGAGTAACCATCTTCACATCTGCCCCCACTTTGTCACAGATGTTTGCCAGCTCATTGACAAAACTAATTTTTGTTGCTAAAAAAGAGTTATTCGCATATTTGATCATCTCAGCTGTTTCCCAGTCTGTTTCTAGAACCGGAATGTACGTTCGTGTCCGTCCCGTATAAATTCGTCGCAGAAGGGAATACGCCTTAGCAGTCTTCGCCCCCAGTACGATCTTGTCCGGATGCGTAAAATCATAGACTGCTTTTCCCTCAGCCAGAAATTCTGGATTGGAAACGACTTCTACCTCAGAGAGCGGATTTGTCTCTTGGATGAGCAGCTGACATCGCTGTGCTGTGCCTGGTGGCACCGTACTTTTATTGATCAATAATTTGTAGCCGTCAGCATACCGTGCAACCGTCTGCGCGACCGTAAAGACATACCGTAGATCCGCAGACCCATCCTCGCCGCTTGGTGTTCCAACACAATTAAAGATTGCATCGGCGAACTGAACCGCTTTTTTTGCATCAGCCGTGAATGACAATCGCCCTCGCTCTACATTTTTTGTGACTAGTTCTTTCAGTCCCGGCTCAAAAAAAGAAATTTTTCCTTCCTGTAACTGCTTGATTTTTGCGTCATCAATATCTACACACAGCACATCGTGGCTCAGGTTGGCCAAACATGCTCCCGTAACCAAACCAACATACCCCGTACCGAAGACTGCAATCTTCATGGTGTGAAGAATTCCTCCGCGTCTTTCAATGATTCTGGTGTGCCGATATCAAACCATTTTCCCTCTAATAATTTGCCATACACTGCTTGCTGTTCTGAAAGGAACTTGATGAAATCACCCGCACGATCCGCTTTGCCTTCTTCCAACGCTTTCTCGATAAAAGAAAGATGTTCCTTTCGCAGAGCATAGATCAAAGTTGATGCCAATGTCGAAGGAGGATGTTCTGGTTTCTCAATAAACGAAGAGATCTTATGATCCGGACTCACTGCAGCAATCCCTAACGTTTGTGCCAGAGAACGTGATTTGACATCGTGAAGCATGATTGACGAACCATTCTTTTTAAAAAAAGAGATAAAATTATGTAACTGATCTTCAAAGAGATTATCTCCTCCGACGATCAAAAGATCATCAACGATCTTCTCCGTTTTAATCACAAAATCGATATCCCCAATAGAACCAAGACGATCTTCATTGCTCATCGTCCCGTCATCAAGAATAGTAAGTGGAAGATTAGTCTTCGTCTTTCTCCACAACTCAAAAGCGAGGTAGAATTTATGATTCGTCACCACATAAATATGAGTCACCGATGGCAATACTCGTACCTTCTCAACAATATGATCAAGAATAGTTTTTCCGGCGACGCGCAATAATGGTTTTGCTGTATTTTCCGTAAGCACACCTAAGCGGGTTCCATAACCTGCAGCCAGAATAATTGCTTTCATCGATAGCAAGAACTAAAAAATTGTTTAAAAGTGTTGTGGAAGACTGATTTTAGATGAAAATTGAAGAATCAGAAGAAAGAAGGTGGACAGCTTACCGGAGTTCCCGCGCAGTGCAGTACAAGCCAGTACGGAGGCACCCTTGACTTCCGTGTTCGAAATGGGAACGGGTAACAAGCGCCCCTATGGCCGTCCATCAGCTTCAGAATGATGGTTATTTATAAAGATTTTGGTATGAATCTGCCGATGTGTTATCCCGAAACTGGTTCGCATCACGAAACTAGTTCGTCCCAGACTTCTTTTGGAGTTCGATAGTGTAAACTCATGTGCAGCCGTTGTCCGTTA
>JACOZP010000005.1 GCA_016181265.1 Candidatus Woesearchaeota archaeon
GCAACATCCGCGACAGCATACCCGATCAAAGCACTCTTTTCTTTTAGCTTATACGAATCCAGAGGATAGAAATTAGTCAAGTAGTCTTGTTTAACGTAGGAAACAACTCCACCATACACTGCGGGATACTTGTCTTCCAATTCACCGGCATTATCAGTCAAGCCCATCTCGCATTCTTCTTGTTCAGGAATAGAAAAGCCAATACGTACCGCTTCCAATGGTTCTTTTGTATAACTGTCAACGACAACTGTTTTGAGCAGACCTGTTTCCTTCTGCTCGGGGTTACAGTGTATTGGAGAAAGAGCGATCGGATCGCGCTCTACTTCTGGTTTGCCTGCTGGCGCAGGGGCATTATTTCGGATATTCGATTCTAACGCGAAGTTAAAAATGAAGTCTTCCCCGTCTAATGCAGTGGCATCACGCAACGTGATCAAGATAGGATAACTGATGTCGTAATGCGTTTCGTATTGTTGAAAACCAAACGTTAGGAAGTCGGCATGAACAACCATACTGTTCGGCTTGACAATCCCGTTCTCGCTATTGGTCTTAAAGTAAATGGGTGATGGAACGAACGAAAACGAGACGTCAAGGTCTTCTGCCCCAGTGAGAGTAAGAACCGAGTTATCGGTGATCTTCTGTGCCATGAGATTATTAAAATTTGTATAATAAAAGTTAGCGCTGCCGAGGAATTGAAGCATGGGAGTATAGGAGGTTAAAATCTGGGTGTATTTCTTCTGCATATCTTGTTCGCTCCAGCTGACAGCAGAAACAAGTTCGTAGCCGTCTAACGAGATGGGCGCCAGATATTGTGCGTCTTTTCTGGAATAAGCTGAAAGAAGATCTAAACCTTGTTTTTCAAGGAAGCGATTCTCTTGTTGAGTAGCGGTGATCTGGGAAGCTACATCGAAGTAATGCTTTAAGGGAAGAGGGATTTGGATGTAAAACTTATCTAGCTCTTTCTCGGCAGGGCCTTTTTTGGCAAGAACTGATGATTCAAAGAGGAGGTTAACAGAAGACACACCGACAGATGTGGAAACTTTATCCTCTTTGTTATCCACTGAGATGGAGAATCCTTGTTCGATAAATGGTTGATACTCATTAAGACAGCTACTTATTTTCTCTTGCACGAAACGATTGAGTTGCGCTTCCACGCTCATCGCGGGATCTTCGGAAAGATAGAGCTTTGGTTGCAGCGAGGAGTACGTATTATCAGCTTGACTATTGGGGGTCGTTTTATAATACCAGTAAGGTATGGGTGTAGAACCGAGAAGAAGACCGTCTGCATCAGTCGGAGTCGAAGTGTATTTTCCTTTGAGTTCAGGGTAGATGTAACCACCCTGTTGACCGATCAATTTTAACCCTTGTTTAGCAACATCGCGCAGACAGTTCTCAGTATAGACTTGAAGAGGTTGGAATTCAGCAGGGACAGAGGCGATGATGGGCGCGCCTTCGGCAGAAGTTTGCTCGGTGACGGTATTTTTCATGAAATACAGTACGCCAGCAAAGACAAAGAGGATAACGATACCAACAATGATGAAAATCGTCACTTGACCTTTCCGGGAACGAGAACAATTATTGCTAGAAATAGTACTAGATCCACGCCCCTTTTTGCCGTCCATTCTATCAGGATAGAGGAAAGAATCGAGATATATAAAGGTTTTGAATAGCTTATGGGAGAATTTTTTAGTAATATTAACGGTAGATTGGCGTGAAGCGGTCAGCATATTGGGCAACCGCGCTATCTACGTCTGCTTGAAGTACCGATTCCATCATCTTTTGGCGGCCAAAAAGGAGTTCAAATTCGGGGATATCGCGCAGCAAATACCGACCGACAAACGGCAACATTTTTTCTGCAATCTTTAGGCGAGCGGGTCCTAGCTGACTGCGGGCATAATGAACGTGCCCAACCTCATCAACGAGAATCTGTTGAAATAATTCATCGATACGGGTTAGTGATTCCGGTTGGTCAGCGAAGAGTTCATGCGTTTTATCGGCGAGCAGACGAAAGCCGGTTGCACCGACAATTTCTGCACAAAGGACCATCAGATGAGAGATGGGTTTGGGAAAATAGAATAACGAATGGGTTAAGAATTGGGTTGTTCGCGGGGGAGGAAGATCACGCATTTCGAGACCGAGAACGGACAGTGCATCTTTCAAAACTCGGGTGTGGTAGAATTCTTCAATAAGGATATAGGTGTACGGATCCCGATCGCTCATCTTTTCAGTATCGATCCGCGCAAGAGCATAGTCTACACCGTCTCTCTCAGCGCGATTTGTTTTGGCAACGGCAAGGGCCCATAATGTCACTTCATCAACTCCAACTTCTGGATGATACTTTTGTTCGTTCCGTCGAAAAACAGCAGGGTCGACGACAAGAGGTCCGGAGCGTCGAACAGGATGTTCTTCAAACTCACGAAAAAACTGTTCACGTACGGAAAAGCGGCGATTCGCTACGTCCGGCTCGCCATCACGACGGCGAAGATGAGCAAGATAATCTTCGAGAAATTGATCTTTTTGTACAGGAGAAAGAGGAGTGAAAATATCCGGTTTGGAGCTCATGGTCAGTGAACCTTCGTCCCATCTTTGACATTCTTAACAATAATCTTCTCCTTGCTTGTTCCTAGGCTTTTACTTTCAAAAACAATATTCTTGTTCTTGACAAGTAGTTCTATTTTTGCGAAGTCGTCAGAAGAGATGACGGCAGTATTCGCCGTCATGTTTTCTGGAACGACGGTCTCTCCGAGAGCTGACTTGGGCATCTCAAATAAAGTCGTCGTATTGTCATGATCGACACCGAGGATCATCGCTTCAGATACTTTGCCACGAAATTTACTCGGCTTGAGATTAACACAGAAGACTAATTTCTTCTCCTGGAACGCAGTTGTGGAAAGGACTTTTTTAAGGCTGGTGATGACTTGCTTTATGCCTAATGGACCAAAATTAACGTTCAGCAGATAGAGGGAGTCAGCGTTAGGATGATCTTTGATCTCTTCAACGAGGCCGACGGCGAGATGAATGGGGAATTGATTTTCTGTAGGTAGATTTTTAGTATTTTCATCATTATTTAAAATCTTAAATTCTCCACCATTATATTTAGTGATGAGTTCACATGTTCGTTGGAACGCTCTATTCATCTCTTCATCAGTTATTTTCGAATTTCCAAAAGCAATCAGCATGATTTCTTTAGAAGCAGGAGTAGTAATTGTCTGTTGGCACTGTTTTGAAAATCGACCAAGAACTTGATTATTATCGGCGTAGATGACTTCGCCGGCTTTCAATTTTTCTGTTGTTCCATCTAACGCAGTAAATAATTCTCCTTCTGTTGATACACGAACAACAATTTTTCCATCGATCTTGGCGAGATCATGTGTGGCCATGGCAAGGCTACTTTCTACTGAGAGAGCATTATAGATATCAACAACAGTGTTAATTTGCGGTAATTTTCCTTTTTCTTTAATTAAAGAAAGAAGATTCTGGACAGCATTTGGATAGCGATTACTGTTGAGATCCATTTTCTGATTAATCTTACGATATTCCTCTAAGACTTCGTTTCGCCAGTAGTGGTCTGCATTTTTTTGTACTTCGCTTTTGAGTCTTTCTATCCCTTCGTGTTTCTTCTTGATGGTCAATCCCGTTAATTGAGCAACCCTAACTTTAACACCAAATGGTTTAATATCTGGACTGATAGCGTACTGAAGATCTTTCACTTCGCGGGTAGTCGCGAATTGTCTGATTTCCTCAATCTTTTCAACAAGAACATCTACTTTCCCCACTTTTCCTTTCCAGGTAAAAGAGATATCTTTCCAGAAGAGAGGTTTCTTCTCACCAAGAGCAGCGTAGACTTTCTGACTGAAAACAGGCAAGATCGGACTGACGGCAATAGCCAAATTACGGGCCAGATTGACACAGAAACCAATTGCTTCTAACGTGCCAGTGGAATCTTTCGCTTTCCATGGCTCTGTTTTCTGAAAATAGGCATTGGCTTGATCGGCGATCTTCAACAGATTCTTGACAGCTGATTTGAATTCACGGTTCTCGTAATTCTGTTTGATCTCCGCAAGCAATTCACTGACATGAATCTGTAAATCTGTTTCTTCAGCAATGACGGAGACTTTGCCGTAATTTTTTTCGGTGAAGATGAGTGTGCGATAACAGAAATTACCTAAGTTCCCCAGGAGGACATTATTGACAACCGCTTTTAATTCGTCGAAATGAAGATCGACGTCAACGACGCTTCGATCAAGATGACTAGCGTAATAAAAGCGCAGCGCCTCTGCTGAGTATAATTTGAGAAAATCTTTTGCTGTCAAAAAAGTGCCTCTGCTTTTGCTCATCTTCTCGCCATTGACCGTAATAAATCCATGGATATTAACACGTGGGAGAACGATCCCCATGTCCATCAACATCGCCGGCCAGAAAAGAAGATGGAAATAGGCTATATCTTTGCCGATGAAATGGGTGATATGTCCTTTATACCAATATTCTTTCCAATCGAGCTGCTTTTTATCGCAATAATTTTTCGTTGAAGAGATGTAGCCGATCGGCGCATCGAGCCAAACGTAAAAATACTTTATTTCCCCGGTTTCTTCTTTTGAATTTGGAATTTCAAATCCAAAGTAAGGGGCGTCACGCGAGATACACCAATCTTCTAATCCTTTTTCGAACCAGCCCCGAAGCCAGTTGCGGACCTCGGGTTGCAGATCCGCTTCTTTAGAAGCAAACCACTTCTGGAGCTGTTTTGTAAAAGCACTGAGCTTAAAGAAGTAATGTTCGCTATCTTTCAAGCGCGGCGTATTCTTACAGATAGAGCAGTATGGTTCTAGTAAATCAACACTCTTTAAGACGCTACCACATTTCTCACAGACATCGCCGTATTGGTCAAGAGCATGACAATGCGGGCAGGTTCCTTTGACATACCGATCCGGAAGAGAACGCTGGCAGTGATCACAGTACATCACTTTGATCTTCTTACGATAGACGTGCCCTTTTTCTTGGAGAGTCTTGTAAAATAATTCGGCAAGCTCCCTATTTTCTGAGGAGTGAGTCTTGTAATAATTGTCAAATCGGATGAGAAAAGAAGTAAAGTCTTCTTGATGTTCTTTCCAATAGCGCTCGACAAAGATTTCTGGCTTCAGATTCGCTTTTTGCGCGTTGACTTCAATCGGCGTGCCGTGCATGTCTGACGCACAGATGTAGAGCGCATCGTTCCCGGTGAGCTTGAGAAAGCGAGAGTAGATATCTGCTTGGATATATTCCAAAAGGTGACCGATATGGATCGGACCATTAGCATAAGGAAGAGCAGCAGTAATTATGGTAGAAGAAGACTTGCTACTGATGGATCGGCTACTTTTGAGAGGAGCGGGATTTTTTTTCATGAATAAGACAAAAGAAGAAGTGGTTTATTTAAAGATTACGACAAATAGTTTGTCAGAAAGTAGGCGACGAGCGCTAAAGCGCTCCCATGAACTGCGGCACTTCCATAAAAGACAGAAGGGCTCTCGGCATCAAAGATGGTTTCTCTTCCTTTGAAATGATCGTAGATTGCTCTTCCGATTCCCACAATAGGAAGAAATTGAGTAAGATCTGGTCTCTCCACTACTTGATCAAGAGACTGACTTTCCATAGCTCTCATTTTATCCCCTTCAATTTTTTCGTTAAGGGGATTTTAGCCTGACAATGTTGACATTCGACAACAAAAGAAAGAACACCTTTGTACGTCTTGCGTTTATATTGCGCAGTAGATTCTCCTTCTTTGCCACATTCAGGGCAGGTATAACTTGCTTCTAGATTTAAGCTCTCTTCATGTTCTGTTTTCTGTTCAGTATAACCACAAGAAGGACAGACATATTCTGCTGCACGCGATTTTACTTTGCCTTTTACAACAGGCTTGCCCATCTGCGCTTTCTTGCATTTTGGACATCGTTTACGATAGACCCACGCTAAAACATGACCATCACCGATAGAACGGTTGGTAAAGTAAAGACATTCATCCATTGATTCGGGAATTTTAAGAGACATTGTTTTCACCTTTGTTGTAATCTTTTAATTTCGATAGAGATAGCTGGACGCTGGACGCGAATATAACGGGGGCATTCCGTCCATTCAAAACTATTCTGTTGACAATAGTTTATAATTTTTTCTTTTTCTTCAGGAGTAGAGAACGTGATAACGACAACGAATCCACAGTCATTGCGATGCAGGATGTCTAATTCCGCAAGGTCGTGAATGATTGTTTCTTTTTTAGCGGTGAGTTGTCTTATTTTTTGATCAAGCCTAGAAAGATTGTCTTTAATCGCTGAGAGGATAACCGGATCAGTAAAGTCAACAAGATCTAGCCTACCATAAAGTTGTTCATCTTTGCACGAGATAAAACCGCCTTTGCCAGCTTCAACTAATTTCCATTCGCCAAAGCTGCAGACGATGATGTCTGCGAAATTTCCATCACAGAGAGGCGTACCGATGGCGCCAGAAACATCCATGATGACAAGGCAGCCGTGTTTTTTACAGAGATCATAGATCTCTCTCATCGGCTGTTCAGCAAAATAGCCGCCGGGATTCTGGTAAAGAAAAGCGGAACACGTGCCAGAATTTAATTTCTCTTGCAGGTCTAGAAGATCGATCTTAGCATCGTGACAACGCACATTCTGGAAAGGGATTTTCTTCTCTCGAGGGATTTTAGGGTAACTAAGCCAACCGCCCTCTTTAGGGATGAGAAGAGTTTTGTCTTTAGAAAGCAGAGAGAGTGCCGCTTTGATGGCTGCATCCCCACGCGTCGTGATGGTGATAAACTGATGATTAGTTCTCTGCCGGAGAATGGATTTAATATTTTCTAATAGCGTATGCTGACTCATACGTCAGGAAAAAGTTCGATTCTTTTTAAGATTATATGCCAAAAAGTTTAATAGCACAATTCGATTCTTTTTCTAATATGGGGATACAGAGCGATCATCGACGGTTTACTCGACGGTTTACTGATATTGTTAAAGGTAGAGTTAAAAAAAATCTAAAAGATTATTTGGGAAATACTGATCTTTTCCGCAAGCAGGGAGATAGAACTGTCACAATTCCCGTCCCGCATATTGATTTGCCTCGCTTTCGTTTTGATACAGAGAAGAGGGGGGGATTAGGGAGTGGAGAAGGTGCAGCTGGAACACCATATGATCCAGATACGGGAGATACGGGGAGAAAAGCTGGAGACAAAGGGGGAGAGCACACACTGGAGATCGAGGTTTCGTTAGATGAGCTAGCAGATATGTTAGGCAAAGAATTAGGCTTGCCAAATATCGAACCAAAAGGAAAAGACAAGATTATTAGTGAAAGATATAGAATAAAAGGAATTGCGTCCGTCGGGCCGGAAACATTACGCAGTTTTCCCCGAGGATATAAACGGGCTTTACGAAGGATGGTTTCCGAGGGAACGTATGATCTACGTAATCCTCTGGTCGTTCCTACCCGGGATGACATGCGTTATCGGACATTAGAGAGAATCCCTTCTCCCACAAGCAATGCAGTGATCATCTATATGATGGATGTTTCAGGGTCGATGGGAGAAGAACAGAAAAATCTTGTACGGTCAACATCATTCTGGTTGAGCACGTGGATCCAACGGTTTTATAAGGGAGTTGAGGAGCGGTATATTGTTCATGATTCTGTCGCACGAGAAGTTGATCGAGATACTTTTTTTCGTACGCGTGAAAGCGGCGGAACACTCTTTGCGCCAGTCTATCATTTATGTATGGAAATCATCGCGCGAGAATACGATCCGAGCGCATATAATATCTATCCTTTCCATTTCTCTGACGGCGATAATTTTGGTGCTGATGACACGGCGGATGCGTTTGAGATTTTAGAGAAACACTTGTTACCGGCGGTGAATATGTTTGGCTATGGCCAATGTAAAAGTTCGGGGAGTGATGAAGGGCATTATCTACCTGACATGAAGCGCTTCTTCTCTTTGGAAGGAACTTCTGCGTTAATCAGTTCAAAGGTCCGTGCGGCAAGATTGTATCAGAAGAGCGATATTTCTGATGCATTACGACATTTCTTAAGGACGGGAAGGTAAGAGAAATCATTTCTGATAAACACGAAAGGGCGTGTCGGAAGCGACTAAGTGAAAAGGAGATTCAGGATGAAAACCAGAGTTATGAGAAAAAAAGATTCCTCCCTCTCGGACGACACGATTAAGTTCAGAGTTAAAATGTTTGGCAACATCTTCGCATGCCTTTTTCTGTAAACTAATCAAGTCATCGAAGACAAGGTGTTCGAGAACGAGATCAAAACTGCCATCTTTAAATGGCCAGGTGTTCAAGAGATCTGCTTGGATGAATCTTCCTTTCGGCCCTTGATAGATTTCGGGGCGGATGTCTACTCCAAAGACGTTAATACCATAATGTTCAGAACCGACCGATACAACATGACCATAGCCCGTCCCGAGGTCTAATGCATTATGAATGGTTAATTTCTGCTCGGGGACATAGTGATTAATTAGAGATCTCCAGACTAGATGTGCCCATGTTGGTTCAGTAACAGCACTTGGAGAGTCCCGAAGAGGGTGGTATGGTAAAGTCATTGTCGGTTTGTGAGCTCCATTCTTTATAAATTTTATACACGAAAATATCTTTGCAGAAAGCCACAATATTTTTCTCTCTCTTCTTCTGTCATCACTGGTCTGCCCCGCCAGCCGATGTTAATGACGGCAGCATAACTCCCCTCCAATCTGCTCAGAATCATAAAATGTGCTGGCCGAGGGAAACTGAGAAAGAAATCTCCAGGTGAAGACATCTCTCCTCTGAATTCTACGACTTGCAACGTATATTCTAAGCCTCTCAATTCTTGTCCAGCAATTTGTTGTGTTTCAGGAAAAGAAGGTCGCTCATATGGATTTCGATAGATAGTTGGTAGTTCTACCCATTGACTAATTCTACATTGAGGGAAACGTTCATTAAGTAAACGGAGAAAAATATCACCCATATTAGCCGGAAATCAGTTTCCCTACAAAAATGTTATGCTTATCCCGAAGAATCTTGACTTTGATCTTTTTGTCTTTCTGAAAAAGACAGCCGGGAACAGAGATGGTGCGATCTTGGGCAACCGCTAAAACGGACTTGGGAAAGCGATCCGGTGCCTTGATGATGGCAGTGACAATATCCCCTTCTTGAAATGGTTTTGGTAATTCTCGAGTCTCATGCACAGCAAAATCGGCTTTATCGAGACGAAGCTTGAGGTCATGTTTCTGTTCTAATTTTTCTAACAGAGCATAAAACTGTTCCCATGGCATCTCTTTTCCCGGATTGCGACCGGTCTTATAACGCAGGAAGTTTTGGATCCCTAGAATCGGCTGGACGGAAAGCGATTTGACAAAGAGAATGATCTTCTCCATCTCTTGCTCATTATAGCCCATGGTAAGAACGGGGGCGACAATGACTTTCACTTTTTGAGAGGCATAGGAAATGATCTCTTTGACATGTTTGACATTGTAGTTTTTTACACCTGCAACATCTTTTGCAGTTTCTTCATCGGTAGCATCTAAAGAAAGATTCAACTGCAGTTTTGTGCAGTGAGCGAGGTGATCGATGATTGCTTTGCTCAAAAGTGTGCCGTTTGTGTCGATGGAAATAGTATGGACCTGTTCCATCTCCTGCAGATCTTCAATGAGGTTTTCCATATCGCTGTAGAGAAATGGTTCGCCTTGTACGCCGATGTGGATTTCTACTGGTTCGTCTACGAAGGCTAACAGTTTATCTAATTCATCAAGTAAATAATCTTTTTCGATGACGAAATCATGTTTTTTGGAGGAAAGTCCTTCCGCGATCGAACAATAAACACAATCCAAGTTGCAACCGTTGTTTGTCTTGATCTCGATGATCGATGAATTTCGGTAGATGATGCCAAACGCAACGTTACCGATTAAAGGAATGCCAGAGTTACGGTGGATATAGGTGACGGGATTACCGGTCAGTTTGGTGGTTAGATGTTCGAAATAGATATTAAGAAGTTGGAGGAATCTTGTTTCTGCTCTTTTTTGAGGAATGTTTTGGAATTCGATCTCGTGAGGATTGAGGATAGTAAAAGGAGCAATCACCTCTAGCTCAGCATTGGGAATCTTTGTGGTGTAGGAACGAAGAAGGTCTACGTGGACAGATTCATTATCCGTACGGAAAGTTAAGGTTTCAAATATAAGGGAACTCATCTTTGAGAGACACAAGACACCGCTTATAAATGTTTCGCCAGAATGACCACCAGTGAGTAGCACCAATTCTTATTGCAGAAAGCTTTTTACAGAAAGCTTTGAAGGGACAAATTAATCACATTCTCTTTTGCTTGCAGCTCTTTAAACCGTGGATCAAGCCGAACAAAAATTTGTTCGTTGAAAAAGGAACGTTGAAGAGGAATGCCTTTTTTGATCAGCGAGGAGATGCATTCACGTACGAAGTCGGCAGAGAATCCAGAACGGTCAATAATCTCTTTCTGAGAAAGAGGAGTTTCTTCAGTATAAAGGACGAGAAAGATTTTTCGCTCGATATGAGTGAGAGGAGCGATCTGAACTTTCTCCGCCGGCTGCCCAAGACTAAGCTGGAAGTGGTCTAAGCGCTGAGAAACTTTATCTATTTTTAATTCAATTTCATTGAGAAAGTCAAAAAGGCTTTGGATTTCTTCGGTGTTTTCATTGATAGCAGAAAGATGCTCTTCGAGTGCATGTTTGATTTTTTGGATGTCTTTTTCAACCATCGTAGCTCACGCTATCTCGTTATATTTTTCGAGGAGATTCGGGGAAAACACACTCCTTTTTTCTACCACACCCTGAAGGTAGAAGAAATCTTTTCAAAGTTTAAATAGCTTTCTGTTCACTCACGAGCGACAATATATTCCTCTGCCACTAATTCTCTTATTCTGAGAATATAGTCATCCACTTGGATGACTATCTGTCAACCAACAAGTCGGTATCTCCTAGTTGGTGGACTATATCGTCAGAAAATCTTAAATAGATTTAGGAGATAGAAAATATGATGGAGAGGGAAATTATCATCATGGGAGATATTGAATTGGGTGGAGGGACGCTCACTGATGATTTCATTAGCGATAAAACATTAGCAAAATTGATCGGTTCACTGACACAGAAGAAACATCCGGTGGATTTAGTGCTGAATGGAGATACATTTGATTTCTTGAAATGTCCTTATGTGGATGGCACTACGAGAAGCTACCCGCGCCATATTACGAAAGAGATTTCGTTAACAAAACTTCAGTACATCTATAAAGCACACCAAAAGGTATTCCAAGTGTTAAAACGCTTCGTACGAAAAAGGGAAAATAGACTCTTCTTTACAATTGGCAACCATGACCATGATCTTTTCTTTCCTGCTGTGCAAGGCAAGATTAAAGAGTATCTGGGCAGAAAGAAAAATATTTTCTTTAGATTGTTCTATCATCACAAACAAGTTTATGCAGAGCATGGACAGCAATATGACTTTTTGAATAAGATAAAACCGCGGCAGCCGTTCCATACGTATGAAGGGAAACAGATCCTTAACATCCCTTGGTTGTCGTTGGGGTTGATTAGCAATTTTATGTATCTTAAAGAAGAACATCCTTTCCTCGAAAGGATAAAACCGATACCATTAATGTTTTCACATCATCGGTTGATCGTTAAAAAGCTGAGCTGGAGGTCAGTAAAGTATCTTTTGTTAAGCCTTCTTTATTTTCCGATCAGGCATTATTATGATCCAACGTATAATTTCCCGAAGGAGATGTTAAAAGAATTGTACAGAAGAATCAAGCAGGTCCATTGGGAAGTTGAGGCGATTGTCGATAAATTTAAATGGAGACGGAGAAGGCTTGTCAGAAATAATAAAATTTTGGTGTTGGGTCATGTTCATGAAAAGTATATTGAAGAGAAAAATGGCATCGCTATCATTCACCCCAGCACATGGCGTGATGAGTATTTCCTGAATGAGAAGACAAAAATTCTCTATCCTTTGCCTAAGAGATATGTAAAAATAGAGGTGGAAGAGGGTGGTTCATTAAAGTGGGAATTGGTTGAGCTTCATCTACGGGAGGGAAAATTCCAGTTTGAAGATGTTATTAAAGATGAAATCGCATTTATCCGTAAAGCGGCGGAACAGGAAAAGTTTAAACTCTCTTTTTAGAGGGAATAAATGGGATTTTTCGTATCTTTTTTCTTCCATAACATTTATATAAAATGAGGGAGAGCTACGATCGATGAGTGCTGTTCTAGAGAGGACTATTGATGCGTTGTATCGAGAAGAAGAGAGAACGCAGAATCCGTCGAAGTTACGTCTCGTTACAGAGAACGATAATCGAGAAAAAAATAAGAAAGAAAGTACATTAACTCTCCTTTTAGAAGATGCTGGTCCTGCAGCAAATGATGATCGAGAACTTAAACCAGAGGAAACCAGTATTGAATACGGCTTCCCCGAAGAGCTTTTGATGCAGGGTCTGTATGGGGAGTCTCTTCATTATCAGATGTCAGGACCATATCAAGTACAGAAACCGATTTATGCAGCCGATGGAGAGGATGAAGAGAAACCGCAAGGATGGATTCTTGAAAAACAGGAAGCGGAAACGATGACCCGCGAGGAAGCAGAAGAAGCAATTGCAGAAGTACAATATGCCGCTGCAGGAGGAATACCGGGCGAAGTCGATAGTAGAACGCGCGAACGCTTAGCAACATATTTTTTGTTTGATCCTTCTCTCGCGAGGTTGATGGTTAGATCACATTGGGTAACAGATGAAGTGGATTATTCTAAGAAATTTTAAATAGTATAAACAAATATAGAAGAGATAATGGATCAATACGAAGAGAAACTGAAAAAGTTCATTCGTGAAAATAAGATTGAAGCAAAACATCTTAGCTTTAAACAATCCTGTCATTCCGTCGAAGAAGCGGCACGGGTGACAAATACCGACAGCGCTGATTTTGTGAAAAATATTTGTCTTATTGATACAGGCAATAATCTTATTGTTGCGATTGTTAAAGGGGAAGATCGAGTTAGTATAACAAATGTTGCGAAGGCACTGAATAGTGAAAAGATACGGATTGCGGAGCCGGAAGATATTCTACAAAGAACTGGTTATCCCTGCGGAGGAATTATTCTACAAAGAACTGGTTATCCCTGCGGAGGAATTCCTTCGTTTGGATATACTGCGATATTTTTGATAGATCCACAAGTGATGGAAAAGAAAGTCGTGTATAGTGGTGGCGGTTCGGAGAACTCACTGATCAAAATAGCAACAGAAGAATTACAGAGAGCGAATAATGGGAAGATTGTGAGAATAAGAAAATAGAGTGTGCTCAGACCAGCAAAAATTATATAAATCAAATACCAATTTCTGATTGTATTAAGCTAATAGTGAGGTGCTTTTACTATGATTAATGTCGGATTGTTAGCGATTGTGATGGGTTTAGTCGCTCTCGCCTACGCAGGTTATTTGTCGTTGCGTATCCTGAAAGTAAGTGCGGGATCGCCACGGATGCAGGAGATTGCCAATGCGATTAGAGAAGGAGCAATGGCATACATGAAAAGGCAATATAAAACAATTGCCTATTTTGCTGTTGGGATTGCTGTCCTGCTCGGTTTGCTCTTTAATTGGGTTGTTGCCGGCGGATTCTTGTTAGGCGCAGTCCTTTCGGGAGTTTCGGGTTTTATCGGGATGAGTATTTCGGTACGGGCCAATGTGCGAACTGCAGAAACAGCCAAGAAAGGATTAAAAGAAGCGCTGGATGTCGCGTTCAAAGGCGGTTCTGTCACAGGGATGGCAGTTGTTGGCTTAGCACTTCTTGCAATCAGCATTTTTTATTCGATCTATAAAGATCCGGCGATGTTAGTCGGTCTTGGTTTCGGTGCATCATTAATCTCTCTTTTTGCACGGGTCGGCGGCGGGATTTATACAAAAGCTGCAGACGTCGGTGCGGATCTCGTAGGAAAGGTTGAAGCGGGAATTCCGGAAGATGATCCACGCAACCCAGCGACGATCGCCGATAATGTTGGAGACAATGTTGGAGATTGCGCAGGTATGGGAGCAGATCTCTATGAGACATATGTGGTGACACTTCTTGCGGCAATGTTGCTGGCATTGATCCCTTCAGTATCGGGAACATACAAGTTTGCAGTTGAATACCCCCTCTTACTTGGCTGTGTTGCTATTGTCGGTTCGATTATTGGAATGTGGTTTGTCCGTTTAGGAAAATCGAAGAATATCATGGCAGCATTGTATAAAGGCCTAATTGCGGCAGGAGTTGTATCTGCTGTTGGATTTTACTTTGTGACACGCTATACGGGAAATTCCATGCGCCTCTTCTTCGCAACACTTGTTGGTCTTTTGATTACATTATTGATTAATGTGATTACAGAATACTATACGAGTACAAAGTATAAGCCGGTCCAGAAAATTGCAGAGGCTTCTGTTACCGGGGCGGGAACGAACTTAATTTCCGGGTTAGCTTTTGGGATGCAATCAACGATTGTTCCCGTGTTAGTCATTTGTGCAGGAATTGTCGCGGCATATGCTCTTGCGGGTGTCTATGGTGTCGCAATTGCAGCAGTAGCAATGTTATCATTAACGGGAATGATTATTGCTCTCGATAGTTACGGCCCAATTACAGACAACGCTGGTGGAATTGCTGAAATGTCTGAATTAGATAAGAAAGTACGCGAAACGACAGATGCTTTGGATGCAGTTGGTAACACGACCAAAGCAGTAACAAAAGGGTATGCCATCGGTTCTGCTGCCCTTGCTTCTTTAGCATTGTTTGTTGCGTTTACAGAAGAGATCGGACACTTCCTAGAACAGCCAATCACGTTCTTGCTGACGAGTCCAGCAGTGGTCATCGGCCTGTTCATCGGCGCGATGCTACCATTTTTCTTTTCATCTCTCTGTATGACAGCAGTAGGAAGCAGTGCGCATAAGATTGTCGTGGAAGTTCGCCGCCAGTTCAAAGAGATCAAAGGCTTGATGGAAGGAAAAGCAAAGCCAGAATATGGCAAGTGCGTAGACATCGTCACGAAAGCGGCATTGCGCAACATGATTATGCCGGCAGTGATAGCTATTGCCGCGCCATTGTTAGTTGGTTTCTTGCTAGGATTGCAAGCGCTAGGTGGCTTGTTGATGGGCGTAATCCTTTCCGGCTTATTGATGGCATTATTCATGTCCAATACAGGAGCTGCGTGGGATAACGCGAAGAAGTACATCGAATCTGGCAAATATGGCGGCAAAGGGAGTGATGCGCACAAAGCAGCTGTTGTCGGAGACACGGTCGGAGATCCTTTCAAAGATACTGCCGGTCCAGCGTTGAACGCATTGATTAAAGTTATCAACACATTTGCGCTGGTCTTTGCGCCATTATTCGTGGCGTATGGATTGAAGAGCTTGTTTTAGAATCTTCTTTTCTTTATTTTATTTTTTATTTCTACTCTTTCAATTCTGGAGTATGTGCTTCTTCTTGTCTGCGGCGATAGAATTTGGCAAGAGCATCGTAACCTCGTTCTCGAATAAGACGTTTTCGTAGGTCATAAAGAAAGACATAATCTTTCGTATGGAACATTTCCGTTCCGTAATAATCTTGGAGAAATAGACCTACAGTCTCCGCGACGGGGGGAAAGAGATCGTTTAACGAGTGAGTTAACTCCAAACGGACAAGCGCATTTTTTGCAATCGTTCGAAGACAAACTTGTTCGATCAACGATAGTTCTAAGCCGGTATATCTAGAAATAACATCTTTGGCTTTGATAAATATGTCCTGAATCTCTGTTTGACTTGGTTCGTACATTGTTTTCACCGAAAAATTTTGATCATCTCTTCTTCATTGAAATGCAATTTGCCTGGGATGATTACACAATGAGGTGCCGGCCCGAAGTCTGCTGTAATGATGTCACATAATTTGCCGGCTTTAACTAGAAAATTTCTGCTGCCAAGACGGGCACAGCCGATGACGAGAAGATCGTCTGAGATCAGCTTTTCGTGTTTGCGGGATTCAATGCTTTGGAGAATAATGAGTGCTTGTTTAACAGTCATAAATTGTTGCTGCTCTGGTTTGAGATCAAGCAGACATAATGTGTGTAATCCCAGCGATTGATTTTCTTTGATGACATTGTACGGTGTCTCAAGGAGGGGATGATCTTCAAGAAAGGGAATAGAGGTGGTTTTGCCGAACTTATAAAGTTGCAATCCGGTGATGCCGATCGCAGTCAGGATAGAAGCATTGTTGATAATCTCTATCGGAATCATACGTTCAATTGCTAGTTTGAATAGTTCGATGTGTGTCGTAGCAGAGAACGGGTCGCCGATAACTAAGAAAGCAACATTTTTTGTCTTGGCTTCTTCTACGATCTGAACTGCTCCTTGCTCAGAGAGATCACGATTGGCGAGAATGATTTTTTTCGCGTAGATTTTTTCTATATCCGTTACAGAGCACTGCAAGATAGAAGTATAACTCTCAAGATAAACTTTATCACAGCTTTTAATTGCCTCTAAGCCGCGCAAGGTGATATCTTTCTCTGTACTTAAGCCAATGCCGATAAGGAAGAGAACCATCTATACCTCTGCCTACTTATCTCCTCGAGTAAAGCCAAAACTTACTTTAGAGTCATGGAAGTATTTTGTTACAAAATCGGCTAACTCTGCAACACGCTGAAGATGAGTATCTTTTAATGTAAGAGTAATGACTTCCACTCTCGGTGCAAAACCCATACCAACGGCAAAGAGGGGGTTAACGGCTTGGTAGTCTACAGTTACCGTTACACCATTAAAATGATATTCTCGATCACTTTCTTGTGCAAAAGCATATCTTTTTTGCAAAGTATCTAAAATGCCCCTGCGTACAGTATGTAGAGCAGTCAGAGTGAAATGGTAGGTTGTAGGAGCAATTGTCTGGATACCGAAGGGGAGAATTGGAACATGTTCCGTTAATTCCTGAATAGGGTAAGGAAGAGTTTGTCTCGTTCTTGATTTTCGGGGGTCGATGGGGATATAGTGGTCCATGGTAGTTACCTCGTCTGTTATAGTTGTTTTAGAACGGATGACTATTTAAATCTTTGGGTTATTCATCACTTCATAGTAGTTTCTTAACGTATGGCCCTTCTATTTGGTAGCCGAGCTTATCTTGATAGTATTGTCTCACGCCGACACCGGCGATGACGACGATCTTGTCTTTGCCATGCTGACGAGCAAGCTCTTCTGCTTTTTCGACGAGTCTTTTTCCCCAGCCTTTGTGTTGAACAAGACCTTCGTCACCGATTGCGGTGGCTGTGCCATACACGTGCAGTTCACGGATGAGGGCGCTGGCAGGTGTAATTTCTGGACGTAGATATTGGAAAGGGAAACGCAGACGGCAGAAACCAAGCAAGGTGTCTGTCTGTGAATCTTCAGCAGCGATGAAAAATTCTTTCCCACGAGAGGCATCGTATTCTGTGACTTTGATCTGAATGTTAGCCCAATTGATATTTTTTCCTTTCGGTTCCCGACAGCGGATACAGCGGCACTGAATGTTGTAGTTTTGATGGATAAATTGCCGGAAGTTGGTTAGGCCGACGCCGGCTTCCCAATATTTTGTGGGTACGTCACGTTGGATACGTTGGATACGGCAGTACTCCGGAACAATCTTTTTGATCTCAACAAGACGTTCTGCTGCTTCGGTAGTATCGATGGGGGTGAATTGTCCTTGTTTCCATTGATGAAATAATGCCGTACCAGGAGCGACCATCGTGGGATAGAATTTGATCATGTCAGGACGGTAATCGGGATCGGAGAAGAGTTGTTTCATCCCTTGAATATCCCGTTCCCTGTCGGTTAGAGGGAGACCGGGCATGTAGTGAAAATTGATCTTGAAACCAAGATCACGTAAGATTTGGATAGACTTCTTCGAATCAGCAGTGGTATGGCCACGATGGACATTTTTCAAAACATCGTCGTACACAGATTCGATTCCTAATTCGACGCGCGTACAGCCTTGGCGCAACATCTCATTGCCTTGTTCAAGAAAACCCCAATCGGGTTTGGTTTCGATGCACAATGCGACGCAGCGGACAGCGGCTGTTTCGTTGATGTGTTGTTCTGCTTCGAGGGTCGTTGTTTTACGCTGTTTGAATGAGAGCAATTCTGTCTTGATCTCATCGATACGTCGCTCGTCATGCAAACCGCCAGGGAGCTGGAAGTCTGTGGCCGTGAATGTGCCGCCCATGACAATAATTTCAATTTTGTCAAATGTATGCCCGAGAAGAACATATTGCTCCAGGCGATTCATAACTTGCAAGTATGAATCGTAATTATTTCTCATCCCACGCATCGTCGCTGGTTCGTGACCCGTATAAGATTGAGGGACATCGCCCCAAGGGGAATTTAATCCACCAGGACAAAAAGTACACTTGCCATGCGGACATTTGTCAGGTCTAGTCATAATAGCGACGGGAGAAACGCCAGAAATTGTTCTTACGGGTTTGGTGATTAATTTTTTCTTGAAGAGAGGGATTTCTTTGATTTCTGCATGGAGAAGGATGTCAATGTTGGATGGAATTGTTTCTAATTGATGTTTAAGAGCGAGAGAACGTTTTAGTTTGGTGAGTGCTATTTCGTTGAATTGTTTTTGCAGCAGTTCGGCGAAGAGTTCTTGGTAAAAGTTCATTCCAGACTATTTCTAGCTGTTTTTTATTAAAGTTGTGATGGAAATGTGTCGAGAAGATATTGTTTAGTTAGTTATAACTCATCAAGAGAAAGAGAATGAGCTTGTGGCTTTCGTGAGTAAAATGTTCCGACATACTTGTAGCCGCCACGCTGAAGTGTTTCAATCCGACAGATGTGTTGATTGGTCCTAAATTGCGCTTCTCCATTCTTGAGAATTGCAAGAACACGACGACCTCTCTGCAGATCAGAACTGAGAATGTGATAGTCGGGATTATCTTTTTCCAGAAGTTCAACTAGAGATCGTTCACTCATTGGCCTACCAGTGGTAGAATCTACAGAAAATTGAAAGAGGGTTCTGATCACGGCTACTCCTCCAACTGCCAATTTATCTGCTGTGCGTTTCAGAGCAAGCCAAGGCATGAAGAGATGAAAATAGGTATTATCTGAAAAGACGAGATCTAACGGATAAGGAAATTGTTCCATCATTTTATGGACATCTTCTTCAATTCCAAAGAAACGAACGTTTTCTTTCTCATCATCCCACGATCGAAAAGGACAGACATTATGTTTTTCCAATAGCTTATCATCATCTTCTATCATCTCATCGTCTTCCCACGCTCTCTGCCCAAGCCACATATCTTCAAGACTGGCACTAACGCCATAACCACGATATTCATTTTGAGGAAATTGACGAGCGAACCGCCGCGCGACCATATTCAAGCTATTAGCATGGCCACAACCTTGATCCATAAGGTGATGAGTTCCTGCCCGGGAAAGTGTTTCCTGGACGCGAGAGGTAATCAATTTCCGTCTGTCATCATCAAAATATGAGATTAAGCGGTCATACGCAGTTTCGGTCATAGGACGGTCATAGTCATGATCCATATAGGCGTAGCCTTGTCCGCGATGACTTTCAAAAACAGAAGCAAGAGTTTGCTCTAACTCGTCTCGGGTGAAGGGAGTACGTACTTTGGGTGTTTTGTGATTAGGCATTGCTTGTAAAACATCAGCACCACTAATTTTTGAAAAAAAAGATAGCTTATATTTTAAATATTCAGGTCAAAATAGCATTCGAGAGCAATCTGCTCCAAACTGCGTAGAAATCTTTATAAATCCCTGCTTAATCTTGAAGTAAAATGGTAAAACGTATCGGTTCAGTATACAGAAAGAGCAAATTCAAAGTCCAACAGACGATCCGTGAACGAGGTAAAATCCCTCTCAGTAAATACTTTCAGACGTTTACTCGCGGAGATAAAGTCGGGCTGAAAATACAAGGAAATGTCGTTAAAGGACGTTTCCACCCACGCTTCCATGGTTTGACGGGAACGGTCACTGGCACGATGAAAGGCATCTGCTACGAAGTTATCATCCGTGATGGCGGCAAAGATAAGATGTTATATGTTCATCCTATTCATCTCCTAAAAGAACAGAATAGAATAAAAATTAATTGAAAAACACATGGCAAACCCACAATTCCTCGAATCGAAACCAGTGACGTTAGTTGACGTAAGGGACGCTCTGGAAAATATGCAGAAACGAGACGAAGAGTTGAACTTCCGTTCAAATAAAGCTAAAGAGTATGTTGATGCATTTGTCATACTTGATGCGAAGAAGAAAGAACTTTTATTAAAAAAGTTACAAGATCTAAACTTAACCCGCTTACGTGAAGAACATTTCACAAAGATTATTGATTTCTTGCCGAGAACGGCAAATGAGCTGAAGGTGGTCTTACAAGCCTACCCGCTCAGTCTGCCGAAAAAAGATCAAGACAGCATTGTAGCGGCGGTGACAGAGACCATCTGAGGATGGGTCTTACTTGTCATCTGCAAAAACGCAATTTTTATTAATTCTAAAAGAATTGTAGGAGCAGATTACCATGATAGCTGATACACAACAACCAAAGAAAGAGATCCGAGAAGATCGAGCCATCGTCCTCGATTTCTTGCCGCACGGCTATCCGTTTGAAGAGGGTGCGATGAAAACGCCGATCGCACAAGCGCTTGGTTTGAATCACCTGACAGTTCTAGAGTTAATTCCAAAGAAAGATGTCTTTTTACAACCACAAGAGGAAGTTTATATTGGCGAGGGAAAACGTGAGGAAATCCACCATGTCAAAGGAAAGATCTCTCCAGAGAAATTGACGTCTACTGCTGTCGCCGAACTACAACATGCGATCGAGAAAGTTGTAGATGAACAGGAACAGCGCTTTGTGGAGTTCTTTAACAAAGCACAGCCTCTCAGTATGCGTATGCATCAACTGGAACTCTTGCCCGGATTAGGTAAAAAACATATGTGGGAAATCCTCGAGGCACGCAAAGTGAAGCATTTTGCGAGTTTTGATGATTTGAAGGAACGCGTCAAATTATTACCAAATCCAAAGCAGGTTGTGATTAAGCGAATTCTTTCGGAGATTGAAGGGAAAGAGAAGTATAACGTTTTTGTACGATAATTTTCATTTTTTGGTAGTAACATTTTTAAATAAACTTTATTTTAGGAATTATATGACAACTCTCTCCTTATCAAATCTGCTGTTAGACGGGCCAAACGTCGCCGCTGGTCTCTATAAAGGGTATATGAATGCACAAGGACACGATGTTGATCCAACGTATCTACTCTATGTCGGCGCAGGAACATCAGTTGCAAAAGGAGCGGCTACGGGCGGGATCACTGCTTGGTTGAAATCAAAAAGATTCCAAAAGAAATTTGATATAGAAGCCGAGAGACTTAAACAGATTAACCCCCCCTCTAAATACGCATTAATAGATACACATGTCGAACAACAGAGAGAACAACATACAGAAATGTTTGGAAGTATCAGCCCGGTGTACGAAGGAACAAAGAGAGTTGCAAAGTCTTTGCCCGTTGCCTTTCTAGGAATGCTTGTGGGTTATACGATCGGATATATGTCAGCAAAATTAATTCATTGAAGATTTGTCATCTTTCTTTTCGTCTGCTTTTTCTAACTCTTTCTTTTCTTTCTCTATATTAACAATATCTTCTTCTTTCTTGCGCGCCGGACTGTTGTTCATCTTCAACTTGACATTCTCGCTTAACTTTGACGCTTTGTTTTTGACTTTGATGAGAATGCCGCTAATCGTTCCCGAGGCAGCGACAATTGCCGTTAGAGCTACAGCGTTATCTTTTAGCCAAATTAATGGGGACTGTTTCTGTTTCTTGGCATTCTGAAGAGATTGAGTAACATCAGAAATCGTCGTGTTGGCGAGATCGATCGCTAATTTAGCATCGGCATATTTATTGGTCAGCAGTTGCTGCTGCGCATCCTGCACTTGTTTCTGTGCAGTCTTGATGGCGTCATAAATTTCGGTGACCAGAAAGTCGTTGGCTTTTTTATCAGCATAAACTGCTTCTTGTTCTTTGAGCGCCCGTTTAACTTGCTGGAAGGATGCCTGTAATTCGGTTGTGTTATAGGAAACAGCTTCTTTAACGGTAAATGTTAGAGGAATATTTTTTTCTTCTACTTTGAGAACGCCGTTCAATTCTCCGATCTTAAGGAAGACGGCACCAATCGTCAGTGAATCCTGATCGCCCGGACGAAGCAGAGTGATGGTTGTGGCACTGGTCTGCTGGACACCATCAGCGATTATTTTTGCCGAGAGATCATGGAGAGATTCTTTTCCGTTATTGATGATGAGGAAGGTGATCTGGTTCTGTCCTTTTGTGACAGAAGCAGGAAAATAAGAAGAAAGATTTAATCCGCTGTCGTATTCTGTACCGGTGATGGTGATAGATTGGCTGCCGCTGTTGCCTTCGGCATCCGTGACGGAAAGAGTAATATTATACGTGCCAGCATGTTCAAAAGTGAAGCTAGGATTTTGATTAGTATTGTCAGGCAAGCCGTCGTTGTTGAAGTCCCAGGAATAGGTTAGTGGCTGCTTTCCCGCCACAGCCGAGATAAACTGCACGGCTAACGGAACGGTACCAGACAAAGGATTGGCAGTGATCGTAATGGAAAGTGGAATTGGCTGAGGAGACGTTTCAGGAGGAGGAACTTCTGGAAGAACTTCTTCGGCAAGAGTAGCCGGGAATACGAGTAGAACTATAAAAAGTATCAAATACACCACACGCTGAAAAGCCATGCTCCGAAAAAGGAAAGAACTTGCTTTTAAAGATTTCGAGTATTGAAAATAATAGAGTTTAAAGGATTCGTCAAAGGAAACCGACCACTATCGGTCAGTAGACCAATGGCATGCTCGCTCAAGAAAAGAAACAGCGATTTCTTTTCTGAGCTGAAATAAAGTCTGCTTCTTTATTTCATGCTTCGCTCGGGTCGGTTTTCTTGTAGTCGGTTGTACTTCTGAACAAGTGCCGCAGATGGCTAGCCCTGAAGTTCAGAATCAAATACCCTTAGATGACGAGACTTCTGGGATTGAAGACATCTATAATGAAGATGAGACACAGAATGAAAACCATTATGATACGAATCAAGGAGGATATGATCCAGAATCGAGAGGATGTAAAGGCTCAGGGACAGTGAATTTCACGGTTTCCCCGCGGAGGATAGAAGATATTGGTTTCTTTGCACCAATGGGACTGATGTTGGGAGATCATGTTACTCCTATTGATCACGGATATTTCTATCCCCCTCATTGGAAAATGGACGTAACCTCCGCCGAGTTGAAGGACGTCTATGTTCCGGCAGACGGGGTAGTCACACTCATCGCAAGGATGCCAAGTTATTTTACGACAACAAAAGAAGCGGACTTACAAGATTATCGAATTATTATCCATCACACCTGCACGTTCTATACAATTTATATCCATCTTAATACGCTCGCCCCACGATTAAAGGAGGTGGTTGAGGATATCCAACCTTCTGACAATAAGTATGTCCAAATTGAAGTTAAAGCAGGCGAGCTCTTGGGAAGAGCAAATGCGTTCGATTTTTCAGTACATAATAAAGATGTGCTCTTATCAGGATTTAGTACGCCGAGTAATTACGAGAGCGAATCTTGGAAAATTCATACTGTTGATCTTTTTGATTATGTCGTTGAACCGGTTCGCTCTCAGATTCTCGCTAAAAACCCACGGACAGCAGAGCCTCGAGGCGGGAAAATTGACTATGATATGGATGGTAAACTTATCGGAAGCTGGTTTCTGGAAGGAACCGAGGGCTATGCAGGAGTACGAACTCAACCAAACTATTGGGTCGGCCATTTAGCATTTGCTCCCGATGCATATGACCCTTCGTACTTCACAGTCTCGATAGGACAATTTGGAGAACGATCATCAAAACAGTATGGGGCAAAAGGAAATTCACCAGATCCAGCCACGGTCGATGCATCTTCAGGGATTATTAAATACGAACTTGTTGAGTTTGAGTATGTAGATAATACCGGTAAAACGTGGGATACACATTCTTACGCTTCAGGAATAAAAGTTCGCCATATCGATGAGCAAAAAAGAGGAATTATCCTTGTTCAACTTTTGGAGAACAAGAAATTAAAAGTAGAAATCTTCCCGGATAAAACGCCTGCACAAGTAACTGGTTTTACAAACAATGTAAAGAGGTATTATCGATAGAACTTACCAGTTACAATCCCAGAGGTGATTCTTTCGTTTCTTCTCAACCAGTTCTTTTAAGCCGGCATGTTGGGCACGTTGCATAAAATTGGCGACAAGGCGTTTGACGCGGATACCATTGATGTCTGTATCATTTTGCAACGATTCATAGAGGGCAATAATCCTTTCTAAAATTTCGGCTTGGGTTTCGAGGTTTGTCTGCAGTAATCCAGATTTGGCCACATGACTTTCTTTCTCCAGCTCTTCCAGATTTTTCATCTCAGAAAGAAGCAGCTTCGGTGTCTTTGTAGCATCTTGGAGGAATTCAATAATAGCAGAAAAATCTTTCAAAACATCGGGGCGTTGTTCCGGCTCGGGCTTGAACATCTTCCGCCACCACTTTTGGTCTGTAAGAGACATAGGATCAGTAAAGGGGAAGAGGGATATAAAGGTTTCTGGAACAAAGAGGAAAAAATTATAAATAATGAGATCAAAAAATAGAATATGAGCTCACATCCGATTGATATGCGTCTCTCTCCATTGATTGGGGTGAATCAATTAGTAGTTCCTCCGACATTTGAAGCTGACCTAAAAGGAATTCTTATCCCAAAAGGATATGCCGATGCTCGAATTGAGAAACTGGCGGCAGAAATTTCTGAGGCACCAGTTAAAGGCGACCTTCTGGCTATTTGCGTTCTTAATGGTGCAATGCATTTTTATGACAAGTTAATCGGACAAATCGCCCAACCGGTAGAAGTGGATACGATCAGATTAGGAAGTTATAATGGAACATCATCTACAGGCGTAATTCGAGAATATCCATTTGATTATAGTAAGTGTCAAGGACGAGATGTATTAGTAGTTGAAGATATTATTGATACGGGAAGAACGTTAGAAAAGCTTGTCGGAAGAATTAGAGCAGAAAATCTTTTAAGCCTGCGCGTCGCTTGTCTGTTGGACAAGCCTGAACGAAGAGATTTTACGGTCACATTAAAACCGGACCATATTGGATTTGTCATTCCTGATCTTTTCGTCGTGGGGTATGGTCTTGATTTTAATAACCGCTATCGAGGATTGGCGCATATCAGCGTTCTTAAAGATGAGTTAACGAGATAAGTTTTTATAGTCTTATTTTCTTCTGTTGCCAATGGGTTTCCCCAAAAAGAAGACGTATGGTGTGTATAAGACAGTCACGTGTCCATTCTGTTCACGGATGGCTACGCAGAAGAATGAACAGGGCATTGAAGTCTGTCATCAGCACATTAAATCAGCAGTGGAAGAGATCAAATGCACCTGCGGCAGTTGGTTAGATCCGCGGGCAGGAAAATTCGGTCGATATTTTAATTGCATGAACTGCGGCAACATGAATTATGAGAAAGCGATGCAGATTAAGGAGATTACCGCGAAGAAGGGAATAGCTACTGAGAAAAAAGAGACAATCGTAAAGAAAGAAGCGACTTCAACGCCAAAGAGAGAGATTATTTCTGAGAAGAAAGAAACGATCATTACATCTCGAGACGTTGATTATTTCGACTGAAAATCTCACTCCGTCAAATACGCACCAAGAGCTAAAGCGAATTCTCCATGTTTAGGGAAGTGTGGTTTCTTTCCTAATGCAGTGGAGTATCCCGTCATCATTCCTTTCAGAAGAGGTGTCCGGTTGATTGTCGAGCCGATGTATACCACATCTTGCGTTGATGAGAACGGAGAGATGTTTCCGAGAATGAGCACGTCACGGAGCGTGGCGATACCGACAGTAGAGACTTTTGTTGCGCATTGATCTTCTAGAAAACTATTTTCAGTCAGACGAGCACCACTGGAGACAACAAATTTGCCTTGCACCGTACCACTTAATGCAGGAATCAACTCTTCAAAGAGAAGATGTTGTGGCGTTCCTCGATTTGCCGCTGCAGCGAATGCCCCATATGATGCGAATCCTAACGCACGTGATTCTCCCAGAAGCGTGCCGCCAGAGAGAGAATTCCCCAGAGGAAACCGTTGATAGTGATCACCAGAAACAAACGTATACGAGGTTCCAGTGCCAAGAGAAACGAGAAGAAACGACTCCGGTTGTTGAAGTTCTCTTTCGAGTAACTTTCGTGCTCCGGCAGCTTGCAAGCGGATCTCGTTGTCAAGAGGATCGCCAGGGAGAGTTTGAACTTCAACATCGGCACCAGCTTGAGTGATGGCTTGTGTGAGATCTTGTTCCGGAAGCGGACCGTTACCAACACGTAGTATTTTGGAAACACCATCATGCTTCATTGAGGCAATAATTCCTTGTAAAGAATAATCCGCAGTAGAGGCAAAGCGATAAACGGCTTCTCTTTCCCACACTGCTTTTACCAACGATGAACCAACATCGAGACCGGCTTTCATTTCTTTCTTAAAGAGGTAGAGATATATATCTTTTGCGAATCGCTTTTCCACTCTCTAAATCTTTAAAAACGAATTATTTTCAAAATGGAACATGAATACAAAAGGGACTGTGGCAATTATCATTATTGCCGTAGCTTTGGCTTTAGTTCTCTTAGGTACTTTTATCATCAATCTTGCTTCCAGAGAATGTAATAATAACAGAGATTGCACGGAAAATGCGTACTGCGGCACGGATTATGAATGTCATGAGTTTCCAAAGAGTGTTGTTGTGGAAAAGAATAATCTTGTGTGGCCAAGCATGATCATTTCTCTAGGACTAGTCCTGACAGCATTCGTGTATAAGAACGGGCGCCTACCGCTGCAGAAGAGAAAAGAATAGTCCAGCTTTTCCTGTACAAAAAGAATATATAAAAGCACCAATTCTAGATAATAATGAAACAACACGAGGCTAAGGCAGAGGGACCTGCTGATCGTCTTTTCGATCAGCGATGCTAATTTAGTTTCAACGCTTCTCCACTTTTCACGCATTAGATTAACGACAAAGCAAAAACAGATTCTTTGTTATGTACTCCATCTAGAGAGAAAGATTGTCGTAACAACATTTGTTGCTGAACTTTCAACTCAATTACAGTGTTCAAAGACAACCATCTGGAATAATCTTGCTCAATTGAAAGCGATCGGTCTTCTTAGTTATGGGAATAGGCAGAGTAAGGGCTCACCGGTGCAATTGACTTCTATCGGGGTTTTTCTTTCTCAATCGTTAGAGGTGAGAGGATGAGCAACGTCAACAAAGTGCGGGAAAGCGTCTCACCTCGCTTTAAAGAGCTATTTAATGTAAAGTGGAACGTCTTACATCCGAAAGAGAAGAGAAGCGACGGGGAAGCAGTAAGAAGAATCCTTCCAGAATTATATGACGTCGCTCTCGATGCGTTTGGGAAATGGCTGCCGAAAGAAGCGATTGAAGAAAGAACGGCGGAAGCATCGCTGGTCGTACTGCTCTCTCAAGCAGAAAGAATTGTCGGGTATGCGGTAAATGATCTGCTCTCGTTAGCGGGCGAGAACGTTAATTATTTTGCCAGCGGCTTTTTACGGAGAGAGTATCAAGGTCGGGGATTATATGCTGAATTGAATCGCACGAGAGCAGCATTGCTTCCCGCGAGTATCATGATGACACGGACACAAAATCCTATCGTGTATGCACAGTTTAGAAAAATGTGTCTTAATTTAGGATACGTCTGCGATCCGGAAAGAGGAGAGATCTCAAAAGAAGCTCTAACTCTCGCGCGAGCATACTCTCCAGAAGTAGAAGATTCGCTGATCGTACGTGGTGTTTACTGGAAACGATCGCTAATGACCGACACACCACCAGCACAAGGAGAGTTAGAAAAGAAAATCTGGTCTCAGTTGCATGTGGAGAAAGGAGATGCCGTGATTATCGTAGGGAGGAGAAAGACATGAAGCAAAATTATTTGGGGGAGAGCGTCATCTTTTCAAACTTATGCTTTAACGGACTCCCTTTCGTGATGTGCATCTCTCTGTTACGAAGATCCATGACAATTGAACAGATCGTGCCGATGGAGCTGGTGTAGCGAGAGGGGAGATAAGGACGACAGATAGGGAGTTCTTTGTTTTCCTGATCTAAAAGAAGCAGTTTCATTTCTGCCACCGTTTTCCCCGCTAATTCCTTGCTCAGTTCAGCTGCACGTTCATACCGAGCATATGAGCTAGCTAAATTTTCTTTCTTGGGAAAAGATGTTCCGAGAAAATGGTTGGTGTGAACAAAAAGAGGATCCGGTGGGTTGAGCATATACACATCTTTTCCGGCAAATTCGACATCGAGACTGTTTCCTTCGGCATCACCGATGAGGACGTTGCTTGCTTTACCACTCGGTGCACGGAGGATGATCGATTGTGCTTCTGCAAGTGACGAACTATCTAAGATTGCTCGAAGCATGACGTGGATAGGAACACCATCTAATTTGGCGGGGCATTCCAGAAGATTGAGTGTGACGCCAAGACCAGCGGAGTTCAAGCCGATTTTCCCGATAATGCCCGGTTCGGTCATCATCAAAATAGTATGACCATCGGGACGGGTGATCTTGAGAAGGACGGCAAGCGACTCTAACGTTTCTGCCCAATCCCAGTTCTCTCCAAGGATTGCACTTTCTTTGAAATAGGCAACAGTACATTCTTGGGTACCAAACGAAAGGATTTCTGTCCGAGCATTGAGTGCATAGATCCACAGCGGGTCCAGTTCGGCGCCTTCGGCGATGGCTTCGATCTCTTCGGCATATTGAGGAAATGTTTTTGTGATGACTTTTTGAAAGTGCGCGGCTTGCTGAAGGATGAGCGTATCTTCTTTCTTGAAGATTGTCTTGTAGAAAGCGATAGTCTTCTTTATCCGTTCTTGGAGTGCTTTTCCATGAGCGAATCCGATTTCCTTCGGAGTTCCAGAGAGTTCAAGTAAAGGAAAGTTTGGCATGAGTATTATTGGAAGAAGAATACTTCTTATACTTTTCGGAAAGAAATCGTTAAACTAAAAGAGAAGAGAAAATAGATAGAAACAAAAATTACTGAGAATCATTGATCCCCAGCTTCTTGCAAATCTGCTTTTGATTTTCGGTCAGCTTATGAAAATTTTTCTGCACAAACTCTTCAAACTCCCGATCGATATCTTTCGTCATGTACACCACCACCTTTTTTAACACACAACAACGTGAAAAAATTGTAGAACGGAAGGTGATATATAAACTTTGTTCATTCTGGAAAAGAAGTAAAAAGTAGTTGTCATTAGAGAAGTGAAATTAAATAATTTGGTTTTTTGTTTCGTTATGAAAACGGAGACAAAAATGAAGAGCTTGTTCTTTTCAATAGTTTTTCTTTTACAAAGCGATTAGAACTCAGTCAGCTTCTTCTGTACTTTTTTCTCTTTCAATAATCGGCTTTGTTCTAATAACAGATCTAATTTGAAACCGAATTTGCGTTGGATGAATTCGCGGGCATAGTGCAGCAGTAATTCCTGTGATGCAAAGGTAAGCGGAAATTGTTGTGTACTTTTCTTCGTTGCTTCACGGCAGACCCAGACTCCAAGGGGAATGTTATATTCGCTCGTAATAAAACGCAGGGCGAGACAAGAATGCTGGCGCTTGAGTTCTTTCATCTTTTCCAGAACAGAGAAGCGGCAGGCATAATAGCCGCCTGCAGTTTCTTCAGCGTATTCTTTCCTGCCATCATAGTTTTCGTAGTCTGTACTGTACGCATAGCCATTTTTCGACCAAGGATTAATAGATTGGTTGAGATATGTCTCAAATAATTCATAGCTCCAGACTTCCGGAAAGAAGAGCAGGAGATAATAATTACCCCAGCTGCCGCCGAAATACGCAGAATAATCACCAGTTGGTAAATCTTTGATCTCGGTAATGAGTGTTTTTCCAACAGTGTCATCAACTGCCGTAATGCTCCAGCGTGTAGGAACGAGCTTACGATTGTTTTTTAGACCAAGATTGCCAACGGAGATCAGTTTGGTGAGAAAATTCTGTTCGAAGCCTTTGGTATACAGATCGAGAAGCGCGGGGGCGGCTTTCAGATCAGTGTCACGAACACATTTTTCTACTCGCTGATCTATTTTCGAATTAGCGGTGATCGCTGCTTTGCGGATTTCGCTCCTTGGACCAAAAGGAATGATTTCTTTTTCCGGTTTCATGCTCAACTGCGGAGCCTTAGCGAGATTGACTTCCAATTCAACGGCTTTGGAAGCCATGCCTACTTCTTGAATTATCCCCAGAAGACGACCGCTGAGCTGCTTGACATTGGCTGTTGTTTGAGAGTTGACAAGGCCATAGCGCAAGGAAGCGACGCTATTGATGCTAAAATTTGCTTTGCTCCACAATGTAGGGGAATCGTAATGTGATGTGTCGCCGGAAAATTGCGGGCTGAGCAAGCCAACGTTTATGGTGGGATAACCGAATCTGCCGATAAATGGAGCAGGAGAGGAACCTTGGAAGTTTGTTTTGAAATTCTTGGGAAGAGAGAATTGCGGTGCCTGTTCAATGTCTTTGTATTTGACGCGGTGGATTTGCATTGGAATAATTCGATAGATGAGTTTAGTTCTCTAAAAGTTGTCTGGTCTTAATATCAAGTGACTTTTTGGTGACGTCAGTTGTAAGAATCATCATTTGCTCAATGGCAATACTATTAAGTTTTTCGAGACGTTTAATCTTGTCCATTCTTTCTTTAATAAAGAGAGCATTAAAATTCTCTAAATTAGAGAGACAAATGAGTTGGGAGACATCAGCGTAATCTCTCATATTACCATCTAGAGTAGGATTATTGTCTTTCCATTCTTGGGCAGTTAAACCAAATAGGGCGAGATTTAGAATATCTGCTTCCGTAGCATAAACTAAATTTCTTTCTTCTCTAGTGATTTTAGGAGGAATCAGGTGCTTTCTAATCGCATCCGTATGAATCTTATAATTCATCTTTACTATATTTCGTTTGATATCCCAACCCAATTCTTTTCTTTGACTCTCATCTTCTTTTAGTCTCTGGAATTCTTTTATGAGATAGAGCTTGAATTCGATAGAAATCCAAGAAGCAAATTCAAAAGCAATATCACGATGAGCGAACGTCCCACCGTATCTGCCTTGTTTGGAGGTAATACCACTTGCATTTGTCTTTTCAATCCATTGTTTTGCCGTTAAAGTGAAGCTATTTAAGCCGGCCTGCTTTCTAAACACATCGAATTCGATGGAATTAAAATTTGGATTATTAATGCGCTCCCAAATCCCTAAAAATTCAATCGTATTCCTGTTTCTGAGCCAGTTTTGGATAAGATAATCACTTCTATCGACGTCTTTATATCTTGCAATATCGGTAAGACAAATATACTCTTCTTGCTGCTGGCTATAAAAACTAACGTCTTTCTCGAGAACAGTTATTTTGCCCATTTTCCTCAACTCAATGAGGGAGGATGTATATAAACTTCATCCGCACACTTGACCAGTGGGGAGTGGGTTTCTATACGTAATATTACTCGGAAAAGAGGGGTTTGAATTTATTCTTCCTGCGTTACACTGCGTATAGAAACTGCTATACGAAATCTCTAATTCCCATTTTCTCGACGTAAAAGTACCTTCACATCTTAACGGGTTTGGCTTCGTTTAGTCGTGATAAGAAAAAAAGAACTCAATTAAAACTGAGTATAACGATGACTAAACAGTTACGTTTCACTTCACCAAAATTTTTGATTATCGGCAAAGTGGGGGCTTTAGTTTTTAATCTAATCTCTTAACGTAAGCATTTTCACCATCAGAAACAACTCTTAAAGTAACAGCCTGATTTTCTTTTGTCTCTTCTGTTTTTTGATGAACTTGTTTCCATTTTTCATCAGGAACTAATTTTTTTGTATCGTCCCATCTCTTTATTACAACAGAAACTTCTGGTTTAAACATTTGAGAACGAGAAGTGTGTCCTATCGCTAAAGAAGCCATTTCTGATTGCAAAGAAGTAGAATCTAACACTTGTAATTTTCTTCTCCTAGCCATAATTTCAGTAAACATAAGATTATAATGAATATCAAAAGATCCTTCCTCAGAATCAGGAACTACCCAATTTTCATAATTGCATTCAGCAATTATTTATTAGAGCCGATAATCAAAAACTACACCAAGCCCTACTGCTCAGGAGAATTAGAGACTCCTCCGCTTCTCGACTACGGTCTGCGGTGCTCGGGGGTGCTGCGCTTCTCCCTTCGGTCGACCTCGTATAACGGGGGTTTGAGGTTCGGCACTCAGCTCGTGCCTCACCCAAATCACCACAGATTTGATAACGAAACGTGTGGCGGCGACTTCTCAAAACCCCATACATTAAACAAAAACAACTATCATCTTACTGTTCTGAGAACAGCTTCTCGGCATTCTTGTAGGCGAATTTTTCTTGTACGGCCGGATCTAGTTTTCCAATGAATGCTCGTGTGTAATTGTTCAAAGTTATTGCCACCTGCGGATCTAAAGACCAACTTGAACCAACGCCTCGATCAGTTCCCCAGAGTACTTGATCAGGATGATGTTCGATAAAATATTTCCAGGTTGCAACATCCTTCTTTAATAATGATTGATAATCATTGAAATGAGCAATGAATTCTTCTTTGCTTACTTCTTCTCGTAACAGATTAACATCTCCGTAGAGTTCATCTACACCGTAGTAAACATTGGGATGGTTCTCAAGAATGTCTGCGACATCGTCAAGAGTCCCATCACAAGAACCACAATCAATTAATTGATCGCCATGCCAGATGAAAGTGATATTAGGATTTTCATCAAGTACTTTTTCAAAGGACTCTTTCTGGCCTTCTCCAAGATGGAAATAAACTAACAATTGATTATTAAGGATTACGGGATAGATTTCTTTAAGTCTTTTTGAGTCAGGTGGAAGCGCTGGGGCGCCACCAGGATGACCGTATAATCCAATCTCACCATATCCTTGAAACAAATCAGGATAGACGTCCAACATTTTCTGCAATTGAGCGGCATCTACAGTAGAAGAGCCATCAGCGCTACCATCGTTATCGGGGGGCATGATAAACGGAATAAAGCGATCGGGATATTTCTCCAATGTTAATTTAACCAAGTCTAGAGACTCTTGTGTTATGGGATCCCACACGGCAAAAAACGCCAACACTTTACTCGTTCCTTCATAATCCATCATACAGACCCACTCGGCGATGCTTCGCTTGATACCTACATTCTCTCCCGTATAATATTCATCGGGAAATCCTGGTTGGCCATCAGGTAAACTCCGGATATGAATATGAGTATCAACCATTGGGCCTTTATAGTAGGAGTCAGGGAAATTTCGTGGCGGCGCTGCCGGACAGTTGATATCTGCAAATGCTTTTTCAAATACCCGTTTCCAATGTTTTTCTGTAACAGAAAGGTCTTCATCTTCTACCATTTCTTCACTTTTGGCTTCTACAGAATTATTTTCGGGGATTTCAGCTTCTTGTTCTTCCGGTATTATCATTTCCGGCGGTGGAATTTCAGAAGAGTTTGAGACAACACAACCAGAAGTCGTAAGCATAATAAAACTAAGAATAAATAAAAGCAAAAATCTTTTTTTCATGAAATTACTTATTTTGTTGAACTTTATTAATGTTGCCGTGATCTGGCACAGTTCAAGTAAGTGATAGTGAGCCGCTCACCTCGTGCTTCTTTAGAGAGCTTTGCATAACTATTATTTTAATATGCAAAGTTCATGAAAAATGAAAACTATCACTTTTCTGTTGGTGGAATGTTTAGCTTTGTTTAATATCTTTTGATATTTATTTCACCAAAAAATCATTTTTCAAACTCCTCTCTAGCAGTGAAATCATTATGTCACTGTTTTTCTTCTCGATAAGAAGCAGCTACTGTACTTTGCTTTCGGCATCTTGCACTAAAAATCAACCACTCCAAGTATTCGTGGGCAACTAACAGCGATCGCATACGTTAAGTTCAATAAATTTAGAATTTCTGTAACGTAGGGGGGTGTTTTAACTAATTTATTATTAAGTTTAAACAGGTTCTGGAATTTCGATAGGATTATCTGGAATTTCTGGCTCAACTAATTTTGCTAATTTTTCTAATGATTCCTGCCATCCCAAATAACACATTTCAGTTGGTATAGCAGCAGGAATGCCTTCTTGGATAACTTTAAGTTCTGTACCACAGGAAACTTTCTTGAGCCAAACAGAAGTTACCATTTCTCCAGGCAAATCGGGGTTATCAAATTTGTCGGTGTATTTTAAGAACTCGCTTGGCCTAAGTTCAAGATATTTTCCGCCAAAAGAATGTGCATTGCCTGTAGAAAAATTAATGAATGACATCTTGAAATCTCCACCCACTTTCACGTCCATATTGTGAACAACACATATAAATCCATAGGGCGGAAGCCAAGAGGGGAGTGCATGAGCTTGTGTGAAAGCACGATAAATTTTTTCAGGTGCTGCTTTAAGAACTCTGTGTAATGTTACGCTATTGTTTGACATAATTTACACAAAGCAATTGATATTTAAATATTTTTGCCTAATAAACACAGAAATCCTGAAAAGCGACTATCCCCAACCATGAATGGGGGGGATTTCTGCTCTTTTAATTTAAAACCAGAAGTTATTTAAGATAAGTAATACTTAAGACGAGTATGTTTTTAGAATTTATAAACATCATTCTCCATTTAGATACGTATTTGCAAGCGATCGTCAATGAATATGCGACATTGACCTATGCTATCTTATTTCTGATTATCTTTTTAGAAACTGGTCTTGTCGTGACTCCTTTCCTGCCAGGCGACAGTTTATTATTTGCAGCCGGCGCGATCGCTGCAACAAGAGCGCTGAACGTGGAGTTCTTGTTTCTGATCCTCTTTATCGCAGCGGTACTAGGCGACACAGTTAATTACCATCTCGGCAAATACATCGGGCCAAAGGTGTTCAAGAAAGAGAATTCTTTGCTGTTCCATAAAGAACATTTAGTGCGTGCGCAGACGTTTTATCAAAAGTATGGAAAAAAAACAATAATCCTCGCGCGTTTCGTGCCGATCATTAGAACATTCGCGCCATTCGTCGCGGGCATTGGAACGATGTCGTATGGGGTTTTTCTCTGGTACAATATTATCGGGGCGGCGTTATGGTGCGGCCTCTTCATTTTTGGAGGTTTCATATTTGGAAATGTTCCGTGGGTGAAAGAACATTTCGGAATCTTGATCATTACAATCATCGTGCTCTCAATCGTGCCGTTACTAAAAGAAGCGTATACGCATTTTATTGCGAAGAAGAATCGAGCACAATAAATTTATAGGGAAGAAAGCCAATTCTTTTCTCTTTGCATCTTCTTTTCATCCCTGAAGAGAATATCTCACTTCTCTAAATGAGATAAGATAATCTTATAAAGATTCTTTGAAAAGAAGCTTTTGGTGAGATAAGTATGGATTTTGCAACAATTGTTCAGAAAAGATATGCAACGAAACAGTTTGACGGGAAGAAGATTCCTGAAGAGAACGTAAATCAACTCTTAGAGATGATCAGGTTTGCCCCCTCTTCCTTTAATATCCAACCATGGAAAGTAGTTGTGATTAGCGATCAGACGGTGAAAGAGAAACTTCAGCCGTTTTCCTGGAATCAACCACAGATCACGAGCTGTTCCCATCTCTTGGTCTTTTGCGCGGATACAGATATTGAAAACATTATCCAGAGATTAGAAAAACAGCTGGTGGATGAAGGCGCAAAGAAAGAGAGCATCCAACGATACTTAGACATGATCCGTAATTTCACGAAAGGCTTGACTCCGGAACAGAACGTTGCCTGGGTGCAGAAACAAGTCTACATCGCATTGGGAAATGCACTTAATGGGGCCAAAGCATTAGGTTTCGATTCTTGTCCGATGGAAGGGTTCGACCAAAAAGGCTATACAGATACGCTCCATTTGCCGGAGACTCTTATCCCGACAGTTTTATGTCCGATCGGCTATGGCAGTGATCAACCGACACCGAAGATGCGCTTTGCAAGGGAAGATGTGTTTATGAGAATCTGATCTCTTCCCTTTTCTGGAGAAATCTTTATATAACTCCTCCTCTCCAAAAGAGAAATGGAATATATGTATGACTTACGATTAACAATTAGAGATTTTTTGGATCAAGAGACCATACTAAAGCAATATTCTGCTCAAAATCTTTCTCTTCCAAATCCGATATCAACGGGAGATCAGTTGACTTTGACATCCTCCTCGCCCTAAAGGGTTGCCCTGCTGGGCAACTCCTCCGCTTCGCTCCGGAGCGAGGATTCCCTTTATGTAGAGACAAAATCTTTGGCG
>JACOZP010000016.1 GCA_016181265.1 Candidatus Woesearchaeota archaeon
GTTGGACTTCGTTATTAAGAAAACAAAACGAGAATATAAACTACGCCACCGGTCATCGCTCACTACGCTCGCTCAAGAACCGGTGGAAAACTTATTGTAGAAGAAGCGGCGACATTTGGAGGAAACTATTTGAGAGTGAACCTGGTGAATGTACGTCCAAATGGCGAAACAAACGGGCCCACAGCAGGATGGAACCCACGGCTCTTCAGACGTGATTTAGTAGTGATAAAAGGGGCCGTGTGGGAGTGGGCGGATTATAAAACACCGGAAGTCAACAGCGAAGGAAAGTTAAGTGATATTGCAACCGCGAATAGCTACTTTCTCCATTTTATCCCTGACGAAGAAAACCGGATGGCTAAATTTCATGATTGGTACAGTCGCATTCAGTTCGGCTCTCAAGATTCGACGCGGTGGAACAATCCATCGGAGACGCCTTCTTACCCTCTTTGGAAAATGCCAAATCCACGAGTGCTGCGACGATACGGTATTGAAATGAAAAAAGAGTGTCAGTATCTTCGAAGCATCGGATTGATGCTGCACCCCGAAATAGGAGATAGATTAGAGAGACCTTTCCGTAGGTTCTTCACGAGCATGGGTAAATCTCTCCAAAAACTATATAAATAGACCCTTTTTCTAAAGAGAGTTACGCATAGCTTCAATATTAAGATAATCAGGTGACATTCATGGCAAAACAAACAGTAGAAGTATTGATTGAGGGAGGAAAAGCAACCGCCGCTCCTCCATTAGGTCCGGCTCTTGGTCCAACAGGAGTAAATATCGGGCTAGTTATTTCAGAGATCAACAAGAAAACAGCAGATATGAAAGGAATGCAGGTTCCAGTTAAAGTTGCAATTGATACAGCAACAAAAGAATTCTCAATTGAAGTGGGAACGCCACCAGCAGCAGCTTTAATTAAGAAAGAAGCGGGTATTGAAAAAGGAGCGGGCAACCCGTTGCGAGAAAAAGTTGCAGACTTATTGATCGAGCAGATCATTAAAATTGCTAAAATCAAAGAGAGTGCTCTTCTGGGCAAAGATTTGAAAATGAAAGTCCGCGAAGTTGTCGGAACATGCCAATCAATGGGTGTTCTGGTAGAAGGAATGAGTGCACAGGAAGCATTGACGGCAATTGCTGAAGGCAAATTCGATGCTAAGATCAAGTCAGGAAGAACAGAACTGACAGCAGAAGAATTGAAGCACCAGCAGGAAGAAAAAGTACGCTTACAGAGAGAATTGGAGAAACAGAAAGCAGAGTTCGAAGTACGTGCTAAAGAGCTTGTTAAAGCTAACGAAGGCAAAGAACCGAAGAAGATCCGTTCTGCTTTATTGGAAGCTGGTATTCCAATGAAGATTGTAGACGAATTAGTACCTCCAGAAGCGAAAGAGAAAGCTCCTGGTGGGAAAGCGGGCGGCAAATAAGCCGTTTTTTGTTTCTTTATTTTTCTTTATTTTTAATTTTTGAGGACACAATTGAAATCTTCTATCAATGATTTTATACCGAGAATAATACTAAGAAATGTTTTTATCCGACCTACTTTTTCTCATCAATAAGCTTGCTTCCTCTTTCTAACTCTTCCCGTTTCGCGTGAGATGAGAGATGATACATGTTTTCTAAAGAAGTTACGACGTTTTTCATCTTATTCATCTGTTTGATGAAGACAAAGAGCATGACCACCGCTTCTATCAAAATGATAATGATAAGAACGGCAACAGTAAAGATCACTTCTACAACAGGGATATCAACACCAAAGACTAACATCTCAAGATCACGCTCCAATAGAGAGAGATGTTAAACGTGATTATAAAGATTTCGAAGCTCAGGCCTACTTCCAGAAGTCAAAGAACTGGAGTTTATTATTAATCTTCTTCAGGATATCAAAGATGAGAACGATTGCAATAGCAGGAAGCAAGGCCAGAAACCAATCTTTTGAGGAAAGGGGGGTTGTCTCAAAGATCACATTAAGGGGAGTATAGATGATGGCGACGGTTGCGGCCAGGGAGATTAACGAGGCATAGAAGAGATACATATTGGTAAAGAGCGAACGGGTGAGAACGCCTTTGCGGAATGAACGGTAATTGTAGGCAGAGGCAAGCAGTGTCGTGATGAGAGCAATAAGTGCTGTAGAGCGCGCCAAGTTAATGTCGTTTTGGAAAATGTTAAATGACAGATAAAAGATAGTAAGTACAAAGAAAGCGATAAGAATACCAGTGAAGAACAAGAGTTTGATGAGATTTCCAGTGAGCAAGTCTGCACTTTTCCTTGGCTTCTCGCTCATGACGTCAACAGAGGCAGGATTTAATCCGAGAGTGATGGCAGGGAGATTATCCGTGACAAGATTGATGAACAGAATCTGCAGAGCAAGTAGTAAGGAGATCTGCCAGCCGAGAAAAGGAGCAAGCAACACGCCGAAAAAAAGAATGAGCAGTTCGGTCAAATTACAAGAAAGTTGATAGGTGACAAATTTCTTGATGTTCCTAAAAATCGTTCTTCCTTCTTTGATCGCGCTGACGATAGTAATGAAGTTATCATCTTTTAATGTTAGATCGGCGGCCTCGCGTGAAACATCTGTACCATTTTTTCCCATGGCAACACCGATGTGCGCTTCTTTTAGCGCCGGGGCATCATTGACACCATCACCAGTCATCGTGACGATCTCTCCCAACGATTTCAATGCTTTAACAATTCTTAGTTTATGCTCAGGCTGAACGCGGGCGAAGATAACAATAGAATTAATCACTTTTCGTAGTCGAGCGTCTGAGAGCTGTTCTAATTCTTTTCCTTCCATCACTTTTCCTTTCAGATTAATCTCTTTGGCTACGGCGAGGGCTGTTTCTTTATTATCGCCCGTGATCATCTTAACAGCAATACCGGCTTTCTGGCAAAGAGCAATAGCTTCTTTAACGCCGTCACGAGGAGGATCTTCCATCCCGACTAAGCCGAGAAAGACAAGATCTTTTTCGAGTTCATCTTGGGAATTGCTCTTGCCTGTTTTTCGTGTTTTTGAAGAGAGGTCTTTTGTCGCGAACGCGAGCGTACGTAATGTTCGTGAAGTCATTAACTGGTTCTCGCGGAGGATGCGGCGGCGTTCTTGATCAGTTAAAGGGATGACCTTATCTTGTTCCTGAATGAAAGCACAACGCTCGAGAATGATTTCCGGCGCCCCTTTAGTAAAGACGGATGTTTTTTTCTCAAAATCGCTGAGAATAGACATCATCTTCCGCTCTGAGCTAAAAGGGATTTCTTCTCTACGAGAAAGAGAAAGATCTTCTTTGAAGATCCCCGCTTTTGCAGCAAGAATCAAAAGAGCTATTTCCGTAGGGGTCCCGCTCCCTCGATAGATATGATCTTCGCCTGTCCTCTCGATGCGAGAATCGTTACAGAGAACTGCTGTTTTTAACAACGCAGCAAGAAGAGGATCGTGAAGAGGATTTATTTCTTTCTGACCAAGGAGAAAACGCCCTGCAACTTCGTAGCCGACGCCGCTCACTTCAATCTTTTTTCCAGCGAAAACAATGTGTCGAACCGTCATCTCACCACGCGTAATTGTACCGGTCTTATCGGAACAGATAACTGTTGTCTCTCCGAGCGTCTGGATAATGGACATCCGGTTGACGATGGCATTTTGTTTTGCCATACGACGTGCACCAAAGGCAAGGGCAGTGATGAGAACGACGGGAAGACCTTCCGGAAAAGCTGAAACAGAGAGGGCAATGATGAGGATAAGTACAGAGATTAGAAATGAAGAGGAGATGGTCTCGGCTTGATAAATCATGAGTAGGCCGGTCAGCAGAGACACGACGATGGCGACGATAGCCATGTAGCTCGCGATCTTATTAATTTTTTTCTGGAGCGGCAATTCTTTTTCGGCGGTAGAGATCATACCTGCGATACCGCCAAAGCGACTGTTCATGCCCGTATTAATCACTTGCGCGGTACATTTACCGCTAACGATAAATGAACCCATAAATAAGAAGTTTTTCTCTGTCGGCTTACGTGGATTTTTTGCCGCTTCTTTGTGGACTTCTTTCGCCTCTCCAGTGAGAATTGCTTCATCGACCGATAATGAACTTTCTTCTAGGATGATACAATCAGCAGGAATTTTCTCGCCGCTTCTGAGAATGAGGAGATCTCCCGGGACTAGTTGTGAAGAAGGACTGTCTCGTTCTTTTCCGTCACGGATGACTAAAGAGAGGGGAAGAATCATCTTCTTCAGTGCTTTAATTGCTCTGTCAGCTTTGTATTCCTGCACAAAACCGACACCGACAACCATAAGGACAACACAGAGAATAGTATATGCCGTGATCGTCTTTCCAACAAAGAAAGAGATAGCCATCGCGCCGAGGAGTAGGTAGACGATGAAGTTGTTCCTGATCTGGCGAAGGAGAATCTTTGCAACGGTGGTCTTAGAGATATCTCTAATCTCATTTGGACCATATTGGATTAGACGTTTTTTTGCTTCAGATTCAGAAAGGCCTCTTTTTTCCATCTTTTTCCTAAGCTCCACCGAACAGGAGCACGGGGAGAGAGGTCGATTTTGTTCTTTATATATTTATGCGAAAAATAGAAACGACAAGTTATACTTTGTTGATGTCGCTCACTAAAAGATGATCCCGAGAAGAAGAATTTATCCGAAATAATTTTCTTTACGATCTTCCTTAATCTGCTTGGCGCGGGCTGAACTGAAGTACGTTTCTAAATCCTGATATGATTCTTCGACTTCTTTATCAACGGATGGCTTAATCACATCCATAGCTAATTTAAAGTGTTCCATTGTCACTTGTTTTGCTTTGATATCTTCACGCAGTGCAAGCATCGCTGCCTCGCGGCAAAGACCTTCAATATCCGCGCCGACATAATTCTCCGTCAGCGTAGCCAATTCGTCTGCTTTGATGCCGTCAGCAAGTGGCATTTTCTTGAGGTAAATTTCAAAGATGCGGCGTCGGCCTTCTTGATCGGGAACCGGCGTAAGGATGACCCGGTCAAATCTGCCCTGTCGAAGAAGAGCAGGATCGACGATATCGGGACGATTGGTCGCGGCAATAATAACAACATCATTAAGGCTTTCTAGTCCGTCCATTTCAGTCAGCATCTGATTAACAATGCGCTCGCTGGTTCTACCCGTATCTGCGAAATTCCCGCCACGACGTGGGACAAGCGCATCAATTTCATCAAAGAAAAGGATAGTAGGGGCAGTTTGTCTGGCTTTGCGGAAGATCTCACGCACCGCTTTCTCTGATTCGCCAACCCATTTGCTTAAGAGCGATGGCCCGTTGACTAAGATAAAGTTTGCTTCGCTTTCTTTGGCGACAGCTTTCGCCAACAAGGTTTTACCAGTGCCGGGAGGACCGTATAATAAGATGCCACGTGGTGGGCGAATACCCATACGCTTGAAAACTTCCGGTTTCTTGAGCGGCCATTCGACGGCTTCACGCAACTTATTCTTGACGTCTTCCAATCCTCCAATGTCACTCCAGCTAACATCAGGCGTCTCGACTAAGACTTCACGCATCGCGCTCGGACGGACAACTTTCAATGCTTCCAGGAAATCTTTCTGATTGACCTGTAATTTTTCCAGAATTTCGGGAGGAATCGGTTCGCCATCTTCGACACCCTCCACCTTTAATTCAGGGAGAATTCTTCTAAGAACGATCATCGCCGCTTCTTTGGCGAGAGAACTTAAATCAGCACCGACAAAACCGTGCGTCACTTTCGCAATATCTTTCAGTGAGACGTCTTTCGCTAAAGGCATGTTACGGGTATGGATCTTCATGATTTCCAAACGGCCTTGCTTGTCGGGGACACCAATTTCAATTTCACGATCGAAACGACCAGGACGGCGCAAAGCGGGATCAAGCTGATTAGGGATATTTGTCGCAGCAATGACGATGACTTTACCTCTGCTCTTGAGACCGTCCATCAATCCTAATAATTGAGCGACGACACGTTTTTCAACATCACCTTTAGTCTCTTCACGCTTGGTGGCGATGGCATCGATCTCATCAAAGAAAATGATCGAAGGAGCATTTTGTTCTGCTTCTTCGAACTTCTTACGGAGATTTGCTTCCGATTCTCCGTAGAATTTAGAGATGACTTCCGGACCATTAATGAGGATGAAGTGAGAATTGGTTTCAGAGGCTACAGCTTTTGCTAATAAAGTTTTTCCTGTTCCGGGAGGGCCGTGGAGAAGGACCCCTTTAGGAGGTTCAATGCCTAACTTCTCGAAGATCTCCGGATGTTTTAGAGGAAGTTCGACCATCTCACGAACTTTTTTTATTTCGTCACCCAAGCCGCCGATATCTTCATAGTTGATACCGAGACTTATCCCTTCTTCTTCGTTGATGTCTACGGCAGAAGGATTTAGCTCTACTTCTGTTTCAGCAGTAACGACAACAATCTCTTTTTTGGGGAGCGTGTCAGCAACGATAAAACGCAGGCTGCCTAGACCGAAGCCGGCGAATTGCTGTTCCATCATGGAAAAGATATCATTCATCTCACGATCAGGGAAAGATGTGCGACGACGATTTGTTCCACCTAAAGAGACAAGATCTCCTTTGACAAACGCTTTCCCCTGCAAACTTTGCTTAAACCATTCCGATGACGCTTTGATCATCAGACCTTTATTAGCAGGAGCGATAATGACTTTTTTCGCCGGTTTTACTTGCGCCTTCTGGACGGTAACGATTTCACCGACAGTTGTCCGTGCATTTTTTCTTAAATTTCCATCCATACGGATGATATTTAACCCAATGTCTCCCGGATAGCCACGGTCAACGATAGCAGCAGTACGACGTTCGCCTTTGATTTCAACGACATCTCCAGGATTGAGGTTGATCTGCTTCATGAAATTAGAATCGATCTTGACGATGCCGCGGTTGACGTCATCTTGCACTGCTTCCATCACTTTCAGCTTGAGTTGTGGGGGGTTTTCCATGGTCGGTCAGGAGTAATGGTTATTTTTAAATATTATGGTACTTAGAAAGAGGATGATGATAACAAAAAATGAGGGGGATTTCTAGTTCTTTTTTACCGGTGTTTCTGGCGCAGCAGTCGCTTTTACTTTAGGCAAAGGGAGTGGGCTAGGAAGATTTACTTCTTCGCTGATCTTGATAGCTTGAATGTTTCCTTTGTGCAACGCAGCGTTGATAATCTCTTCCATGACTTCGGCGGGGATTCTTTTGTCTTTTTCCCATTCGGCTTTAGCTTTTGATACTTTCTTATCGCCATCGACGTAAAGCACTTGCCCTTCAACGTCAATCTTTCCTAAATTTGGTTCGTATGAACAATTGAACGCAAAGGTTACTTTGAGACCTTTCTTGCCGTCAACGACAAAGCTGAGGTCTTCAACGTCTTTGATAGAAACGTTATTGTTGATCTTGATCTGGCCGCCTTTGGCGCTGAGATTGCGTTCGGCGTTTACTTTATGAAGATTTATCTTGACGATTGTCATGGTTAACCACCTGTTTATGTTCTTTGGGCTTTTGGAGGAGTGAGTGTTTATAAATTTTGCGAAGAAGAGTGGTAAGAAGAGCAAAATCATAAGAGATAAATAAGAGTTCTTGTTTAAGCTAACTATGAATTGGTTTAAAGATATCCCCGAAATATTTAAATTAATTTTACTATTGATAGCACTAGTAAGCTTTCTAATTTTCTTTAAAAGCATCGACTTCACAAATATAGGTGAAGTTACGGACAAAACTACCAACTTCATTACAGAACAAGCTACTCCGACAGAGGTTTCATGGTTATCTACAGCAGTTAATAAGATTAAAAACCCATACTTACTGCTCTTTGTAGTGACTATTATACTCTGGCTTTTAGATTATTTCAGTAATGGACGTAGATGAACTTTATTAGGAGGAATAGTTGGAATATAATTTAAACGAGACTGGCTATAAAATGGGGAGTTGAATAAGAATGACTGTGAAAGAAGAAAATTTAGATTTAAACAAAGCAAAAGGAGAAAGAGATAGGTGGGCAAAAAAAGCAACCTATTGGCATAACGCTCTTCCTATTTTTAATGGTATTAGGGGAACTTTAACAGAAGACGTTCAGACAGTAACAGGTATCGAGCAATTAGAACTAAATAAATCCTTATCCAGAAGCATTAGGTGGAGTAATTATACCAATATTATTTTGGGGATAATAAACCTAACATTATTTGCAATTAACATCTTCTGGTTAAAGAAATAAACTCTACTTCTTACTCCCCTTCTTCACAACTTTCTTCGATGATTTTACCGCTTCCGAAGTTTCTTTCTTCTCTGAAGCACCAGGAGCCGTTCCCGGAGCACTCACCACAGGCTTCCCCCTCTTTGCTACAAACGCACCCGGTTTCGCATCTACTTTCTCCGTATGGCGACAGGCAGGATAGCCGCTGCAGCCATAGAACTCGCCATAAAATGATCGTCGTAAGATAAGTGGTTTACTGCACTTCGGACAGATCCTTTCCGGTTTCTTCTCGGCATCAGCAGCGGGTTCGCTCATCTTACTTTTGCAATCAGGCTTGATACAAATCTCTTGCGGGCGTTTGCCTTTCATAATCACCAAGACCATCGGATATTGGTCATGGGGGCATTGTTTGTCCGTACTTTTTACCAATCCACTTTGCGGAATCTTGAACGTATTGCTACATTCGGGATATTTATCACAAGCGATGAACCGGCCAAACTTACCACGACGTAACATTAAACGTCCTTCGCCGCACTGCGGACACGTACCAACATGATTTTGGATGTCCAGCGTTTCACGGACAGAAGCAAGGATATCCTTGCCGATGATTTTTTCTTTTTTCTTAAAGTCGTCTAATAATTTGATCAGTACTTGTTTAGCGCGGTCTAATACTTTCTCCGGTTTCTCTTTTCCTTCGCGGATCTTTTCCATATCTTCTTCAAACTCGGCGGTTAATTTTTCATCGATGATTGGAGGAGCATATTTCTCAAGAATATCTGTCGTTTCTATCCCAAATTTTGTCGCAGTGATTTGCACCCCTTCTACATAACCACGTTTGAAAAGACGATCCAAAATGTCGGCACGCGTCGCTTTCGTTCCGAGATTGCGTTTCTCTAATTCTTTGATGATTGATGATTGATTGTAGCGATTCGGCGGCTGCGTCTCTTTGTCAAGCTTTTTGATTCCAGTGACGGAGATCGTGTCTTTTTCTTTGAGGTTAGGGAGAGTAACTTCTTCAATCTTGAGATAGGGTTTATAGAAAATATGCCAATTCTCTTCAAGGGTGCGTGTGCCTTTGGTGATGAACACCTCATCTTTGACAATGATGGATACTTCCATCGTCTCACGAAGGGCTGGTTCAGCAAACGTCGCCATGAAGCGTTTGACGATGAGATCATAGACTTTCTGCTGATTCGGTTTCAATGCTTTCGGCGCGAGACCTGTTGGATAGATGGCAGGGTGAGCAGGGTCTGTTTTCTTGCCGTTATTGGGTTTCAGTTCTTTGAGCTTGAGCAATTCTCCAGCCAGTGTTTCGTATTCCATCTGTTTTTGTAATTGTTTGAGAATGTTTGTAAATCCTAATTTTGGATCCAACTGCTGTGAAGAAGTACGCGGGTACGACGTAACGCCCGCAAGATAGAGATTTTGCGCGATGTCTAAAGTTTCTTTGGGTGTAATCTTGAACAAAGCGTATGATTCTGATTGTAAAGAGGTGAGATCAAAAGGGGTAGGGGGCTGTTGCTTGCGCTGCGTACGTTTGACTTCGTTGACAACAGCTTGTTTTTCATCTTTGATCTTCTTGTAGATTACATCAACTTCTTTCTTGTCGAAGAACCTGTCTTTGCTATGCCAGGCATCAATCTTTTCTTTCTTCACTTCACCAAGAAGATTGAGTTGCCAGAATGGTTCTGGCTTGAATGCAGCAATTTCTTTCTCTCGATCGACCAGAATCTTTAATGCCGGACCTTGGACACGACCGGCAGACATAACTTTAAATGAACCGGCAGCTTTGACTGACGCCGTCAAAGCACGAGAAAGATTGATGCCATAAAACCAATCTAATTTATGTCTCGTTTCCCCAGCAAAGGCTTGCCCCCAATCAAGATGGTTCATCTTCTTATCAAAGGCTTCGACAAGATCTTCTTTCGTCAACGTAGAAAATTTCATCCGGTTGGCATCTTTTCTCTTACAGGCAAAACGAACGAGATTATAACCAATCACTTCCCCTTCAATATCGTAGTCGCATGCTACGGTGATGGAATCAACTTTCTTGGCAAGCATGGAGATCGTATCAATGTAATCTTGCACATATTTCAACTCAGTAGAAGATTTACTGGACTCTTCCCAATGAATGTCAAAGACAGGATACGTCCAATTTTTCTTTGCATCTTCAACAAGAGTATAGAGATGGCCGACGGCGGAAGTGATGATGACGGGATTACCTTTATGAGTTAATTCGTAATAAGAACTTTGTTTACTCTTCTTTTGAAGAGGCTTTTTATCGGCTAAGGCTTCCGCGATTTTCTTCGCAGAACTGGGCTTCTCTGTGACAATTAATTCTACCATTACAGTGACGAATGAGGCTGTTGCTTTAAAAAAGTTTGGGTTCGATCGGCTCTGGAGAAAATCTCGAAAAAGTCAGCCTGACCATTGCGTTCGTGCTTCTCCAGTCACCCAGGCCAAAGTTAAGAAGCACCAATAACTCGGATATATTGGTGTTCTCACGCAACTTTTTGCTCAGGCTGCTGACTTTGTCAAAGAAAACCGACCACCATCGGTCAATAGACCAATGGCATGCTCGCTCAAGAAAAGAAACAGCGACTTCTTTTCTGAGCTGAAATAAAGTCTGCTTCTTTATTTCATGCTTCGCTCGGGTCGGTTATCCGAAAACTGAAAACTATCAGTTTTCTGGAACAGCGACCAATACTAACCACTCGTGAACACACGAGTGGAAAGCTCAGCTTCTACAGAGCCTCCGGTGAGACTAGAGATAGGACTAAGAAATTATTCTAATCCTATCAATTTTAATCCGGCCATGGCTAAGATCCCTAAGAGAAAAGCAAAGAAATGCCAGAAAGAATCTTTTAATCCGCACTCTTTATGTAATTCAGGAATTAGATTTGAACCAGCGATATAGATGAATCCCCCTGCTGCGAAAGGCACCATCACCGAAATAAATAGTTCTGATCTCGAACCTAAGACCAATCCCGTAATTGCGCCCACGATCGCTGCTATCGCGGAGAGGAAATTGAACCATAATGCTTTTCTCTTGGTAAGCCCAGAATATAACAATACGCCGAAATCCGCGATTTCTTGCGGCACTTCGTGGAGAATCACGGCTGCCGTCGTCGCAATCCCGATCGGGATACTAAGCAAATAACTTACTGCAATAATCAATCCATCCAGAAAATTATGGATGCCATCACCAACCAGGTTGATGACCGCAATATGTTTCTTATCTTGGTAGTCTGCATCTTTGATGTGGAGTTCAGAATGCATATGTGAATGCGCATGTTTTCTTTTCGTTTCGCTCAACAATGCGGCGTGGCAATGATGCCAGTGGATAAACTTTTCCAGCAAGAAAAAAACCAGGATCCCTGCAAGTAGCAACGACGAAACAGTTAATGTAAATCCATTTAATTCCACCGCTTCGGGAAGGAGATGAAGGAACGCTCCCCCAAACAGTGTTCCTGCTGAGAGACTGACTAAGATCAAAAGTGTCTTCTGTATATTTTTGGAATAGAGGGACATTGTCGCGACTCCCACGAGAGAAATCAAAGAGACAATTAGTACGCTGATGATTGCATACACTGATGTTACGATCATAGCACCTCTTTCGCAGTAGAAGTTTATAAATCTTGTTGATTCTCATTATCAATTAGCATACTTTTATTAATCCCTTTACTTTCCCTCCCCTCATGGAGAAGATGAAACCTGCTTCACGAACAACCAAACAAAAGCAGCTCGTTGAACGAGAGATCGCTTCTTTTCATTCTTTCTTTCACGCAGAGGAATTGTATCAAAGAGTGTCTCAAAAGAATCCAAAGATTGGGATTGCCACGATCTATCGTTTCTTGAACAACCTCGCTAAGAACGGTGAAATCCATTCTTTCCTCTGCAATCGTAAGACTTTATATTCCAATAGCAAGAAAAATCACTGCCACTTTATCTGCGAGAGATGTGGAGATATAAAGCACATCAGTCTCACAAAAGTTGATTTTCTGTACCAGCAAATCAAAGAAGAGATCTGTCACGTTCAGATCGATGTAACGGGAATCTGCAAGAAATGCTCTTAAGAATCTTCTGAGAAGTTTGCATAATTCAATTATTTACTTGCAAACTTCTCTTCTAGTACACGCGAGAAAGACTAGAACTGATTCACCGAGCCGAGGTAAAAAGTTGCATTAAGATCGCCGCTGTCTAAATCAAGATCGACCTTCGCCCAAGACTCCACGGGTCCTAGTAATTTCGTATAAAATTCAGCGGAAACAGAGGGTGTATGTTCTCCGCTCCTTTTATCATATGTATTTTTACCGCCGAGTCCAAAGAATACTCTTTCAGTAGGCCAATGAAACACTGTTGCTTCGACTGCTGCTGCCGCCGGGCCATTACTCCAATTTACTGTCGCTGCACAATGTTTAGTAGCATACGCATCTGGTGCTGCCCAACCATTGAGGGCTCCTCCTGTTGCTACGCGTTGCATCTCTGTTCCGTTAAGAGCATGACTTTTGAAATCAAAAGTTCTTTTACCATACGTGAATTTATCGGCAACAAGAACTTTTCCGCGTTGTGTGTCATTCTTCAGATCAACACTGGTTTGTGTGTAGACTCCAAGAAGATCTGGGTTCATCCATCCCACGACGAAATTAAGCAGTTCTTCCCGTGCAACTCCGCCAAAGCTAAGATACAATTGATCATTGATCACATACGCGGCAAAACCTTGTGCTACTGCTTCAGTTCCCGTATGTCCAAAATCGTAATCTAACGTCATCTGATCGGTAGCCATCTTGATGCCCAAAGCTCCCCCATTGATTCCTTGCGAATTGTATAAGCCTGCTGCCCTTAACGTTAGTTGTTTGACTGGGAATACTTCAACGAGACCAGTCGCTCCCCATCGTTGTACCGTATCATCAAGAAGACTTGCATCTGCAATGCCGCTGATACGCGCTTTTCCATCAAGAAGTCGTGGTGTGCGTAGACCGCTATTTAACGTGTTCTGTACTTCTTGATCCCAAGGTCTGCTCGTCTCTTCTACCGTCACTTGCGCTCCATTCTTATGGCGGTAATCGATAATCGTGTCTAACGAACCGCTGTTAAGCAGTGTCCCGGCAAAAAGAGAATGGTTTGGTTCATCTGCCCGTGCCGGTGCTGATGTTCCTAGTAAAGCAGCGATCAAGCCTAATGATAATAATGTTCGTCTCATAATTTTGCTTCTCTAGAGTAGTATTTATAAATTTTGTCATGTAATCCTATACGTTTCATGTACACTTCTCCCACATCTGCAGAAATTGCTCTTTTAAGAGGATGCTTAATGCAGGGGATTCAATCCAAAAACTGAGATAGTCTTCCTCTTGTACAATTTGCGGATTGCCAATCGTAATTCGACAGATTTTATCATCAAAAGTGGAGAAGCGAATACTCTTCTGCTCTTCTTGGGGGTAAAAGCGGATTTTGACACCAATACTCTGCCATTGCTCATAGACTTTTTTCCTTGTCGTGTCATATTTGACGAGAAAACGCACGTCAACGCCTCTTTCAATTGCTTGCTTTACCAATCTTCCCCCAGTGTGTGAGAAGATGAGATTACCGCTATGTGTATATTGATATTTTTGCGTCTTTTCCGTCATCTCATGCAGCATTTGCATAATTTTATCCTTGCCTTTGAGTACTAAAGCGATGTTTTGTTGTTCAATAATTTTTTTCTGAATAGTTTGCTCAAGTATCGCGAGTTGTTGCTTTTGCTGTCTTACCTGTTGTTCTTGTTCTGTAAGTTTTAGCTTAAATGGCTGCGTGCTGGTGATCGTATATTGTTGGGGAGTGATATTAAGAGAAGCAATAAAGCCTTTTTCGGTTAAACGAATGAGACTTTCGTAGACTTTGTTTGATGGTACTGTAGACCGTTTGGAGATTTCCGCTGCTTTGGCGGTGCCTAGTTCGATCAGCGCTTGATAGACTTTACAATCATAATCGGTAAAGCCGTGCAGTTTGAGGAATGTGTTGATGTTCATGGGACTAGGAGGACTTAGGAGAGTCCTTTAGTTAAAAATATTTGCCCCATTTTTTCTCTCTTTATGTTCTGTCAGAATTGTCTTGGTTATGAAGAATATACCCATACCGTTAATACACTTCGTGGTGCTTTTGCTACTCCTGTTGTGAGGAGGGGAGGATGACTTCTGCCAATTCTTCTGATTGGATTGTCGAGAGTAGAAAGCAAGGTGTTGATCTTTCATTCCTGTACCAAGATAAGACCAAGATTTATGCGATGTTAGAAAAGTTAGGATTGCCTTTTCCGCAGGTGTTTCGTTTCTCTCCACAAAAATTTGATCTTGCTACCGTTTCTTCATTATTTTCCAATAACCGCCATTATTTTTCGCGTTTAGTACCGTTTTCTTCTGATCAAAAGAGACCGTATCGATTAGATCTGTCGACAGTTACAGAATTGCAGGATTTTCTCTCCGGTTATTCTCTTGCATCATTTAAAGAATTACATCTGGTCGAACGAGGAGAAGTTGTTTACTCAGGGGTTATTATTGCCCAGGACGAGCGCTGCTTTCTTCCCGGACGCTGCCTCGTTGAACTAGTACAAGGCGATGGTCCTGATCTATTTCATGGTCGGAGAGTTCCTATCCATATGGAATTAGATGATCATCGCTATTTACGTTTTACCGGAGTCTCTCCACAGGAGTGCGAGCGTGTATTGATCTTACAGGCGTTAGCGATGGTAGGCGGTAGGAATCATCCATTTCCCGGATACTATGAATTTGAATCGTGGAAAGATGGACGCTTGATGTTTCGCAATTATCAAGGACCGGAAACGGCCTATGCGAAATTGTAGATATTAAAAATGGTGGTGGTATCGATGGAACCAAAAATGTTTGTTGCAATGAAAGGCTTTGTCGTGCATAATGGCAGAATATTAATCCTCCGCGAAGCTTCTTCCTATAAAGAAGGGAGCAATCGAGGACGTTATGATATTGTTGGTGGTAGAATTAAACCGGGTGAACATTTCTCTGAAAGTCTACTTCGAGAAATTAAAGAAGAAACAGGACTTACGGTAAAGATTGGAAGGCCATTTTTTGTCAATGAGTGGCGACCACAAGTCAAGGGAGAAGCGTGGCACGTCGTGGCAACATTTTTAGAATGTGAAGCAGTACAACAAAACGTGGTCTTGAGTGATGATCACGATCATTTTCTTTGGATTGATCCGAGAGAATTTCGGAATTATAATCTAATTCCCAATTTACACCCTGCATTTGAAGAATATTTGAGAAAAGATGATCAAAAGTAGTGCTATTTAGATCCAAGAGTCGATGATACTCAATACTCTCCCAACGTCTTCTGCTTCTTCTGTTCTTCAACTTTTTTATACGATTGCCACTTCTTGCGGAATAATTCAGGATATTTGTCGTGATATTTCTCCAAGAAGTCTTTTGTCTTCGGGTCGCTCATGTACCCCGAACCAAAATCAATGCCGATCTCCCGTTTCGTATTTTCAATTGCTCGGTCACGCAACACTTTCGCAATCACAGACGCTGCCGCGACGACAATATAATTAACATCAGCTTTATGCTCAGCAATGATCTCTGCTTTTTTCACGACTGCATTTGGCAATTTCTTCAGAAGATAAGTTCGATATGCTTTAATATTTGGACTTGGACAATCAATGATAATTTTGTCAGCATCCATTTCTCCGACTAAGCGTGCGGTCGTATCCGCTTCTAACCAATTCAAATTTGTCGAAGCGTCTTCCAGAGAGAGATCAATCGCATCCGGTTCGATCACTTCTATGCGAAAATCATGGACAATTTCTCGGATGCGTTCAAATAAATTCTCGCGTACTTCTGCGCTGAGCATCTTGCTGTCTTTCACACCCAGCCATTCTAGTTTTTTGATATCGCTCTCTTTGAACGCTAGCGCTGCCATGACGAGCGGTCCGAGTACTGGCCCGCGGCCAGCTTCATCCGTACCAACGATGATTTTGTCGGAAGATTGTTCCTTTGACGGCGTATTTTTGACTTTCTGTGGAGGCATTTTCATTTATTTACTATATGGACATTTAAATCTTATTAAATATTTATCCCAGTAAAGTTTATATATAATATATAACTATATTCCTATTATGGTAACAACAGTTCAAATTAGTGAGGACACATTGGAATTACTCAAGAAGCTTAAAGCAAATACACAATCAGCTTCCTATGACGAAGCGATTCGCAAGGTGGTGATTTCATGTATCCGAGAAAAGTCTCTTGGCGGCTATCTTGGTCGTAAACCATCGTCTCAATTACTCAAGAACTTGCGAGATAAACATGATCGAATCTAAATTTATTGATTCTTCGGTGTGGTTAGAATATTTTTTTAATAATAAGCATCTAGAAATTTTTGATTCCTCTGAAGTACTTTTCGTTAGTGTTCTCTCTCTATTCGAGATTGAACGGAAATTACGGAGAGAGAAAATTGAGAGTAAGAAAATAATCACAGCACTAGAATTCATCAAACGAAAATGTATCATTGTTCCAATAAGCACGGAGATTGCTGAGAAAGCAGTATCATCCTCACTGGAATTTAATATCCCTGCTGTCGATTCTTTGATCTATTCTTCAGCAAAAAAATGCAAAGCGCAGTTCTTCACTTGTGATAATGATTTTCGTGGATTAGAAAACGTAACTATTCTTCACTAGAACTATTTCTCGCCCTAATCTTCTCACCGATCGAACCCTGAAACCGTGCTAAGCGTAGTTTTTCTTCGTCCTCAAACACAAATGGCAGGAAGTCAGCGACCATCGCTGCATAACCTCCTCTTAGATCGTAGCCCTTCTCTGTGACTTCTCGTTGAATCACTTCTTCAGAAGCATTTTCCCATCTCTTACTGTATGCAACTCGATCCATACGACGATGATAGCGAAGTTTATCATTCCAATGAAGGTATAGAAGATCTTTCAAGTCAGCTACAGCCTTCTCCTTCTTCTGGCTCGCTCTTCTTCGTTGACTTTTAAGTCGGCGTGCTTCTTTCTTTTCCAGCCGTTCTAATTTCCATTCCTCTTTCCACATAGTGTCATTCAATCCCCTTATTTTTTCCTCCAAATCTTTCTCCTTTTGCCGTAATTCTTCTATTCTTGAAAAACGCTCTCTCTCGGTCGTTAGATAATCATTTCCTGGTTCTGCATACTCATATAATGTCCTCACTCCTATTCGTTTCTGCAGTGCTGCTCTTTCCTTCTCCGTCAATTGTTCATAAACTAACGTAGTTACCGCATAGAGTGTATCCGCCGCTTCTGGATTTTTTAGTACAAGTTCACTCAAGCGTGGTCTCTTCTTCGTTTCGCTCATCACACGCAGTGCGTTGCGGATAGATTCAAATTGTTCCCAATAACCTCTGGCGACAGCTACTTTCCCAATAACTTCGGTCCATGAAGTATCTTTAGCTAAGCATAACTCTAAACATGTCTTTCCAACTTTACCTTGTTGATCATATAATAATCCACACATCGCCACTTTATCCATGATTGCGACTTGGGGGATCTCTAGCCTTGTTAATATCATATCTGTCCCCTGCGGCCGCTCATAGTAGACCATCAGCGTACAGCTAACTTCTTTATTGAGAAAGATTCGATCATCGACTTTTTGCCCGCATGCTAACATCTCCAAAGAACGGACGGGATCATGTAGATCATTTATCATCGCCGCAAATTCTTCGGGAGAATATTCCCATAACGCGCCGTATTCTCTTACCGCCCGCTCTCGTCTCTTGTTCTTTCCGAGTACCATCCGTTGTGGTGTTCTTTCCACGATCGGATTACAGATTTCCCAGAAAGGATCAATAAGATATGGGTGTTTTCTCTTGACATCAACAATGAGTCCAAAATGAGAATTATTCGTTGGCTTATCCTTATCTCTTTTTGATCGGAGCTGTCGAAAATCTTTGAATTGGACGATCTGTGGTTTAAATCCTAAGGCTTCCGCCCAGAGATAGATCGTTGGGATGATCGTTGTACAATTATAACGCATGATGTGTTGGTCATCTCGTTCATGAGGCCATGGCGCATATGCTCCTGTCCGTAGATTGTCTTGGAAACCATACGTTCCCTCTCTTTCAAAAGTTCGTACGAGTGCTTCTGCTTTAACCAGCGGCGTTGATTTCCCACTCTCTTCCCTGAAGAGCTGCATAATCTCATATTCTCTTCGTACACTTTCTTCAGGAAACGGGTGAGTCATTGTTTTAGAGGACAGCTATCATCCCACCAATAACAAAAAGAAAAAGTAAGAAAAAAAGATCTAGAGAAGATCCGTAATTGTACTTGCACGTCGTCCGCTTGGCGCGGCACCGGAAGGTGCTGGCGCTTGTTGAGGAGCTTCGTATTTCGCCGTCACGGCAACTTCTCGTCTGTACTGAGTATCATCTCCTCCGACCATTCCCCGGACCACGTCTAAAGCAGTTTCATATGATTCTTGTAGACCTGAAGAATATCTTTTATTATCATCGGCTATCAAATCAACACGATAACGTGCTTCTTCTCCCATTACGGGGGCTTTATCCCCTAGAGCACTTTTATACAAGCCTTGAAGTGCGCTTGGTAAATCATCTCCTTTCCCTTCATACATTTGTTTTGGCATAATTTTACCCTCCTTCTTTTTGGATGAAAACAGAATAAACAAGAACTATTTTAATCTTCCTTTTCCCCAAGCGTACTGATCCCCACAATCGCATCCAAGTCTAATTCTGCTCGTACGCTTTGCTTTGGATCAAGACTTCTGCCCACTAGCTTCAACCGTACTAAAGAAGTCGTTCGTTCATCTAGTCCTAGATGTTGTGCTGGATCTATGACAACAGTATTCTCATGGGCATAGACCTGGTGGACGACGCCGACATATCCTGTCCTACCTAGATCGAGATAGACGAGCTGTCCCTGATATCGTTCAACTGCTTCTGGTTTCATCCTTACAATCCAAATGCATCCGTAAACTCGCGCATGCGTCTAAATTCTGCCAAGAAACTTAATCCTTTCTCGGTAATCGCCACCGTCTTTGTACTCTTCTGTTTCTTTTTAGCGATCTCCTCTTCAACTTTGATCAATTCTCGTTCGATCAATTCATCGAGATAGGCATTTAATAACTTGTGTGAAAGATTAGATTTATACATCAAATGGGTTGGTTTGATCCTTCCTCCCTTATTCTGGATCGCTAACAGGATATCAAAAATCAATTCCAAGCGGGAACGGCGTGTTGACATTTACTGCGTCACCTGTTTTCGTGGTTTAGGAAATGGTACTTTATGGTTCTTTGGGGGCATCGTTTTTGCCGAAGCAAAGACATCTGCTCTTCTCCGCTGGATCTTTGCGTATGTCTGTAATAAGACCAGAAATCCTAACAGCATGAAAATCTCTCCAAAGACGTATAATCCCGGAAGCAGGAAGACGAAGATGAACGCAAAGTTCCCTAATAAAAATAAAAGGAACGCTATCATCACGCGCAGTGCATTCTTATTACCATTCGAATTCAAATAATTCTTGTAATAGTTAAGAACCGTCATCCCCAGGATCACGGCACTCGTAAGATAAAATACTTCATACTTGAAGTTGCTCACTACCGAGATCAATAGTAGGAGATAGACAAAAAGGGTGATTTGGCTTACCTCATAATACTTCTTCAGTCTGCCTTCTTTCTTCTGCGAGATAAAGAAGAGCAAGAGCCACGCGCCGAGCATCGTGATCATCGAAATGAAAAACCCACTGCGGAAAAAGAACTGTGAATAGTTGATTCCTGTAGCCGCTTTCCCCACGACTGGGACAAGGACTGCTGTTGCCGCATTACGCAAAGGAGCATAATAGAGTAAACCCTGCATCACCATCTTTGCAGCGAAAGCAAGTGCAATTAAGACGAAAGAGAATGAAAAATAGCCGTATTTATTCTCGCGATGAACTTTATACACTCGCCAACTGTATGCTGCAATAAGAAGCGCAACCAACAGGCTAATCGTATCAAAGACAAGATCTAACCCGTTAAACCAATCTGGGGTGTAAAACAATCGAAACATGAATAAACCGCCTCCGATATCTATTTGTGAGTAGAAACATCTTGGTTGATTTAAAAAGGTTATGCTACTAATTTCCTCAATGAGCTTCTTTATTGGGGTAGCATAAGTGCTTTATAAAGAATAGATATTAGACACTATACAACAACCTGAAACAAACATATAGAAGGACTTTGTCCTTTGTACACCTCCTTTTTCCAAGCCCGCCGGGGCTTGGTTTTTATTCTCCTGGCTCATAAGGAACAACTGCTGTAAAACCCAAGCTGAACGCTTTCTCTTTGACAAGAGCCTCGAGCGTTAAACCTTTCCTTTGCGCTTCAAATTGTGCTCCTTCTAGGTAATTTACTTCAACAACCTGCTGCTGAAGCGCATCAATACCCCGTTCGCCGATCACCTTCTCTTCGTGAATATCGTAGGCAAGAGACTGGACTGTTAGCGGGACTCCAGTAAGGTAATTTTCAATTGTTGGTTGAAGATTTCTGTGGATGATCGAATGAACTCCACTAAGGGGAATAAGATCGACCTGTTTTAAACCAGAGCGAAAGCGCGGGCTACCCAATGTAGTCTTGACTTTTTTCCATCCCTCCGGGATAAAAAAATCTTCTGCAATCACTTCTGCAACAAAATCAACATCTACCACGGGCTTGGTAATTCCATATAACTCTGTTGCAACCGTGCGATACAAAAATCCTCCGACGAGCCAGAGATAGCCATATGAGTTCTTCTGGGCGATATCCAAAGCTTCTCTGAATTCTTCTGAATTTTGTATTCCTGCATGAAAAATGTGTGTGAAATCCATGACCATTTATCTCCAGCGCTCTTCATCTTCTGTGAGGGTGAGTTTTGAGTCTCTTTTATACATCCCTTTGGCGATTCTATATTCCTCCCGATCTTCTTTAAGGGCGATATCTCCAAGCTTAATAAAACGAAGAGTTGGAACGATTAATCCATTATACTCTTCACAATCTGCATCGCTACGCCATTCCCAGACCTTACATCTCAAAGGAACATCACCAATATAATGCGCAACTGCACGATGATGTCCCCCATAATTTTCTTTATCTTCTGGATCTCTAAATACTCCTAATTCATACTCCTTCTCATTTCTCTTTCGCACCAAGACCGGAGGAAAAACATCTCCCGCTTCAATTCCGCGCATGATGGCCTCTACTTTGAGATCAGAAACAGACTGTTGATAGCCATAAAGCATAATCTGTTCTAAATTTAGATAGATGATTGTTGACATCAATGATTCCATCCTCATTCTGCCCGAAAACATTAAAAATCTTTAGCTATCTTTTTCACACATGTCTAGAATTTTCCTCACTGGTGCCTTCGGCAATGTCGGCCGCCATACCCTCGATCAGTTGCTCGAACAGGGTCATGAAGTAACGTGCTTTGATCTTTCGACGAGAGAGACGAAAAGATGTGCGCGTCCATATCAGTCTCGAGTAAAGATTGTCTTTGGTGACATTACTCGGTATTCAGATATCGTAGACCACCTCTCTTCGAACGATGCTGTCATTCATCTCGCGGCAATCATTCCGCCGGCGAGCGAACGCAATCCAGACCTCTCCCAGCAAGTTAATTTTATCGGCACAAAGAATATTGTCAAAGCGATGGCTCGACATCCTCGCAATGGACAATTAATCTTTGCTTCGTCTGTCTCGGTATACGGTCGCGGACAAGACCCCCATACATTGCGTACTCTTGGTGATTCTCTTCACGCCAGTGATAATTATACCGATGCTAAGATTAAAAGCGAAGGCGAGATAAAAGCAAAACTGCAAAACTGGACAATCCTTCGATTGGGAGTCATCCCTCCTCTCTTACAATTAAAATTTGACCCGATGATGTACGAACTTCCTCTTTCCACGAAAATTCATTTTCTCCACCCCAAAGATGCAGCCACTGCCTTTGTCAACTGTATCGACAATGATGCTGTGCGTCAGAAAACATTGTTGATCGGCGGTGATGAAACGTGTCATATGGAGTATCATACTTATCTTAATCGCATTCTCCGTACTCTTGGAACTGCACTCCCTCCTGATCGTTGTTTTACATTGGCACCATACTATTCTTATTGGATGGATACGATGGAAAGCCAGCAACTGTTATGCTATCAGCAGCATTCGTTTCAGGATTTTATCGGCGAGATCGCCCAGAAGTGGGGATGGCGGCGAGGAGTGGTCGATTACCTCAGCCCTTTTATCGAACGCTGGATGGAACGGAAATCGTCGTATGGTCAATAACTTTTCAAAAATTTCAACAACCTTTAACAATAATCATTCCTTTTATTCCCATAATGGTCACTAAAGTCGCCATCGAACAAGCACTCTCCGAAAAAGACATCATCCTCCTAGACACACGAACACCCAAAGAATTCCAAGAGGATCACTTACCCAACGCCATCAATCTTCCCCTTCTCTCCAACGAAGAACGCGCCGTTGTCGGAACAGTCTACAAACAAGTTTCGCAAGAAAAAGCCATCGAGCAAGGGATTGAATTCTTCTCCCAGAAAATGCCAGAGTTCATGAAAGAAGCAGCTAAATACAAAGGGAAGAAGATCATTGTGTACTGCTGGCGTGGAGGGATGCGCTCACGTACCGTCGTTTCTCTTCTCGAATCATTCGGTTATCATGTCCGACAATTGGATGGCGGCTATAAGAAATATCGTGAGTATGTTCGGGAAAGATTATATCATTACTCACTCCGACCTAAATGCGTCCTCCTCTGGGGTCTAACTTGCACGGGAAAAACACAACTTCTCCAGAAGTTCCAGAATTCTTTAGATCTCGAAGGCTTAGCCCAGCATCGTGGCAGCCTTTATGGAGCGATCGGCTTACAGCCAAGATCGCAGAAGATGTTTGAGAATCTCATGCTGCAGCGATTAGAGCAACTTAACTCTGAAAAGTTCATGCTCGTCGAAGGAGAAAGCCGGAGGATTGGCGATGTTATTATCCCTAATGTCCTCTGGAAAGCGATGATGAATGGTATTCATGTCCGAGTCACCCGCAGCCTTGAACGTCGCGCTGAGGAAGCCGCAAGAGAATATATTGCCTCTCCCAAAGACGTCGAAAAAATTAAAGAGATCACACTCAGCCTCTCGCGTGTCATCAGTAATAAACATAAGCAGGAGATTGTTGCACTTTTAGATCAGAAGAAGTATATCGAGGCGATCAAGATTCTATTAGAGCAATACTACGACCCCCTCTACTCCAATACGTTAAAGCATTTCCAATTTGTCTTTGAAATCAATAATGATCGTCTCGCAATCGCCGTAAGAGAATTAAAACAAAAGATTCTCAACTTAGCATAACGGCGTCAACACTTCTCTCAACTCTTCCACGGTCTTCACTTTTCCTAACTTTTCTCTGATTTCTTTCCCCCCTTTCATCCCTCGCGTGAAATTCATTGCCTGCATTTTGATATTGGCAAAACGAATTGTCGGATATAATCTCGTATACTCCAGATAGCGAAAGAACGCATTCATTCGTTCAGCATCAGAAACAAGATCATACTTTCCCGTTTTCAAATACTGATGTATCTGTTTGAAGATGAACGGATTTTTCATTGCTGCTCGACCGAGCATCACGTAATCACATCCTGTTTCTTCCAACATCCTCCTTACATCTTCCGGCGTTTCAATATCGCCATTTCCAACTACTGGAATTGAAACTATTTCTTTTAATTCTTTAATCAAGCTCCAATCCGCTTTTCCCGAATACCCTTGCTTTACAGTTCTGGGATGAAACGTGATCATCGACAAGCCTTCCTCTTCTGCAATCTTCGCAATTTCCCTAAATCTATCGGGGGTACTCACTCCCGCCCTGATCTTTACCGTCACTGGTTTATCAGTGGCACTAACCATCGTACGAAAGATCTTCCGCGTCAGATCGGGATGCTGCAGCAGCGCAGAACAAGCCATCTGTTCCGTCACATGCGGTGCTGGGCAGCCCATGTTGTAATCAATAATATCAAAATGGTGAGAGACGATTTTTACTGCTCCCTCTAACGCTTTTAGATCAGAGCCGAAGAGCTGTACGGATAAAGGCCTTTCTTTCTCTGAGAACTCGATAAAAGTCGTAATGTCCTGCGTTTGTTTTTCTTTCGCGATGATCGCATGGATGTTTGTAAACTCTGTAACCACGAGTCCCGCTCCTAACTCTTTACAGAGCAGCCGCAGAGCTGGATCAGACACGCCTGCCATCGGCGCAAGGAATGCTTTACTGGAAAAGTCGGGGAGTGGTCGCATACCCTATTATTTTCGGACGTACTTTAAAATTGTTCTGGGAGAAGCACATCACTCCATTCTTTCTAACAAACTACATAACATCTCCATCCTAAACTTCTCCAGCGGCACAACTCTAAAATATTCCTGATTCTTTGGGCTGTATAAGCGTCTTGATTGTTCCAATTCCGCTAATAATTCCTCTTTCGAGATCATGCCGAAGAACGAAGTTACCGCTCCCTGCCGTTGGCAGACAATATGATAGTCAGCGATCTTTTCTTTCTCGTGCTGGAAGCGATCATCAGGATAGGCGACTGTTTTCCATTTGTTCAACGAGTCAGGAGCAATACTTCGTAGACCGATACTCACTTCTTCTCCATCTATCTTCGCGATAAAATCTGCCCCTGCGCCTTGCGCGTCGCCGAAATAGAGACCACGGTTGCGGAACCATTTATTTCCTTTGATCAGCAGCTGTTTGAATGCTTCTTCCGTGATCCAGCAATGGACAAAATTCTCTCTTTTGACATCTGCATTTCTTCCTTGTTTTGCCCAGCCTTCGACTTTGATCTTTTGTTCTGCCTGCTGTTCAAAGAGTGAAAGCATCGGCTCTGGAATCTCTTGTTGCAATATACAATCTCTAGAAAGCATCTAAAGCTAAATCTAGAACGGATATAAATTAATTTTGGAAGCGGAAGAGTTATTTCTTCGCTTCTTTCCACAACAACTCAAAATACTTCTGAAACGTCTGCTTTACTTTCTCATTCTCGATGACAATCCCCTGTGGTGTCTCTTCCCAGATCATAATCGCCACTTTGTCATCGAAAATATTAATCGTTGCCGGAGAAGGAATATCTAATGGTACGTATCGATATTCATTGAATCTGTTGTTCTTTTTAACCTCTCGCCCTTCTCGTACTAATATCTTAGTTTTAATTTTCTTTAATTCTCTTCTTCTCTGAAAGATCGGCGCATAGTAAGGCATCTTCTTGCTGAACTCTCCTTCTGATCCCATCACGGAATAACTTTCTTTTTCATCACAATGGTCAAGAATATCTTGAAAGATCGTCTTCAGTCCTTTGTAGCCGACAAACAATTTTACAGCGCTCTGCGGCTTCTGGACATTAAATTGAGCTTTTAATATTGGAATTATCTTTTGTGCGATAGCCTCTTTCTCATGGAAATAATCAATGATTTTCTTTGGATCTTCTGGCACATAGATCGTTCGTTTGTTTTCGAATAAAGTTGAGATGATCCCTCGCTCAATCAGCAGCTTCAATGCGTTATATGTACTTGAGCGATCTAAATGTGCCTCCTTGGCAATCGCTCCGGCAAATGAAGAGCCGATACGCAACAGAGTGAGATATACTTTTGCTTCATTGACGCTAAAATTTAGCTTCTCTAAATCTCGAAATAGTGGTTCTTGGTAGATGTCCATACCTCATTGTGGTTCTTGATTATTTATTAATCTTTCTATTGTTGTAGAAATTTCTTCAACAAATATTGATATTGGTTCTGTTTTTTAAATCTGTGATGATAACCATCACCTGCACAGAACAGCAACTCAGAGGTAAACTCTTCGATCTCCTCGATGGCGTCTCTGAACCATTATACCGCGGGTTAAGCGAGAGAGCCCGAAGAGATTACCACAGAGAAGGTGTACTCATCCCCTACGAAGGTGCCCTTGCTGTCGGCAGAGGCATTTGCTTCAGCAATGATCTCGAAACAGCCCTCTCCTATTGCAAAGGAAAATTGATCATCACCAGTCGAGAGAAACTTGATCCCAAAAGACAAGCGGTCGATACTCGTCAAGCCGGCTACGTTCAAAGAGCAGAGCAAAGACTTCGTCAACGCAAGAAAAAATGTGATGGCTACGAATTGTGGGAAGAAGTGTTACGCGAGGATACAATCACACAAATCACGCCTAATGCCACTGACTATGTCTTTGTTAGGCGCACACCTGTCACTGTCGATGAGATCATCGCCGAAATAGAAATACTTGGAATAGACAGCGAGGTGCAACAATGACAACCATACATGAAATCACAGAACGAGTCTTGGCGGCGCATCCGCACTGGCAGCAAGAAAAAGCGCGCTGGATCGCTCTGCAGATAATGGGGACTTTACCGAATCAGGCAAATCAAAGAAAATAAACGAGAGGAGAACGAAAAATGGTAGAAAGAAAAGCAATAATCACCGAACTGTATGTCAAGCATTATGGATATAATCAATATCGAAAATCCTCTCGACGGCCTCTCGCAGAATATGCTTATATGACGCTTTGGTGTAAAACCTCTCAGGATCGTGCTGTGTGGCTCGATACCTGTCATTGGCTTGACACTTCCTCTATCGAATCTAAAACTCGAAAGTATGAGGCAGCAAACCAACACCTTCTGGGAAAAACCATCACTTATGACTACAATTCGGCAAGAGGAATCGGTTTCCACCGATCGCTCGAAGATAATCTTCAACCGATAAATCCATGGGAGGAAGAAAATGGCCGATAACAAAAATATCCAGAAATTAGAACAAAAAATTGCCACTTACCGATATCTTTTTGCGCAGGGAAATAAAGCACCTACAGAAGAACAGGTGGAATTGTGGCTAAACTATGGAGAAAATGGCCTGAGAGAGAACGAGTGGGAGGGAGAACTCTCGATTAAAGAGAAGGTGAGAAGAAAAATAAAACTGCTTCGGGGAGTTGGAATCCATTCTCGTGCAGAGATTCTGCAATCTCATCTATTAAGAGATCGGAAAAAGCCGTTGGAAGGAATAGATAAATATCTCAAACAAATGGAGATCAGAGCAGGGGGATATACTTCTGATAATAGTAAGGAAGGAACGCTTCTCCGTGTGATTATCCACGATTATATTACAACCAAGAATCAGGATGCGTTGAAAGCAGTAACATATTTGCGTAGTTTCCAATCAATTCGCAGTCTTGTCGGAGAAGATTTTCCGGAAGTACTCTTCGATATTGAACAGTTAGCACATCTCGGCGTCAACAATGAGGATTATGGGATCAAGCCATCTAGAGAAAGCTATCAACGAGCAATGAGTAGTATTCGTCAGAAACGTGCTGAACGGGAGAGAAAAGGGCAGACATTTGATCGAGTGATTTTTACGAATAGCTGTGATGATTGGGAACATAAATTTCTCGTTGCTGAAATAGAAGCAGAAGTTCCGTCAAATGCGAGCGACCACCACCGGTGGAACTCTACACCGGATGGCATGCTCGCCTACGGGCTCGGGTCGCTCGCAGCTTCAAGCAAAGGCAAAGAGTG
>JACOZP010000017.1 GCA_016181265.1 Candidatus Woesearchaeota archaeon
CGCCAAAGATTTTGTCTCTACATAAAGGGAATCCTCGCTCCGGAGCGAAGCGGAGGAGTTGCCCAGCAGGGCAACCCTTTAGGGCGAGGAGGATGTCAATTGTTGATTTATGTCTATTTTTCCAGCCACATAAGCTTCAAGAAAATTCTTGATCTCGCATTTACTAGATTCAATTCTTTTTCTGTATTCTGTTTGATCCATGAGGTCTCTACCTATTAGTAAGTCGTTTGCTGTTGAACTGTTGGGAGGCTTGAACAATAACTGATTAATAAACAACCATCTCAAACAGATTTGAGCTAGTGTCCTAGGATTTCTCAGAATATTTATAATCTCCAATCTAAATTTACCCCCAGATGAAACAGAATTGGCATAATCTCGGACATTTTGTGGATGCAGAGAAGAATAAAATTAAAAATATCGAGAGCAGGATTTTAACTTCTTTGATGTGTAATCCTCAACAGACATTCAACGAGCTCTGGAAGAAAGAAGGGGCCAGCAATAAGTTTGCATATCATCTTAAAGTCTTAGGGAAAAAAGGTTTAGTAGAGAAAAATGAAATTGGCAAATATCAATTAACGGTAGAAGGCAAGAAGAGTGTTGCTCATATTGAACAAGACAAGGGGAATGTTTGCGAATTTCCGATTATTGCTATCATAACACTCGTTGTGAAAGGTAGTCAGTATTTGCTGATGCATCGAACAAAAGAACCATTTTATGGTTATTGGGGATTACACGGAGGCAAATTACGATCGACTAATTATATTCTAGAGCAGGCTAAAGAATCTATTCAGAGAGAAACAGGTTTAACTTGTGATGTTGAGTTGAAAGGCTTGTTTTCTTCTAAAACGTATGTCAACGATAAATTTTCGTACAGCCATCAACTGTTTATTGTCAGAGCGACTGATCCAAAAGGAGTATTGCTGCTTAAAACAAGAAAAGGGGTTAACCGATGGGTCGAGAAGAAAGATGTCACAGGATTGAAAACTCTTCCCAACATCCCTCATCTAATCAAAATCGCAACAGGAAAGAGATTCCGCTGGATTGAAGCAGATCGTTTTCAGGAAGGAAATGATTTTACAAAGATGGATGTGAAAAAAGATATTCTTCTATGATGACACTGCTCTTTTGCAAGCTCTAATCTTGAAGTTTGCTTCTTCATCTCTTCGGATCATTATCTTCTCTAAAAGTGTATATTGTCTGCCATCACTTGTTCGAGAACGAATTTCTTCATTTAACCAGGTTGTGGCTTTGTCTACAAAACTGGCATTAACGATTTCTGGTTTTTGTACTCCTGGAAGGGGAATCCAATAGTCTTCTTCAAAATAATGGATTGCACCGATGATACTACCTCTTACCGCATCTCTAAACGCGTCCGGTGTGTTCGTCACTTCTGCTAGACCAAACTCTGCGTGATAGAAGGAATGGAGCTTGAAACTGGTTAAATCGACAAGGGAAAAAGCCTGCTTTTCTATTTCTGTTGTCAACCCGAGACGTTCTAATTCTTTTTCATCTTCTTCAGCTAATTGCTTCACGTAGTCTTTTAATATCCTCTGCCCTTCTTTTTCCTCCCTCTGTTCTTCTTGAATCATTTCGTACTCTTTTGGCCTAAAAATAAAGCAGTATGCAGAATGTAACCAATCTACTGCAGTAGTAAGTCCTTTTGCTATTGACACATTTCGCATTAATTTGTGCCATTCGGGTGGTGCTTCGGGAATCGTTACGCGGAGAAAGGGGGCAAGATTTTTCGCTACATGACCATAACTAATTTCTGTTGAAACGGCATCATCAAGATTTTGTCCCATCTGATCATCTGGCGTAAGATCACTTATAAATGTATCCCTCCTCTTTTTTAACTAGCAGTCAAAGATCCTACTCCTCTTTTTCTTCTTTTTTCTCTTCTGGAAAGAACGCATCTAATTTCTGAGAACTCATCTTTGCTTTATATGATATCTTTGGGCCGTTATTGTTTGTGGACATGGGACATCTATCACCTCTTTTTTGTAACATCTATCAGGAGAAAAGAGGAACGAATGAACTATATAAAGACTGTTGCCATTGAAACTATAGTGTTTGAAAAAATGGTTCGGATATTGGTTCGAGTATCATGAATTTTATAAATAGTTTTCTAACTCTTGATAAAAGATGCCGCAAAAATATAATTCTCATCATTCTGTTAAACATCAATTTCCTTATATTCGAATAGACGATCAAGTTAATGTTCGCGATGTCCTGCGTTTTTTAGATACTGCTGGTGTGAACGTACGTCTTGCAGGCAGTGCATTAGAAAGAACAGATTATGATGATATTGATCTCGGTGTATGGAATAAACAAAGAAGAGGAGATGTAGGTAATGTGGTTAAGAATCTCTTTGTAGAATTAGGTGTTACTAATCACACTCGAACCCATGTTGCGGCAACATGGGTTCGAGATTGGGTTGAATTTGAATACAAAGGAACTCGTTTCGATTTAATCTATTGTCCGAGCAGCGAATGGTATCTTGGTTATCTTAAATAGAAAATGTTTTATTTCCCCTTTTTATCTACTAATTCCACAACTTGTTTATCTACAACTGATCCATCAGCAGCATTGATCTTCAAGTTGACAAATTTTAATGCTTTCGTCACAAATGTAAAATTCCATACTGTTTTTTTCTGCAATGTCTGAACGATAATAAATCCATCGCCGAGCACTTCTTTAGGAAATTCAGTAGGTGCTTTTTCTAAAAAAAGTTTCAAGGCCGCGTCGTACGATACTCTTACATTGCTGATCTCTAATGCCTCGATGGTAGCATCAGGTTTTTTGAACACATCATCTTCCGGCTTGATTTCAAAGCCATGTTCTGCTAGCTGGACAAAGATCGTCATCTTTTGAGACTGTTTGTTGTAAAACCCGATCTCCCAAGATGATTTTAATTCTCCTTTAGCAGAAATAGGACAGAAGAAATGAGTGAGATACCCCTTTCCATGCTGTTTCTGCCAATCTTGGAAAAGTGTCTCTTTCTGCAGCAGGTTGAGTAATTGCTGCGGTGTATCCATCTAGGCGTACTCCCGCCAGGTGTGGCTACATTTTGTACATTTGAAGAAGCGTGTCTCTGGTTCGTCTGCGCCTCGCGTTTGCTGTGTCCAATAATAAGCAATCTTGTTGCCACATTTATCACAGAGGATCTTGACTTTGGGATGAACCTCTAAGTTCTCCACGACTTCGATTTTCTTAGCACCAGTTACGGTCTCTTTGATCTGGGTCGTATCTTCTCCTTCTGGAGATTTAGAAAAGCCGCAGCTGCAGTAAAGCACTTTCTTTCCACCTTTGTCTTTTGGGCGGAGGATGGAACCACATTTTGGACAGAACATGAATTTTCACCTTTATGTTATTTTCAGGTGGGGAGAGGTGTGGTTATTTATATGTGTTATTGTGCTGAAAGAAAGTGGTCTAGTTTAGCTTTACCGAGGCCGTACAGATTCCAACTAGAAGAAGAGCTCTTTTATTCCCCAGATAAGGAGGACGATCCACGCTAAAGTATCCAACCAGTGTTCTTTCCAGAGATTTTTCTTGCTCTTTTTAGTATAAAATTCAATGATCGTTTTGACGTAGCGAGCTAAGCTTACGACCATGAGTAGACTGACGAAAAGCATCACTGCAAAGACTTCGATGATCCCCGTACCGGCTCGCTGGAGGAAATAGAAGACTATACCGGCGAGAACCAAAGCGATGAAGGAGGTGACTTTTGGTTTTGTATATAATTTTCCAGCAAAAGAATACCATGCTTTTGGCGAAATTGATAGAACTACTAATTTTATGACAGCGATGGCAATAATAATTGTGGCTAGTATTTCTGTTGTACTCAGCGGCATATTCTCCACCTCTTTTTTCTAAGGGATGTTTGCTTTGAATATAAACTGTTTCTGGAGAATGTGAGATTAGTCTCTTTTTAGTAGTTATATTTAAAAATAGCTTCTTCTTTAAGCCTTTTATGGATAAAATCTTTCCTACCCGTTTTGCTGCTGAAGAGGAACTAATTTCTTTTATTTTAAATAGTTGGAGGATCCGATGAAAACGATTGATGATTTACCTCGGTTTACTGCTGTAGATTACTTTTCTTCGGTGATTGGTTCTTCTAGTCGTGAGGCACGTGTTTTCTTGATAAATAAGCAGAGAGGTCTTGTGGCGAAAGTCTATAAAAGTCTCTATTGGCTTAGCGGTGATGATTATCCCATTGAGGACGATCAACTGACTTCTCCGGAGGCTATTCACTATGCACGACGAGAATGCATGGTCGCAGAGAGATTATATAGTACCGGCGTTTCTGTTCCTCGGCCGGAAGGAGTATTTGCGTTATCTTTGCCTTCATTGCAACTTCCTCTTGTTCCAGGATTTGTGATGGAACATATCTTCGGGAAAAGTTATTATTCTCTTCCGGTAGAGCTTTGTGGGCGGGCAGTCTGTGCGTTTTCTGTTGAGAGAAAGAAAGCTATCGCCGCTGGTTTTACCCCGGTTGACTTAGATTACGATCATAATGTGCTTTATACCCCATTTGATGACGGCACAGTGAAAGCAACCATTTTTGATTTTGGTGGGTGGGAGCATCCAGAGTTAAGTCGATGGCAGAAGATTTACCGTTGAATATTAATCCCGAACGGTCTGACTGCTTCAACAAAGAGAATCTTCATCCATCCCAAATAGGGGATGCGTACGATGCCTTTTCCTTCAATTCTACTTGCATCGATTCTTTTCTCACCAAGAACAGAATCAATACTATCGCTGTTATGATCTCCTTTAGTCTGATAATATGTTTTTCCATCTTCTTGCTTGATGGCAACAATTCGATGGATAATCGGTTGTGGTCGAGTTGCTTGAAAGACAAGGACATCTCCGATCTCTAGATTCTTTTCATGTGCCCGCCAGAGAATGATGACGTCTCCTTTATTGAAGCCGTTCTGGAACGAGAAGCGTTTGAATTGCTCTTTGTTGATGCCGCGTTGTTCATACCAATTGCCGCAGATATTCCAATAATTATCAAATGATTCTTTATAGTCTGCGATGTTTTTTCCGCAGATAACCTCATTGAACGTGCTATGTTCCATACTTTCGCTGACGACGGCGACAATGGGAAAATTTGTTCCAAAGATGATCCCTAGAACGGGATAGACGATGAAGCGGATCAAAAGAAAAGCGACGATGATGTTCAGTATCCAGCTGCCGAATGAATCATCATGCCAGAAATACTTCCACGCTTTTTTGATCGTTTTTGTTGTCTTGTCGTTCATGTCTTACCTATTCTTTTCGCGTTTAAAAAGCTTTTTATAGTTAGTTCTCTTTATCTTTTTATGCGTATCGGGGCGGTCGTCATTGATGAAACAGCGATAGAAAATTTGATTTCTATGATCAAGCAGAAGAAAGAGCTGAGAGAATTAAGCGAGGAGTTTATCCGTCATCATCTTCATGATTATTTTAGTAAACGCCCGGCGATGGTCATGGTCTTGGATACTCCTCGCTCTGAAAAATATAAGCGTATAGTAAAAGATATCCGTGCGTTCTTGCGCAGAGTGTATGGTTTGTTTAGAATCGAGAAAGGGAGAGAAGATATACGCGGTCTTCTGAAAGAATTCTCTACGGCAGGGACTATTCAGCAAAAGAAGATTCTGGAGATCATTCTTTCGACACACTCTTCAACTAAAGAACGCCTCTTAATCTATGCACAATTATATCCTCAGTTATGGAAAATTACCGGGCGACCCAGCAAGATTCTGGATTTAGGATGTGGTCTGAATCCGTTTTCTCTTCCGTTGATGGGTCTGCGTTCTGTGCAGTATTATGGGTATGATCTAAGTATGGAAGAGGTGTCTTTGTTGCGAGACTTTTTTATCCTTCTTCACAGAAAAAATTCTCTCATCCGCGGAGAAGCAGCAGTCTTTGATCTCTTGCATTCATTATCGGAGCGGAAACTGCCTGCTGCTGATGTTTGTTTCCTCTTCAAGATGACAGACGTGTTGGATCAGGGGAAGGGGCATAAGAAGACAGAAGAACTGTTAAAACACTTGTCCTGTCGTTTTGTCGTGGTCAGTTTTGCGACCAAAACGATGTCGGGGAAGAAGATGACTGCTCCGCGTCGATCATGGATGGAATGGTTATGCAACCGTCTGGGATGGAAATTTACAATTGTGGAGATGCCAGATGAATTATTTTATGTGATCGAGAAGAATTGATACCAGGAAATAATTATATTCTTTTTCATATCCTTTCTCCTGCACTGGTCTCCGCTAATTCCACCAGTTTTAATACTGTTTTCCAATTTCGTGTGCTCGCGGTGACTTTTAACCTCTTTTCTAGAAGTGTATTTGATAAGACTGCTTTGCCGTAACTTTCTGGAATAAAGAGATACAATGTTCTTGAAGAGATGACAAACTCTTCTTTGTTCTTCTGAACTTGATTCAATCCCTGAAGAGCAAGCGGTGATGGTTTTTTGGTTAGAAAAGTGCTGTAGAGTTTATTGACCTCTTCATGTCGATCTTTTACAAATGGATTCTCGTCAATAATCTGTTTCATCTCCGGGATTGTGCGAATAATAACAGCAACCTGGAAGTGGTATTTTTTGTGAATCTTTTCTTCAATCTTCTGTGAGAGGGCCATAAGATCTGTCTGTGTGCTCTGAAAGATGACATTGCCACTTTGGATATAAGTCGTGACGTTCCTAAAACCTAACGATTCATAAAGTGCTCTCAGATCACTCATCTTTATCTTTTTCTGTCCGGCAACATTAACGCCGCGGAGAAGTGAGATGTAGGTGTGCATGGTTTTCGTTGTTTAGGCTTTTCTGTTGCTTAGATCTGTCTTCTTCTGTGGCATAATTTTTTGTGTCAAAAGGGCGGCAATACTTGAAATAGCCAACTGGCCAAGCAGAAATGCACCAAATAATTCGAAGATGTTCTCTATCCCCGTAATACCAAGAGTAGCAAGTACTACCATAATGGAAATAGAAGTGACCCCGTTTGTTCCCATGAGTGACATATAAATTTTTTCCTGTTGTGATAAGTGCGGGAGACTTGCTGCTATACTGAGATATCGTACCACGATATATGCAATGAGTAATATTACTACCTTTAAGAAGAAAGTGAGAGTAAGAGGGAATGAGAGAAGTGTTCCGAACAATACTAACAAGAGAATGTATACTGATCTGGAGAAGACACTTTCTACTTCTAACATCTGCTTTCGTTGTTTAATATATAGATTCCCAAATAGTAGTCCAAGAGCCATCACCGCTAAAACTCCTGTCCCTCCGAGGACTTCTGCGAGAGAATATGTTAGCAAAGAAGCGATAAGTACGGCTAATGGCGAATAGATCTTTGAGTAGATATGGTGGATTAGCTTGAAGAGAATCAGTCCGGCAAGAACACCAACACCGATTCCAATGAATATCTGTAATAAGAATGTCTTCACTGGTTCGACTGCATTCTCAACGCCTCTTCCAAAGAAGATGTCGATGATCAGAAAAGGAAAGAGGGCGTTGAATGGTGTATTCAGTAGCGATTCCAGGCGGAGAAGGCCGAATACATATCCTTTTACATTTCCTAGAAGGGCGAGGGTAATAGGTGCACTGGTTCCCACGAAAATTGCTGCAAACAGAGCCGCTTGGGGGAGGGGATTTCTGATAATGATCCATGTTGCTAAAGTGAACAGAAGCAGGTGGAATACGGTATTGAGAGTTACTAATCTTAAAGCGGCGGTAGAAGATTTATCAAGTGTTCTGAAACTGATGCTTGCACTTCCTTCAAATACTTGCAAAGCCAAGACTAATAAGCCCGTTGTGGCTATGAAGATAAAAGGGAGGTCGAAGAAACCGTATACTCTTTGTGAGAATTGCTGTATCCCAAAGCCAAAGAGGATAAATAATAAGATTTCGGGAACGCGGATTTTGGGTGCGAGCAACGATAAGAGTGTGCCTCCCAGAAGAATGATGCTGATTTGGAATAGGATATTAAGTGCATCTGCCATTTTCTCTTTTACTTAAGAGAAAGAATGAAACTATAAAAAACTTTGTCATTCTTGTACGTATTTAGTTGGCCGTTCGTCTCGCGGAAAATTAGCTGTCAATTATTTATTCCAAAAGAGAAATAAGATCAAATTATTTTCCGTCCCTATCTCTTTCTGCTTTGCTAAGCATCGCGAGACGAACCTCTTGGCCAACTAACTAAATACGTACTCATCCTTCGGCTCTACTGTATCTTATCTTTTAGAAACCTTTTTCAATATTGCTTTCTTTGAATGAAAAATGGTTGAATTTAGCCTTATCCAGACCGCTGATGCTTTAGCAGAGGCGGCAGAACTCTGGGAGAGAGAGTCAGAGATCGCGTTTGATCTCGAATGTGAAAATAATCTGCATCATTATGGTACGTATATCACGTTGATCCAGGTTTCTACGCGTGCAAGGAATTGGGTGGTTGATATTCTCGCGCTGCGGATGATTGATCCGTTGATTCATGTTTTAGAGAATCCTCGGGTGTTGAAAGTGTTGCATGATGTCAGTTTTGATCTGCGTATCCTGCATCATCAGTTTCAATGCCGTCCGAAGAATATGTTTGATACCCAGCTAGCCGCGATGCTGCTGGGAAAAGAGAAGGTTGGTTTAGGTGCATTGCTGGAAGAATATTTCCATGTGGAAAAAGATCGTACGTTTCAGCGAGTAGATTGGACAAGACGCCCGATGACGCCGGCCATGCTCCAATATGCAGCAGGTGATACGGCACATCTACTGTCGTTGAAAGATGTTTTTACGAAAGAACTGGTGGGAAAAGGACGATTAGATTGGATGGAAGAGGAACGGAAACATCTGGAGGAAGTAGAATTCCGTTACGAAGAGCAGCAATATCTCGATCTGCCGGGAGCCAAACGCTGTTCTCCGGAAGAGCGGGCACGTTTACATGTCTTGTTTGATGAGCGACAGCGGTTGGCGATGAAAGTGGATCGGCCGGTGTTCTTTGTGTTCAGTAATAAATTGTTGCTGGAATGGATGAAAGACCCCCCTCGTGATTGGCGAAATATTCGTGGCGTGCATCCGATTGTGCGACAGGAGGGGAAGATTTTGCAACAGAAAGTGGCCCAGGCTGGGCAAGAAGAGTATCTGGGCGAGCAGAAGAAACGTTTGTCTTCGGAAGAATTTGCTTGGACGGAAGAACTAGTTGATGTGCGGAAATCAATTTCTCAGGGGTTAAGTATGCCAGGGCATTTAGTAATCAATAATGATCAGATTTGGCAGATGGTGGAAACAAAAAGCTTGGATTGCTTCCGTCCGTGGCAGAAGGAGATTGTGTGGAAGTATGATCTGGTGAAGAAGATTGTGGGAAGGAAAGCGTGAATTTTCTGGGAAAGATTTTAAAATGACTTGAAAAAAATAGTCTTATGAGTTTTCTATCATCTAGTGAAGAGAAACCTGCACTTAATTATGCCGCCCTATTGATAGATATGCAATCTGGGTTTCTAGATAATGCTCTAGAGGATACTCGAAAGAAGTTGTTCTTTGCACAAAAGCAAGTTCTTCGATTTTGCGCAGAAGAGAATATCCCTGTTGTAGTTTTAGAATATGAAGGAAAGGGTAAAACTGTTTATGATCTCCAACAAAAAGTAGATCTGGTTCCAACTTTTCTCACTTTAGAGAAAAAATCTGATGATGGATTTTTTAGAACTTCTTTAGATGAACAACTACATCGTTGGAATGCTACTGACTTGTTAGTGATGGGGATTAATGCTTCTTATTGTGTTCTAGAAACGTGTGATTCGGCTGTTAGAAAAGGCTATCGTCTTCATACGGCGCGTGATTGTATTAGGAACACTTGCCGTTGTTGCCCGACAAAGTATGATTGGTACGAGAAACATTCTAAGTTATACCAAGACAGTTCAGAACTGATTGAAATTGTGAGGCGGCCTTTTTCTTCTACTAGTTTGGTTGATCAATTATGATCCGTGGGTGGGTTCAAAACATTTTTAAGTTTCTTTCGTTTATCTATGGATAATGGTGATTTTGTTCTTTGTTGCTGCCTTGTTTGCAGAGGTTATCGGAACGCTGGCGGGATTTGGTTCTTCAACAATATTTTTACCAATTGCTTTGTTCTTTTATGATTTTAAGACTTCATTGGTTCTTGTAGCTCTCTTTCACGTTTTTGGAAGTATCGGAAGAATTACGTTCTTTCGACAAAGTATACATTGGAAATTGCTTTTGCAATTTGGTCTGCCTAGTGTCATTTTTACTATTATTGGTGCTCTCTTAGTGAATTATATCTCACAACCTCTGTTAAAGTTGATCTTAGGTGTCTTCCTCGTTGTCTTTGTTGTCTCTTCTTTATGGAAACCACAGCTCCGTCTAAAACAAAATAACCAGAACTCTTTCTTAGGCGGAGGTCTGTCTGGATTCTTTGCGGGGCTCATCGGAACGGGAGGAGCAATTCGTAGCGCTTTTTTGACCACATTCCGTTTAGAGAAAGCAGTATATCTTTCCACGGCGGCAGTTATTTCGTTGGCAGTCGATCTTACTCGGATTCCAATATATTTGAAAAACGATTTTCTGCCGCGTGAACTGTTTGTTCTCGTTCCATTCCTTTTTCTAACTGCCATCGTCGGTTCGTTTATCGGTAAAAAGCTTGTGGTCCGGATACCTCAAGAACTCTTTCGGAAATGGGTTCTCGTTGCGATAGGAATGGTTAGTCTGAAATTCATTATTGATGGCATCCTCTTCTTCTCTCGATAAAGGGAAATCTATTTATACCGTTTTCATCTATTCTTTCCGATGTCTATCCTTTCAACAGCCCTCTTAGAATGGTACTCTGTCAATAAACGTGATCTTCCTTGGCGAAGGACAACTGACCCGTATCACGTTGTTGTTTCGGAGTTCATGCTTCAACAAACACAAGTATCACGCGTGGTTGAGAAGTATCACGAGTTTTTCCTGCTCTTCCCTACGATCCAATCTTTAGCTGCAGCTTCTCCTGCAGAGGTGATCAAAGCATGGAGCGGCTTGGGCTATAATAGGAGAGCACTCTTGTTGCATCGTTTTGTGCGAGAGGTTGTGGAGAAGCGGGGTGGAGTTATTCCTTCTGTGCCAGAAGAATTAATTCTCCTTCCAGGGGTTGGTTCGTACATGGCCGGTTCAATCGCTAGTTTTGCGTTCAATCTCCCTGAACCAGCAGTCGATGTCAATGTGCGAAGGATATTTTATCGTTATGTTCATGGGAAAGATCAAGGAAAACCTTTAGGAAGGAAGGAGGAAGAACAATTGTGGACTCTAGTTAGAGGGAACATTCCCAAACTGAAAAGTTCTGACTTTCATAATGCATTGATGGATTTTGGCTCATTAGTTTGTACCCGTGATTCTCCTTCCTGTGCTTCTTGCCCACTGCGTTCTTCTTGTTCTTTTGTTTCTCTCTATGAGGCGCAAAAAGAGAAAGTTCTCTATGTGATGGAGAAGAGGCAAGAGAAAGGGATGATGGAGAATGGCAAGTTCGTTCCAAACCGAATCTTCCGTGGGAGGATTGTCGAATTTGCCCGGCAGAATGAGCATCGCTCCTTCTCTTTCGCCGTTTTTGGAAAAGTAATCAAGAAAGACTATACTAACTGTGATCGAGAATGGTTGTTATTATTGTGTAAAACATTACAAGAAGATCATCTATTAACTTTCAGTTTAGAAAACAATGATTCTATCATCTTACGTTTTTCTCCGTAGCGCGTTAGCAGCAGCCACGCTCCTCCTAACAGAAATCCTCCGATAACATCACTAAACCAGTGGACGCCGAGATATAATCTACTGAGTCCGATCAGCAACGGGAGTGAGAAGAGAAGATATGCTTTCTTTTCTTTTCCCTGTTTCCAATAGTGAAAAGCGAGCCAACCATATAATAATACGCTCCCCGTCGCATGGAGGCTAGGAAAACTGTAGTCCATCTCCAAGAGGTTTTCTGGTCTGACCCGTTGGACGATATTTTTGATAAGAAAGCCGATCGCCACGCCGGGAAAGAGAGTCAAAACGTAGGAGATGATCTCTTTATTTCTGTGATGGAGGTAGAAATAAAGAAGTATGCTTGCGGAAAATAAAGTGATAAAGATAGTGGAGGCAAAGAAAGAGGCGAGGTACATCAGATCAAAGAGGAGAGATGCTTGATGCAATCCGAGATAGTTAGCAATACGGTGGTCAACTGTAAATAAAACGGTGTTTTTCACAACAACGTTTGTGATCCAGAAAAAGCCTGCTAAGCAGAAGGCTATCCATCCCATATCTCTCAGATCTTTTTTCACGTAGCTACTAATGGAGCAAAATATTTAAAATCTCTGTTTCTTTTGAGCTTGATATGGAACGGCCTTTTCACAAGTTTTTGGATCATACTGCTGATGTTTTCTTTGTGGCGAAGGCGGATACGCTTTCTGAACTGTTTGAGCAATGTGCGCTGGCGGTGGAAGAGACGATGGTTGATATTACTAAAGTTGTTCCACAGCAGAAGGTCAAGATTTTGGGTGAAGATAAAAATATTGAGACTCTTCTCTATGATTTTCTTGATGAATTGGTCTTCTTTAAGGATTACAAACAGATGATGTTCGGTAGATTTGAGGTCTCCATTGAAGAAAAAGATGGAAAATATTTCTTGACGTGTCTTGCGTTTGGGGAAAAGCTTGATCTGGCGCGTCACGATCCAAAGGTTGATGTGAAAGCGATTACGATGCATGAGTTTGAAGTAAAGAAAATTGATAAAGGATGGCAAGCGAATGTGATTGTTGATATCTGATCCCCGGTTTGGTCAGATGCTTTTGCCAATGTCTGCGACTCCCCAAGCTCAAAGGAAGAACATTCTGGAGGATATTGTTTCTGCGCGAGAGGATGGTGTTCGACTTTTTGTTTGTGGTTTGATCCATAATTATAGTTTAGCACGAATCGATGAAGAAAGCGGAGAGAGAATCTATGTTGGAAATCATATTTGGGAAAATGGAAAGAATTTAGGCGGGAAACGTATTCTGAGTGAGAGCGCGGTCGTGCGTGCCGTGCTTCCGGATACTATTCTTCTGGAGGGTGAAACACCTACTTGGAAATATGATCCACAACTTCATCAAAAGGAGAGAGAGCAACGCCTTGCGCATCGGGTTCTTTATTCTTCTCCTAATCTTCAGGAGGTTATCGATGATGTTGACGAATTAGGTATTGTTGTCCGCGGTTGTGATATCCCTTATGTTGGAAGAGAGGAGATCTTAAAGAGAACTGGTTATACTAGGCATACGGAAGATGGGAAAGATTTGATTGCTTTCTTCAACCATCTGCGAAAAAGAAGGTCTTTGAAAGAAAAAGATATCACTTTGATAGATTCTTTTCTGACACATGAAACTCCGCGGAAGGAGTTGAGTGATCCTAATAATTATTATGCTTTTTGCCGTTATATGGAAAATTTTCTAACTGTAATCGATGGGAATAAACCGTTAACAAATTCGTTGCAATGGTATGTTCCGCGATTTTTGAAAGCGAGACATGCTTTTCGAGAGTATCTCTCTGTTCGTGATGGATTTATTCCCAAGGTTCTTGCGGAAGAGATGGCAGGTGAGCGCACAGTTTTGCTAAAGATTGGGAATGCGCATATGAATGGCGAGTACAGTTCTTTGCCATCGATCTTTGAGGCGGCTGGAATCCGTTATTATCACTTCTTTAATTGGCGGGGCCATACGGCAGAAGAGATTGAAACATGGGAAAGAATAAAGAAAGAAGAGAAAGGTTAGGTTCTTTGATAGAATATTCCTAGAGCCGTTGCACTATGGCTTGGTGTTTCATACTCTCCACCCCAGTCTTCTCTTCTCGACTTTACAGAAATAAGTTCGTACGCGTCGGCGTGGTATTTGGTCTGGCCCGTTTCTAAGAACTTTCCGAGAGCTGCTCTCTCTGCCTCTTCAGCACCGAGGTAATTTGCAGAGCTATTTGCTCTGACTATTGTAGAGACTCTTGTTCCGTTAAATCTATTTCCTCGTTCATCGAGGAGCGCTTTCTGTTGTTCATCAAATGTGATTTTAACTAATTCTGATTCTGACATGTGTTTATCCTCCTCATTTTCTGTTCTGTGGGCAAAACCATTTTAAATGAATTTGTATTCTCTGAAGAGTATGCCGGAAACACTCTTCTCATTAGCGGAGCAAATCAGGCGCTGTACGGCCTGTCCGTTATGGAAACAGCGGACTCTTGCTGTCCCAGGTGAAGGTCCAAAAAATGCGAAGTTGTTGTTTATTGGTGAAGCTCCCGGAGTTGAAGAGGATCGCCAAGGTTTGCCGTTTGTTGGTCGGTCTGGAAAATTCCTAACCGAAATGCTAAATCAAATTGGTATTGATCGAAAAACTGTTTTTATCACGGGGTCGGTGAAATGTCATCCTCCGAAAAATCGTGTTCCGAAGACGAAAGAATTGGCTATGTGTAAAGAGTTGTGGCTGGACAAGCAGGTTAGTTTATTGAAACCGAAGTTAATTGTCCTTCTGGGAAGTGTAGCGATACAATCATCATTGGGAGAGAAGAAAGATTTGGCGAACGTTCATGGTTTGGTTGTAGAGAAAGAGGGATTACATTATTTTTTAACGTATCATCCTTCGGCAGCGATGAGGTTTCCAGCTGTGCGGAAATTGATGGAAGATGATTTTAAGAAGTTGAAGAGGGTCTTAAACTGATGGGGGGTTTTCATAAGCACTCTTTCGGTTGAGGATTAGCAAGAGATTCTGGTTAGATTTAAGAGAAAGTTTTATAATAAGTTTTCCACCGGTTCTTGAGCGAGCGTAGCGAGCGATGACCGGTGGCGTAGTTTATATTCTCATTTTGTTTTCTTAATAACGAAGTCCAACCAAAAGCAAAAAATGCCCTCTGGGCCCTGTATGTACAGAGCTGAGGGTCAAACTTGACCAGAGAAAAGCTATGATTGACTTCTAAATAAATCTTTTGTATAGCTTTAGCTCTACACTCAAAA
>JACOZP010000018.1 GCA_016181265.1 Candidatus Woesearchaeota archaeon
CGCTGGGTCGGGGGATGATTCTGCCATCGTGAATCTTCTCTCAGCTGGGAACATTAATTATTGCGTCAAGAAAGATCAAGCATTACGCTATAAGTGGATTGAGTTGTATACGTTTGGGAGTAATAATCCTCAAGATTCTTTGGAGCGTGTGAAAACCAGATGTGTTGATGAGGATGTCTCTTGTCATACTTCCAGATGGCAATGTGACTCCAGAATCCCGGATGCATTACCTTCGCAAGGATGTCGTGTTTTAGCAACTGATCCCGGTGGAGTTATTAGCTCTTCAGGTTGCGCTGATGGCTTTGCAGAAAGTGGAAGTTTAATTCCCGGTCTCTTCTCGACCATTAACTCTAATGCGTTTACCTCGGGAGAGAGTATTTCACATGCTGCGGGTGATCCCAACGCAAAAAATATCTTGACCAAGAATTTTCGATGGGCAAATAGCATTCCTCTCATCTGTGCCGAGGATCACTTATGGCATGCTTGTAATAAGCTACTGGAAGGGAAAACAATACAATTGGGTAATACTTTTGCTGGAAGAATATTTGCTGGACCAGTAAAAGTACAATGTGTCTTAGAAGAGGGGCAATATTCTTTCAAAGAGATTCTCGATTTTGATAATGATGGCGTGCCAGAAGGAGAGGATTCCTCTTTGTATAAAGGACAATGTAGGGGCGGACAAAAAGAGAATTGCTTTGATAATTGTCCGGCTAATGCTTGTGTCGGGAAAATAATGGAAACATCACCCAATAAGTATAAGAGCCTAACCGCTGCCGACTGCGCTAATCCTAGTCAAGATGATACCGATTCCGATGGCGTAGGAAACAGTTGTGACCTTTGTCCCGATCTCGCTATGTCTGTTGTAACTGGAATCAGTGCTGGAAAAGAAGTACAACGATTAGGAGGAAAAGATGGTTGTCCTGATGGGGACCTTGATGGTATCATCGATACAAAAGATAATTGTCCTCCAAGTGCATGTGAAAGTAAAAAGGTTGAATCTGTGATCGTAGGGCAATCTAAAACACTAACTGCTTATGATTGTGACAATCCCGATCAGCATGATAGTGACTTGGATAAGATAGGGGATGTTTGTGATCCGGATTTGATACCTTTTGCGAAGTGAAATCATGAAATTCAACAAAAAAGCAATCGCAGCTGGATTCTTAGTGGTGTTGGTAATCACGCTAGTCAGTTTCTTTTTACTGGCGGGAACGATTCTTAATTTTAACAAACAAAGTGAAGAAAAGCAAAAAGTAACTCTTTGTAAAGATAGTGTACGATTACGCGCATCTACGGCTCTTTCTTTGGGAGGGGGAGTGGAGGAAATTAAATACTCTCCTTTATTGTGCCAGACGATTGATAAAAAAGTCTCCGGAAAAAAAGAAGATGTGGAGAAGGCTATTGCTGATTCGATGGCTACCTGTTGGCAGATGTTCGGTGAAGGGCGTTTCAAGAAAAATATTTTTGATACAATCAGTTCATTCGGCGGGGATGCACGTTGTTTTATGTGCTACACAATTTTAGTTGATCCAAGTCTAAAGTTCGGCGAGAAAGATTCTATACGAGATCTTGATTTCCAGCAATATTTACGGACGACGACATATCGTTCTTATACTCCTCCGAATAGCAAAGAAAATACTCCCGCTCAGAAAGAATCGTATCTTCAATATCTTCAAACAGGTGGCGGTCCAGGCTATTTCTTTGGCTTTCTGACAGATCAAGGTGTTAAGCCAGGAAGAGCGTATGCAGTGATGTATAAGGCAAAGCGAACGGATTGTGGCGTAGGTTGCACCGCAGCGGTTTTGGGTGGTGGGCTCTCGACGTTATTAAATAGCTTCACGGGCAATTTTGTAGGCATATTTGTAAGTGGTGGTGCAATGATTGCAGGTGGTGCGAAACTAATTGAAGATGCGCTTACCGCGGAAACACAGATTGATGGTATATTCCTTGTAGATATGACTGATCCAAACTTGAGGTCTGCTTTTGCGAATCATTGTTCTTATGTCAGCGATCTTGCAGGAGGTTAAAGATGAAAACAAAAAAAGGCTCTTCAGAAATGTGGTGGATAATCATGAGCGCGGTTCTCGCTATCTTAATCGTGATTTTGGTGATCCTCTGGTTTAGGGGAAGTGGTGGAAAAGCATTTGGCGAAGTGGATACAAAGATCGGCGGATTAGGCGATTGTGATAAAGATAATGTTGGCGATTTGTTTGACAAATGTCCCTGTGATCCAAATACAGGAGAAAGTTACAAAGAGGGACAAACTAAATGCGACTCCGAGTGTGCTACCCCGCGTGTGTGCGTTCAATAACTATGAAGAAGAAAGCAATGGTTGTTAATATGCTTGTTACAATAGTTTTAGCTATCCTTGTTTTTGGTTCAGCGTCAGTCATCATTGCGAAGGTTCTGGGGGTTGATGAACAAGGGAAACAGAATTTCTTCCGGCTACATCGCGAATTGCAAGAGTTTGCAGAGAAGTCAAAACCCGGTGATTTGACCGGTTTTACTCTGATCCTAGACCAAGACACTTTTGTGGCAAAATTTGACAGAGGTCTTCATATGGTTTTAAGGGAAATGCCCCCTGTTACCCTCCGTTATCCCAAAGAAGAATGTCAAGATAAAGATTGTTTAGTCCTTTGTCGTGCTGTTGAAAATATCGGTAAGAAAGTTGGAGATGTTCATATTGATAACATCTATATCTGTAAGGATATTTTAGCTATACCTCTTTCAGATAATCTTAAAGTAAACCAGTTCTTAGCCATCCGAGGGACTGAAATCCTCCCTGGGACTTCATTCAGTGCTGAATCCCGTCGTGAGTTTTTGAACATTTATCGTAGTGGTTCTGATTTTGATACTACTATCCACGTCGTTAAGAGCGGCCAGAAGTCAGAGGAGAAAATAACTTCTGAGATGAAGAAAAGTGATCTATTTGTTGAGAAATTAGTGGTTAAAGGTCTGGCGCTGAGCGACACTAACCATTATCAATTTTCACTGCAGGGGAAAACAGAAATTCCAGTGGTTTTGCAGTATTCTGTCAACAATAGTGGACAACAGTTACCTTTAGATATTAAAATAGAAAGTGCATTCTTTGTACAAAAACAACCCGCATTAACCGTATCTTCGGGTTCCTCCAAGACGGCGATATTTGAATCGTACCCCGCAATATATGCTGCTTTTTCTTCTCTGGAGGCAAAGCAGTGGTTTTTTTTGACGTCGCATTTAGCTTCAAAACCGGAAGAAACAGTTACTATCCCTTACTTTGTGCAAGAAGTGTTCTTCCCTAACGAACTATTTGTCTATTCTCGTTCCTCTTCGGGGGCTCTCAATCTAGAACATTGGATTTTTAGAGAGAATGGAAACGTCCAGACGAGAGAGGTTGTTAGTTCTGCAGCGAGTCTCCTTATTACCGAAAATGATGAACAAAGTAAAAGAATAAAACACTCATTGATTGATCTCGGCACTCCTGAGCATAAGCTCGTTGTTAAAGACTATGTCAGCAATGAAGAACAATCTTACGATGAAGGAACCGCTGAATATGAAGCTGTCAAAAACCAGTTTGATCTCTCTTTGATTGAGAAATTAAAAGAAGATGTTTCTATTTTTCCGATCTCTCCTTCAATAGACGATGCGAAGCCTCAAGCGACTGTGGGTGTTTTATATAATCCGGTGCCGCTAGGAACTGTCCATGAGACCTCTCTTCTACTAAGCAAAAATCTTTGTGGCTGCACAGACGATGCTTTCTGTAATTGCGAGATCTGCTTGGAAATAGATCCTTACCGGATAATAACAGACGAGCCTCGAGAAAATAACAAACAATGTCTCGTTGTAGATTTACTATCTTAAACTATGATAAACAAAAAAGCAGCGAGCATCATTTTGATGCTGTTTGAAGTAGTTGTGGTCATTCTGGTAATTGGAATTGCATTAACGGTAGCGACACGTCTAGGAGAGCCAGAAACGATGACAAAAATCACTGCAGCAGAGGATATGACGATGATGGTCAATGTGCTGGTAAGTATGCCAGGAAATGTGATCGTTGAATATCCTCGCAATATGTCATTGTATGCTCTTGCATTTGTCTCTTCAAGTTCCCTCGCTATTTATGAAGGGGATAAATCTACAGATATCGACCCTGCACTACGCATGTTCCTCTTACCGATGGGATACACGGCAGTGGGATTTGTCAAGGAGAAAGCACGCGTTTGTCTACAGAAAGAAGGAAAAAAGATCATTCTTACGGAGTGTCCATAACAATGGGTGGTGATGATGTGTTTGAAGTTGGACGGAAAAGTATCTATTGGATGATCGCTGGCTTTGTCATTGCTATGCTCATGATTGCATTTGTCATCATCATTGTCGGTTATCAAGAACGTTTGACAGCCGTCCCTGCGGAGATGAAAGCGCAATTTATCACCCTACGTTTTGTAACAAATCCCGACTGCTTTGCTTATCAAGACGCGGTCACAGGAAGAGTTTTTCCTTACACTATTGACCTTAGCAAATTCACGCAGGAACGAATGGAAGAATGTTATCAGCCTGACATTGAAAATGGATTTAATACACTTAATTTTAAAGTTACTATCGATGATGGAGGGAAATCGCTGAGGACTAACAATTATTATCATGTTGATCAATCGAGAGTGGGATACGCGGTGATGATTTGGGATGGTAAACAGTTTGTACGAGGAAGTGTTTCAATCGATGTACAAGAAAGTGTCTCTTTTACTCAAAGACAAAGCTTATCAAAAGGAGGGACGAGTCCTACGTTACCAGAATTACCAGGAGGACCTGCTCCAACTCCTGGCAAAAAAGGGACCCAATAATATAATCATATGGTGTGTGATTCATGAACAAAAAAGCGATGATGGACGATCTGTTTGATTTCTTGTTTACGGTATTCGTTGCTCTCTTTGCGCTACTGTTTATCCATACTGCTCTTGTCAAAAGTGTTGATGACCGGAACCAACAATCTCTGGTGAATATGAATTCTGTTATGCAGATCCACGTCCAGCTTGTCGATCAACAGAAATATCTTGAACGGGGAGAAAATCCTATCCTAAAGTTTGGTGAGATTGATGATCGTGGATCAACATTACCAATCCAAGCAGCTAAGACTACAGGAGTAGTGGAGCTGGTTACAAAATGAATAAAAAAGGGACACTGATTCATTGGATTTTATTTGGGATTATCGGAGCGATTGGGTTGTTTCTCTATTATTCGGGTACATTTGAATCTTCCAATACTCCTCTCGGTTCTTGGCAGTTAGAAATGGTGAATAGTTTTCTCCACAAATCCGAATTGGATATGATGAAGCTCGATCTTTCCGCGCGGGAAACGGGACAGAAAGTAATTTTGGAGTTGGCGGGTCGTGGCGGATTCTTAGAAACATCTCCCTGTGGGGTGGAAAATGGAGTAAACCGTTGGAATGTCGTTGACAAATGGTGCCTCCCTGAAGAGAAGGGGAATATGAAAAAATTGTTTTTTCAACTGTTTCCTAATCCGGAAAAGAGGGTGTTTTCAGAGCTTACCATTGATGGTGAGCGGATTATGGCCTCTGGCGGGACGAGGACACTGAAAAGTACGGATTTTTATTTACGTCAGTATACTTATGACTATAGTTTTAATGTTAATGTACAGTATTCATTTGATGAGTATGCACAACTTGCTGCTGAGGCGAGAAGGATGGTTGATACCTGCCGGAAAGAAGAGGAATTACAAAAGTGTCTTAATAGGATGAAATTAACACATTGGTATTATACTTCTTGTGATGCGCAATCTGTCCCTCAGCAGACACGCATCTGGCTGTTCTGTGTGAAAAGCCCAAATAATGTGGAGATCAATGAGAAAGTAGTAGAATATAATTTGGCGTTGGATTTTACGGAGTTTACATCTACTTCTTAGAAGCATATTCTCCACTATCCAAATCGTTATAAACAATTTTCATCACGTTTCTTTCTATATAGGGGGCATTATTTATGTATAAAATACCACTCGCAGAGCTCAAAGAGAAGATCATCAGCAGCGGCAAATTATCGTCGGAAGAATTGGACAAAAAGATCAAAGAGAAGGTGAATGAATTATCTGGTTTGATCAGTGAGGAAGGAGCAGCGCACATCATCGCCAATGAGTTGGGCATAGTGTTAATCTCAACTGCGGCAGCACAAAAATTAAAGATCAAAGAGATTTATGTGGGGATGAAGAATGTTTCTTTGGTAGGCAAAGTTGTGCAGAAGTTTGATCCACGCACGTTTGCTAAGGGTGAGAACACGGGAAAAGTATGTTCTCTTGTCTTAGGAGACGAAACCGGGACTATCCGTGTCGTGTTTTGGAATGAGCAAGTTGATCAGCTCCATGAAGTATTTCAGGATGATATTGTTCTGGTAAATGATGCGTATGTCCGAGAGAATAACGGCAATAAAGAAGTTCATTTAGGTTCGAGAGGTTCTATCGAGATTAATCCGAAAGGAGAAACTGTTGATGTTGTGCGAAAAAGCAGTAAGGCATATGAACGGAAGAAGATTGAAGAGTTACATGATGCGGAGGATGCAGCGGAGATTGTGGGTACAATCGTACAGGTGTTTGATCCGCGTTTTTTCTATACGTGCTCTCGGTGCGCTAAGCGTGTCACGGAGAGCAGTGGGAGTTTCCACTGTGCTGAACATGGTACAGTTGATGGGCAACTCTCTTATGTCCTGAATGCTGTTTTAGATGATGGGACGGGGATGATTCGTGGTGTCTTTTGGAAGAATCAAACGAACCATCTTCTCGGAAAAGATGATGTTCAGGTCGCGGCGTATAAGGAAGAATTACCTTTATTTGAAGATGTGAAGACTGATCTTTTGGGAGAGCAGTTTAAATTATTGGGTAAGGTCCACCGGAATGAAATGTTTGATCGGTTGGAATTTAATGTTCAGATCGTAGAGAAAGCCAACGCACAGGAAGAATTAGCGCGTCTGGAACAGCAGAGCCCATAAAATGATTTCAGTGGATATTAAAACGCTTCTTATTCTTCTTGTTGTGGGTATCATTGCTTATTATTTCGGTCGAATCTTACGTGATAAATACTGGGAGGCGCAGATCGAAGAGATCCGCAAAGATGCGATCAAACGTTCACGTGCAGTGTTGGGAGGACAATTTTCTGAACAATTAGCACCGTATCTTCCTGATTTTCCTTTCTCTCCTACAGAATGTCGCTTTATTGGCAAACCAGTCGATTTTATCGTGTTTAAAGGGATGGACGGGAAGACCATCGAGGAAGTGGTGTTTGTGGAAGTGAAGAGCGGAAAAGCAACGCTGTCTAGCTCGGAGAGGGTTTTGCGAGATGTAGTCCGGGAGAAGAGAGTCTCCTGGGTTGAATATAAAGTTCCCGAAGAATTAACGAAAAAGAAAGATCAAAATTAAAATAATAAAAAATAAACTTGAGATAGTAAAGCTATTAAATCAGGAATCTAATATGCTGGTTTTCTCTTTCTGTAACAGTCTCGGCAAAAAACTGGCTTTCCTTCGGTTGGTTTGAAGGGTACTTCACATTCGTTGCCACATTCGGAGCATGTTGCTTTATGCATTTCACGTGGGCCAAAGTTGTTGTTACTATTGCTGTTGTTGTTGCGGAAACCGCCTTGTCTAAAGTTGTTCATATTTCTCACTCTATTGTATTTTACTCCATATCAGAAAACGTAGGCCAGCAAATGATTCATCTGCTGTGTCTCTATATATGTGTAGAGATTAATTTATGACAGCACTATATAAATGTTTCTGGAGAATTAGAGGTATTTTGTGCGCTGGATGTTCTCAAGACCTCAAAGAGAGAAGTCCTTTTAGCGTACCAATGACATTCTGATCTATAGAAATGGTAAGCTTCGCTTCTTCGCCAGCCATCCCATTTCCACCGTGGCTTGTTGCCATCCGCGATAAGATCATCCGCGATGTGGACAGAGAACCGGGCATTGGCTGCACTTGTTGTGGTCTCAAAAACACATGCTCTTGCATTCACACCAGTGATAACAAGATGTTCGAGACCCTGCACATGTTCAGAGAGTTCTGTACATTCAAAACCATCGTTATATCTTTTTTTAATACAGGAGTACAAAGGAGATGTGTTTGCTTTGTCTTTAATGGAAAATGTTGTTTCGCCATAGCTTCCCGGGCTTAATTCTAACGTGAAGATAGGGTATCTCCCTTGCAGGCACAGATCCAGGAGTTCGAGATGATTTCTAATCAGAGATTCCCGTGGTCTCTGGGGGAGCTTGGAAAGGAAAGAATCTTGCATATCTACAATCACAATTCCATAAGAGGGCATCATTCTTTGCTTTTTGTTACGGTTCTTTTAAAATTTATTCTAGAAAATCGAAATTTCTGATTTAATGTTTTCCAGTCCACTGGTCATTTCTTTTTCCCTCTTATTTCCTCATAAATTACTGACCCACTCCCCACTGGTCAAGTGCGGATAGGGCTTATATAACTCCGATCCCCCAATAATTCTGTCATCAATAACTTGGTGACCCTCACCGGCTTCCGTCGTTTTGGAAGCGGCTGAAATAAAATGCGAAAGCAAGAGGAACAAAAATGAATACAACAAAAATACAACAAAAAACAAATATAGAACGTATGAGAGAGCACAAGGAAGGAAATGTGCCTGAAAAGAAGTTTCGTGCCGGTTCTATTTCCGCAACAGTGTGGTTAAATAAAGGTCAAGTGATAAATGGAGAAGAGTCGGAATACCGAACGATTTCTATCGAACGTAATTACATGGATAAAGAAGGGAAATGGCATAGTAACAATTCTTTACGAATCAACGACTTGCCGAAGGCAAGACTAGTCTTGGAAAAAGCCTATGAGTTCCTACTATTGCAGGAGCAAGATTTATTTAAAGGAGGGATGTGATGAACATGGCAGAGCTACAATTGGAGATGAAAATGGAACAAAAGAAATTATCGTTGACGGATTTACCAGGTGTTGGTGCAGCAACTGCTGAGAAGCTAGAAAGCGCAGGATACCATGATCTGATGGGGATTGCCGTTGCCAATTTAAGTGAATTGGTGGAAGCATCGGGTGTCTCAGAAGCAGTTGCGAGAAAGATGGTCAATGCTGCTCGTGATAGCATGAAAATGGGATTTGAAACAGGCACAGAAGTGTTACGGAAACGACAGTTCGTTTCTAAGATCTCTACAAGCTCGGCGAATTTCGACACTTTGATGGGTGGCGGTTTTGAGACAGGTGCAATTACAGAATGTTTTGGTGAGTTTGGCTGTGGAAAAACACAGATTGGACATATGCTTGCCGTGAACACACTGAAAGAAGACCCTGATGCCTATGCGGTTTATATTGATACGGAAAATACTTTTAGACCTGAGAGAATAACGCAGCTAGCGCTTGGGGCGGGAATGGAACCAGAAGAGGTGCTTGGCAGGATTATGGTTGCCCGAGCGTATAACTCTGATCATCAAATGCTGCTTGCAGAGAAAGTAGAGAGTTTAATTGCCGAACAGAAGAAAAAAGTGCGACTGGTTGTCGTTGATTCCTTGACTTCACATTTCCGAGCTGAATTTATCGGTAGAGGGACTCTAGCGGAGAGGCAACAAAAATTGAACCGGCATATGCATATTTTATCTAAGCTGGCTTCTTCACATAATCTTTGTGTATATGTGACAAACCAAGTTATGGCCAAGCCGGACCAATTCTTTGGTGATCCTACGACAGCGATTGGAGGGCATGTTGTTGCTCATGCATCGACATTCAGGCTTTATTTACGTAAAGGAAAGAAGGGGACGCGTGTGGCAAAATTGATTGATGCACCAAACTTACCTGATGGAGAAGTCTGTTTTGAAGTGACAGAAACCGGTTTGAAAGATGTAGAGTAGATTTTTCCTTTTTTCTTCTCTTTTGGTCTTCCTAACCAGCATCTTTTTATAGTATTTCTTCTTTTTTTAGCTATAACAACAAATTTTGGAGGAATATATCTATGAGTGGAATGGAACAACAAGCTCCCGTCAAAGTGGGAGAAATACATGAGGTCAGTATTGAATCGGTCGGTGAGAAAGGGGATGGCATTGCCCGCGTAAAGGGTTTTGTTGTTTTTGTACCGGGTGTGAAGAAAGGAGATTATGTTAAAGTTAGAATCACGAAAGTTCTGGCAAAAGTAGGATTCGCAGAGGTTGCAGAGAAACTAGAGAGACCAGTACGTCAATCTAAATTTGCAACTGTCAACAAAGAAGAGTTAAATCGAAAGGAAGAAGAATCTTCTCAGCATTATGAGGACTCGGAGAATTTTGGTGAAGAATAATTACAGATGAAAAGACTGTTTGTAGGAATTCCTCTTCCAGTAATGGTTAAAGATAAACTGAAATCTTTATCTGAAGATTTGGAGAAGACGGAAAGCGATCTTCGATTCGTTTCCTTAGAAAACATTCATCTCACCCTCTCTTTTTTGGGAAATGTTGAGGAAAGAGAAATTCTAATGATTGTTTCTTCATTGAAAGATACTTTATCTTCGGTTCCTATTTTTAAAATCCACATTCAAGGAGTCGGTGTTTTTCCATCAATGGAGAGAATTGATGTGATTTGGGTTGGTGTTTCTAATGGTATAGTAGTCCGCTTGATTCAAGAGATCAATCGCTTATTATTGATCAATAATCCTAAAGAAGAAATTCCTCATCTAACAATCGCACGACTTAAGTCTAGCAAGAATAAAGAGAGAATTCGAGAAGTAGTGGAAAGATATAAAAATACCATTTTTGGTTCATCTATTATTGATACGATTATTTTATATGAAAGTATATTAACCTCTGATGGACCGGTTTATTCTGTAATCCAAGAATTCAAATTAAATTCTAAGAACTGATCCTAGAGATAAAATTTACTTACAATGGGGTAGTGATCTGAAGCAATTTCAGTATCGACGGTTTTGAGGACGTATCCATCTATTGAGGTAATGTCCGGCGAGGTGAAAATAAAATCCATCCTCACGCCAGACCCTTCTCTTTTGGATGTATATCTGGTTGGGACGGTTGACTCTCGTGCTTCCTGAGGGAATGCATCCTTGAGTCCTTGGCTGAGAAGCCAGGTGACAAACTGAGCATCTTGCCAATTCTTAATGATGAGTTCTGCTTTCTCCGGATTGTAGGCTTTGATATCTTCTGCTAGTTGTGCAAAGTCATAACTCGATACATCTTCTGGACTAACCGTATTGAAGTCTCCGGCGAGGATGTAGGGTGCTTGTCGAGAGGTAATGAGGGAGCGGTGTGTTTTTATTTTTTCAGCATCGGTTACGGTGGGAGAAGGGTGAATGACATCAATGGTGAGGAGTTTGTTCTCTAGTGTGATCTTAGCACGAATGGCGCTTTTGTAGGGAAGTTGAACTGTTTCTGCCTGCATGGGAAGACGTGAGAGAAGACAATTTCCTCCTTCGTCACCTTTTCTTGGCCCAAATTTTGGGAAAGGACCAAAGTGGTGGTAGGGAAAGCCAAAGAGTTGAGCATAATTCATGATTCTGTTCTGAGAGTTCGGACCGCCATAACAGGCTTCGGTGATGGCGAGGAAATCTGGATTTACTACTTGTACAGCGCGTTGAGCAGCTTCAAGGCGGTGTTGTTCGAGAAGATGATCTCTACTGTGAAAACCCCGTTCGACGTTATAAACCATAATCGTGAGATCCATGTATAATCTGATTTCGCGCTCTTTTTTAAACTATAACTTCAGAAATTTCTAGTCTGTTTTTTAAAATTTCATAAATTTTTTATCACAATAATTATTATAACAGTTCTCTCTCTTCTACTGCCATGCTCCTGGGTTTTAGGTTGGGTAATGACCCTTCCCATTCAACGTCTAAAGAAGCGTTAGATTCTCTGGGTAAATATGTGTTTGTAGATTGGGGATCAGTCGAATGCAATTCTCTTCCCCTTGCTTCATTTGGCTTTTATGATTGTAGTGCTCTTGCCGTCTGTTATACTGATCATTCCGGCGGGCTTGCTCACGTTAAGCATGATCCTTGTGTTCCTGATGGGCGATTATTATCTGGTTATCTGGATAGGTTGATTGACTCTTCTCTGGCTGCTACATTTTTCGTTGCAGCAAATAGTGATTTCCGTATCGAGTCAATTGTTAGAATGGCGCAGCAGAGAGGGGCACGGGTTGGCGGTTCTTTTCTCTTTCCGGAGTGCTTAGGTTCAGAACCGAAGGATGTGATTGTTTTCCCTTATTTTCGGCAGGTAAGAATTTATTCTTCGTTGGGAATAGAAACGCGGACGATTTGAACTATTTTTGACATAAATTTGGAGACCGCGGCGGTACTTCTAATAACTGAGTATTTTCTTCCCCAAAACTATTTAAACTTTCTTCCCTTCCTCCACAAAAAGGTGCTTAGATGAGTAAATACATTGTTTGGTTCAAAGATTTAGATAAAGATTCTCTGCCTGTTGCCGGCGGTAAAGGTACAAACTTAGGTATAATGTACAAACTTGGTTTTCCTGTACCAAATGGTTTTTGTGTGACGGCGCAAACATACCAAGAATATATTGAAACGACGGGAATTAAAGAGCAGCTCAGACGGCTTCTACAGGGATTAGATAAAGAGGATACGGATCGGCTTCAACGGATTGCCACAGAGATTCAGAACTTAATCGTTTCTACGCCGATTCCCGATGATGTAGCAGAAGAAATTATGGATAATTATGAATTACTTGGTGCAGATCAGCACAAAGCAGCAGAGATCGTACGAGTGAAAGATGCGTTTGTAGCGGTGAGAAGTTCGGCGACGGCAGAAGATTTACCAGAGGCAAGTTTTGCGGGACAGCAGGCAACGTATTTGAATGTACGAGGAAAAGAAAAAGTTGTCTCTGCAGTACTTGCTTGTTGGGCATCATTGTTTACAGCGCGGGCGATCTATTATCGAGAGAAAAATAAGTTTGATCATCTTAAAGTTTACATCTGCGCGGTGGTGCAGCGGATGGTTGATGCGGATAAGTCAGGAATCATGTTTACGATCAATCCCGCAACGAATAGTTTTAATGAGGTTGTAATCGAGGCAATTTATGGATTGGGTGAATTGATCGTTGGTGGGGAAGTTAACCCTGATATGTATATTGTTGACAAAAATTCCCGTGAGATAAAAAAGATCGAGGTTCGCAAGAAACCATTTGGTCTATTTAAAAATGAAAATGGAGAGAATGAAAGACAAGAGATTCCGGTTGATGAACAGAGCAGACAAGTGTTAAGCGATGTGCAGATCAAAGAGTTGGCTCGCCTAGGAAAGAAACTGGAAGATTATTATGATAAGCCCCAAGATGTAGAGTGGGCAGTTGAACGAGAGCGGTTATACCTGGTCCAAACAAGAGCAGTAACGACGTTTAAGGCGGCGGTAGAGCAAGCTACAGCGAAGATATTGGAGGAAGGAACAATTTTATTGAAAGGCGAAACTGCTTCCGGTGGTGTGTATACGGGGAGAGTACGTCTTGTTCATAATCCTACAGAATTAAGTAAAGTACAGAAAGGTGATGTTCTTGTCACATCTATGACTACTCCCGATATGGTACCGGCGATGCAGCGGGCAGGGGGGATTATTACTGATGAGGGGGGGATGACATGTCATGCAGCAATTGTAAGTCGAGAGATGGGCACGCCTTGCATTGTGGGAACAGAGCATGCTACGGAATTATTAAAAGATAATCAAGTTGTAACTGTTCATGCTTCACGCGGAATCGTCTATGCGGGGAGAATAGGGACCCCTCAGGCGGATATCTTACCAGAAAGTAAGAAAGCACACTTCTCTACAGAAAGTGTTATCACCGCAACGGAAGTAAAAGTAATTATGGATCTTCCTGATTTGGCAGAACACGCAGCGGCAACAGGTGCGGATGGAGTCGGCTTAGTGCGGTCGGAAATTATGATCGCGAATGGAGGAATTCACCCCGCAGAATACATCCGCTCTGGACGAGAGAAAGATTACGTAGAACTATTGAAGAATGGCATCCGAAAAATTGCCAAAGCATTTGCGGGGAAGCCAGTCTGGGTACGCTGTTCTGATATGCGTAGTGATGAGTACCGGGGTCTTAAGGGTGGTGACAAAGAACCTAAAGAAACTGATCCGATGATCGGTTGGCATGCGATAAGAAGATTACTTGACGAGCCGGCAATCCTCCGCGCAGAATTTCAGGCGATCAGGGATCTCCATTATGAAGGGTTGAAGAATGTGGGTGTGATGCTCCCTTTCGTCATCCGTGTCGATGAACTGCAGCGGGCAAAAGAAATAATGCGGGAAGTTGGTCTTGAACCGGTAAAAGCAATCGATTTCGGAGTGATGGTGGAGACGCCAGCTGCTTGTTGGATTATTGATGATTTATGTCGAGAAGGGATTAGTTTTGTTTCATTTGGAACAAACGATTTAACTCAGCTCACTCTGGGATTGGATCGCAATAATCAACGCTTAGCAAAGTTATTCGATGAGATGCATCCGGCAGTGCTTGGAGAGATCGCTAAGGTGATTAAAACCTGCAAGAAGTATTGTGTTAAGACATCAATCTGTGGCCAAGCTGGTTCGCGACCGGAGATGGCAGAGTTTCTTGTTCATCAAGGAATTGATTCAATATCTTCTAATGTAGATGCGGTTGATGAGATTAGAAAAGTGGTGGCAAGGGTAGAGAAGAAATTACTGTTAGAGAGAGAAAGAGGGTAGAGAGCTGTTAGATTGTGGCATGAGGTAATGGCATACAAAAAAAT
>JACOZP010000019.1 GCA_016181265.1 Candidatus Woesearchaeota archaeon
TTGGTTGGACTTCGTTATTAAGAAAACAAAACGAGAATATAAACTACGCCACCGGTCATCGCTCACTACGCTCGCTCAAGAACCGGTGGAAAACTTATTCTAGTTTATACTTAGAAGCAACCGCTAAATTCCGTTGTTCCTCTGAATGATAGAATATTGCTGAACGATATTGTGTCCCCTCATCTGGTCCTTGTCGATTCAACTGTGTAGGATCATGAGATTCCCAAAAAATATCAAGAAGTTTCTCATAAGAAATTATCTTCGGATCAAATTTAATCTCCACCGCCTCGGCATGACCCGTCCGATCAGAACAGACTTGTTCGTAGGTAGGATTTTTAGTCTTACCGCCAGTATAACCAACAGTTGTCTTCAGAATACCTTTTGTCTTGCGGAAAGCCTCTTCTACACTCCAGAAACAGCCCGCGGCGAAGGTTGCTTTTTGTTTATTCACATTCATTAAAGAAATCTAAACTGTAGTGCTTAATAAACATTCTTCTCGCACGGGTTCTTTCTCTCAAATAATGCTTTTCTCATTTTAGTCTTCATTGTCATCTCCACAAAGCATTCGTTCTAAATTAGCTGTAGAATAGGAAGCAGCTTCATCTGTACCTAAATTATGGTACTCAACCAATCGTCTTCGCCAATCCCATTCACAAAGATCAACTTGAGTTTGAAATGAAGGGACAGACGTAGCCTGAGAAATATCTAAACTTGCTTGATAGCGTTGCGCTGCAATTACCGGTGCAAGTTCTAACGCAGAAGCGTATATTCTTTGAGCAGTGGCATACAATTGTCCCCGAGGGCATTCTCCGAGAGGTATTCCCCTTTTTTCCCCTCTTCCATTCAAATTCTCCAGACCGGCGGCTCGAAGTAACTCTACCATTCCTTCTTTTCGGTTAGGAACTCCTCTAAATTTAAGGACAGCAGCTGCCCTTTCTAATGTTAGCTGATATTTTCCCATCTTACGCGCTCACACAAGCACAAGGGGCAAAGCCTTCTTGCAAAGCTTCATTCTTCGAGTCGAAACAGACCTTATTTTTCACTTTGATATTTTTCGCAAAGACACAGTCAGCTTTATGCACTTTTGGGGCAGCTTTTGAGGCTGTAAAAGAGATGTGTTCTGCTGTCACTTCCAACCTCCCCGCAAGCTTTACTTTCAGCTGAGAGATTTCATGGTACAAACGGGTAATTTCTGTGTCCTGTGAAGAGACCTTTTCTTCTAATTCACAGAGGGCACGAAAGAGTTCAATAACATCATCTTTAACTAGTTGGAACGAACTAATCGTTTTTCGTTTCATTTGTCGTAATGGATTCATGGGTAATTACCTCATTTTTGTTAGAATTACCAAAGGGGGTATATTTATAAATGTTTCTAAAATAATCACCTGCAAGTGACAAACTAGGCGCTGGTTTATAAAATACCCTGTTTTTGATGACAAAATGGACATTAAAGCGTCATTAGAACGGTTTGTTGAGCGATTCCACCCGGAAGAGTATGTCTTAGGTGGTGGTCTAGCTGTTGCTTTACAGACGGGACAAGAATGTCTTTACAATCGCAAAAGTAGGAGCTTTTTGTCTCCCTGAAAAGAGAACAATCTTCTGAGAGACGATCAAGAGAATATTCAGTGGAAAAGAAGCAGGAACAATTGGTTATTTGACGGATAGATTGTATCAGAAACACACCTTAAACGAAAGAGAAGAATAAGTCTCTAATCTATCAATCCTAACACAAATTCCTTCAATTCAGCCGGCCAATCTGCGTCGATCTGAGCTTTATGCTTCTTACAATCCTGCGCAACATCTTGACGCATGCTGCCATTCTCCACCAATTTAATGAGCTCTTCCTTAACATAGACCGGCACATGCTTTAAATTCCATACTTGCATCTTTAATTTCTCTTTATAGGCGTCTTTCTCATCAAGTTTTTTACGTTGCGCTTCTTCCCAGAAAGATTGATAAGAAAATTCTTCTTTCTTTTCCTTCGTTTTCTTCTTGCCCTCTTTTAAAGCAATTGTCGCCAACACCTGTTGATGCATCCGCCGTAAGAACTCGTGTTTTTCCTCAATACGGATCACATCACTATATCCCGCAGCGATTAAATCGAATGCAAACGGACTTGGTGTTGGAGTCTTTACTTCTTTGACGACAATTTTCCCCCCATTGACGAGTTCGATGATCTGTAGTGCATGTTCATAATCCATCACGTCTTCCAATACTTCCCGACGCGCTTCCTTTAGGATAGGAAACGTATTACTGATGCGTTTAACTGCATTAAAGAGGATCTTACTACCAATTTGCATTCTCCCTGCTTGTTTAGTACGGCCCATATAATTGCGCAGGATCATCAATGAGCGGGCAGCACAATGACGAAATCGTCTCTTTAATGTCTCACTTCGTTCAATTGCCTGCTCTAAAACTTCTCGTAATGTGTCTGCTTTTAATAATTCCATTGCTCGCAGCGGATTGAATGATTTCTCTGCAGCCAGATAAAATGCATTATCCGAGATGCCAACTTCCACATCGCGATGCTGTGATTTACCGATCACGAAAGCCAAAGCCCGGGAAAGACAATCATTTACCCTACGGCCAAACAACGTGTGAAAAATAATATATGTACGTCCTTTGTCAACATACTGCTCAACGACGATCTGTTTGTCAGAAGGAATCAAACTGAAATTATATTGTTCGGCGAAATACGTATAGATACTTTCTGCAGCTTTCTCATCAACATATAAAAATTCATGGATAAACTTTAAGATATCTTCTTTACTCTTCTTGCTCACGAAACGTTCATTCATCAAACGTCGGAAACGACTGATCTCCATCGCCAAATCAAACGATAATGGCAACATTTCCGAGAACCAGCTGGGGACAGTCGGCGGACGATTGACCGATGTCGTCACCTGTGCCGTCATCCCCCGAGAAAACTTGAACATATAGACATTTCCACCCAAAACAAATGCATCGCCGGGTTGCAATTTCTCTAAAAACCCTTCGTCGATCATTCCAACGACCTGTTCCCCGATCTTTACGGTGACAAATGATTCTTCCGGGATCGTTCCGATATTAGTCATGTAAATGATCCGAGCCATCTTTCCTTTCTTGCCGATGTCGCCCGTCTTCTCGTCATACCAGATGCGCGCATAGACGTGGCGTTCCTCTAAGCTGACGTATTGACCAGAGAGATATTTGATCAATTCAAAAAAATCTTCCCAGACTAAATCATGATAACAATAACTCCTCTTGATGAGATGAAATAACTCATAAATATTAATCACATCATCGATCGCAATCCCATAGATGTGCTGCGCTAAAACATCTAACGCATTGTGAGGAATATGAACACGATCAATCTTCTTCTCTACCGCTGATTTCAAAAGCAATGCACATTCAACAAGATCATCCCGATCCATAACGATAATCCGCGCCTTGACTGTTGAATGTAACTGGTGCCCAGCTCTCCCCGCTCGCTGCAAGAACCTGGCAACGGATTTTGGTGATCCTAAACAGATCACTAAATCGACATAACCAATATCAATTCCCAACTCTAACGAGGTAGAAGAAACAACAACCTTCAAATTCCCGTCACGTAGATTTTGTTCCGTCTTTAGTCGATTTTCTTTACTTAAGCTGCCATGATGCGCCGCAACATTATCAATTTTATAGTCTTGTGGAAATAATTCTTTTAAATTATGAACAACACGTTCCGTCGCGCTACGTGTATTCGTGAAAATAACTGTTGTCTTATGTTGCTGAATTAATTCATGCATCAGATCATACATCTTACGATGCATCAACATATACTCTAAGTCTACAAGACTTCGCACTGGGCTTAAAACTTGTAGATCCATCGATTTCAAAAACTGAACGTCGACAATCCCACAATCACGATCGCTATTTCCATTATTCCCCACTAAATATCGTGCGATCTCCTCTAGGGGAGCGATCGTTGCACTTAACCCAACGCGCGTCATTCCCGGAGATAACTTTTGTAATCGTTCCAGCGTCAGACTCAGATGCACACCCCGTTTATTTTCCGCAAGTGCATGAATTTCATCAACAACGACCCATTGTGCATCTTTAAGATGGGCTCGAAATTTAGGAGAAGAAAGCATGATCGCCAACGATTCCGGGGTCGTAATCAGGATATGTGGCGGGCTTTTCAACATCTTCGCTTTTTCTGTTGCTGTCGTATCACCTGTGCGCACCCCAACACGTATCCCTAATTCCACCCCACATACTTTCTGAATCTCCTCCAGTGGTCTCAACAAGTTATGCTGGATATCATAGTTCAACGCTTTTAATGGAGAAACGTACACGCAATAGACTTTATCCTCCAACGCTTCCTTCTGTGAAGAATCAACCAACTCGTTAAGAATCGCTAAAAACGCTGTCAACGTCTTACCGCTCCCGGTAGGTGCTGAGATCAGCACATTTTTACGCATATGGATTTCCATCACGCCATAGAGCTGTGGTTGAGAAAAATCTTTGAATTTTGAAAAAAACCATTTCGTAACAAAAGGATGAAGGACTGCCTTCAAGTGCAAGGAATCATGTGGTTCAGTGATTGTTTGAATCATTTTGCAGCATTATACCTATTGATATCTATATCGCAGGAAATAAGAGGCTATTTTATAATGATTGTGGTGGAGATGATGTTTGTCCCCGATTCTGCCACACATAACGTAAATAGGCATCCGTTGCTCGCGCACCACTCTCCATATGCTTAATTTCACGAGCGATCCCCCCATAATGTCCATGTCCTTTCAGAAGAGCAAAAGGAAGGAGCACGACTGTTCCCACAAAAAATGCCTCTGCAGTTGGCCTGTAACGAATCATCTCACGATAATGGGCAACTATTAATTCTGCTAGACCAACTGCACTAAAAACACCAAGCGTATCAAGTTCCTCTCGTCGTAGTGTTGCTCTCCGTGTCTGCGTCATAAAAATCGTTGGATCTAGGGTTGCAATACCCACCTGGTTCATCGATGAGAGAATATCATGAGTATAACAATCAAAAGCAGGATCATAGCATGGTCGCCAGAGTTTACTATTAACTGAAGCATAACGCGTTTTAATCGGTTCTATCAAGGAAACATACGAAGCAGCACCCTCAGCGACCTTTAAAGCAGTGATATTTTCTGCAAAAAAATCATCAACTCCTTCTCCACCGGTTCGAAGGAGATGGACTAAGCCTTTCGATTCACGCTCTAAAGCTCCTAGCCATTTCATGACTCCTCATCTCTCTTGACTAAAGGACGAAAATAATCATTGATCTGAAGATAACAGTGAAGAGGATCAGAAACATTAGCAAAAGCAGCATTGTTTTTCAAATTATCCAACATCATTCCATACCATTCCCAAAAAACATCGGATCGAATATAAAACTCACTATTCCGATGAACAATCCCCCAACGCAGGAGTTCTGATTCCAAGATATTCTCATCTCGTTGTGCCATAAAGTTCTCAAAAAGCAATATCTTTTTAAATTCTTAGTTCAATTTTATTTCAATGCCTTTAGAAATCGAAGTTAAGATTCTCGAAATTGATATTTCAGAGACCACCCAAAAACTTGAACAAGCTGGAGCTATGCTAACATACGATGGACCCGTAATAACCACTTATTACGATTTCCCGGGTAGGAAAGAAGAAGGCGCAGTCCTTCGCCTCCGTCAAAAAGGAGAAGATACGGAATTGACACTTAAAAAAAAAGACCGTAGGAAAGACCAGAATTTTAAAATCATGGAGGAATTAGAAGTAAAGGTCAGCGACGGGAATATGATGGACCAGATCCTTCAGGGAATGAATGCAACTCCTTACCGAATCCTCCGAAAACATCGCCGATCGTATCTTCTCCCCCGAGAACACGTAAAATTTGACATCGACAAGTACGATGAGCTACCCCCTTTTCTCGAGATCGAAGCAGAAGATACAGAAATAGTTCAGCGTTGGGTCAAACGCTTAGGCTATTCGATGAATGATGCAAAGCCTTGGACAACAAGCGACGTTTTCAAGCATTACGGAAAAAGATGTTAAGAGAAGTAAAGATTTTAGACACAGACAGAGGATTCAATATCTTTTAAAATACATTCCTCTTTTTAGTTCTGATGATGATCCAGCATCAAAATAGAGATAGCAAAGGCATTAGAATTTCTATCAAAAAAGAGGAAAAAGAAATCGCAAACACATATATCTATATTTTAACAAATGATCTCCATAAAGAGCCTTTTGCTTTGCTGGAAAACCTCTTTGTCGATGAATCGGCCCGTGGCCAAGGTTTTGGAACAGCATTAATCCAGGAAGTGATCCGAACAGCAAAAGAACATGGCTGTTATAAGCTCATCTGTACCAGCCGCCACAAAAACCAACGCGTGCATGAATTATATCAGAAATTAGGATTCAGAGAGCAAGGCAAAGAATTTAGGATGGATCTTCAAGTCAAAAGCCCGGGATGAACAGCCTCGGTTCCATCAAAGTCTTTGACAAAAACAGCAAATCTCATTTCTTCTGATGGGATTCCCCGGTCCATTTCAATTTGATCAAGAAATTGAACGTATGGATGGTATCCATTATGTTCGAAATCTTTCACATATCTTACCGTCTGATTGTACAATCTTCTAAATGAATCTTTTTCTCTTCTGGTAAATCCAAATAGTCCATTTTCAGGAATTCCCAAAGGAGTATGATAACAGAAAACCATCCCATATTTCTGCAGGGGTCTTTGAACTTTCCTCGCATTCACTCTCAAACTTTTGACATCCGCATCAGAGTAGAATATTTGATCATAATCCCCCTGTAAACATACTAGAATCCTTGCTGCGTCGACTTGTCTCCAAATCAAAGACTGCTTGTTCGCACGCCAGTCAGGGTTTGTATCTGGCTGACGATATAATTCTTCCTCTCGATATTCTGCAATCATACGAAGATCAGACAATGATAAGTTCCGGGAAGGACAGTCCTTAGTCATCTTTTCTAACCATCCATACTGCTCGGCCGTTATACGTTCTGAATCCACCCACAGGCGGACGTCAACACTTTTATTTCTTTGAGCGATCCCTCGCACATTCTCGACGGTCTTAGCTGGCATTGGGGATTGGAAATTCACGTATCTTACTCTTTGTTCAGGCAATCGGGGAGCTACCCATAAGAGATTGTACGCTTTAGTTTGGAGGTCGCTGTCTAAACTCATTTTTTCATAAAAATGAGAGTTTTTTAAAAATATTTTGTAGTCAAAACATCAAAACCATTTTATACTCATGTCTCTTTCCTAAACCTCATGAAATTAATCATTCTCGGCCCACCCGGTAGCGGGAAAGGGACGGTATCAGAACGATTAGAACAAGAATTCGGCTTTCTCAACGTTTCAGCTGGCGAATTGCTTCGTAAAGAGGCAGCAAAGAAGACAGTAAATGCATTGAAAATCAAAAGGACGATTGAAGCAGGAAAGTTGGTGCCTAATCACATCGTTGTCGACATGATCAAGAAGCACGTCAAAAACAAAAGAAAATATCTTTTAGACGGATTTCCTCGTTCACGAGAACAAGCAGAAGCGATCGAAGATTTAAAGATTGAAAAAGTGCTTAATCTCGACGTCAAAGAGGAAGTGGTCATCGAACGTCTGGCTGGTCGGCGTGTCTGCAGCCAAGGGCACCACGGTTATCACATTAAGTATTTGCCTCCAAAAAAAGCAGGGATCTGCGATGTTGATGGATCTCCTCTCATCCAACGAAAAGACGATGTCCCATCTATTATCAAAGAACGATTCAAGATATATCATTCAGAAACTGAGCCAGTTGCAGAATATTACCGAAAGAAAAAGATTCTCCTAACTATTGATGGCTCTGGTTCTCCTGAAGAAGTATATCGGAACGTGAAGAAAGCCCTTCAAATATCATAATTATAGTCATCCAACAATGTTTATCAGCATCTTGTGTTGGATGACAGATAGTAAACCAACGATATCAATACCGAACTACTTAGTTGGTTTACTATAACTGAAGCAGTAAGATCAACAGCGATACAGTAAATCAAACCACTCTTCTCGTGAAGTAATATCATGTTCAACTGCCCAGAGACGTTTGCCCGCTAAAAAACGTCGCTTCGAATCAAGAAAAATATCTCTCAAATCAGTCTCAGTTCCGACAAAGACATGAGGATAATTGACAAATTGTCCTAAGGTGGGATCAATAAACAGCAATCCAGCATCGCTCGTTGTGCTTTTGAGAAAAGTATGTACCCTCTCGAGTCGCGAATATGCATACTTAGCTCCAATACAAAATTTTGTCTCGAGATACTCTTTCAATCGATCAGAATACGTGACACATTCGCCGCTTAATTTGTTAATGATCTGGCCGGTTACAAGGTCTGCCTTTTCTTCACTAAGAGAAGAGAAAAGAGCGGCGATACTTTTCGTCTCAGAAAAACAGGCGACGGCATGACGAAGATGCCGTTCCAATGGTGATACAATAAAGGGTCGTTTCGTTCTCATACTCTTTAAAAAAGATTTTTTTATATAAATGTTCATTCTAAAAAATTTTCGTGTAGAAGTCTGTCAAAAGAGTAGTGGAATACTCCCCGTTTAAACAAACAAATTTAAATATTATCTTTCTTTCCTTAAGTAAATGATAGATGTCTTTCTCTCAGCAGTTCTTACCCTGGTCAGCATCTATCTTCTCGCCAAAGGAGCGGATTATCTTGTCAAAGGATCCGTTGATACGGCGAGGATGCTTCGAATCTCACCGATACTCGTTGGGCTCACTATAGTCGCTTTTGGTACTGGTGTTCCGGAATTCGTCTTAAGCGTAATTGCTACATTGCAGGGAAGAGGAGATATCGCTATCGGAAACATCATTGGAAGTAATATTACAAACATCGGGATGATTATCGGTATCGCCGCAATTATCCAACGACTTCGTGTCCGCTCCAAGACGTTGATGTATGAATTTCCTTTCCTTTTGGTTTCAACTTTTATCTTTCTTCTACTCTCCCACGATTTTTATATTTATGGAAAGAATACAACTTCTCTCAACTATATTGACGGGATTATTATGCTTGTCTTGTTCGGCCTCTTTCTTCTCTACATCTATCGCTCGATCAAAGATGACCAAAAGAGCGTAAAGACAGAATTTTCCAAAAGCCTTCGACACAAAAACCCCGTCTGGAAGAATATTGTTCTCATTACTGGGGGCTCTATTGCACTATTCATCGGAGGGCAACTCTTCATAAAATATGCGACAGAAATCGCTGAGGTCTTTACAGTAAGCGATGCTTTCATCGGCTTGACGATCGCTGCTGTCGGTACATCTCTTCCAGAATTATTTACAACCATCATTGCAGCGCGACAGAAACAAGCGGATCTTGCTATCGGTAATATCGTCGGCAGTAATATCTTTAATGTCCTTTTCACTATCGGCGTGGCCAGCATAGTCAGTCCGATAAACATCAAACCGCCTCTCATTGTCATTGATGGTGTTGTCATGCTCTTTTTCACACTACTCTTTCTCCTCTTTGCGACGAAAGACAAAATTGTGATGCGTGGGGAAGGGATAACCCTCCTTTTACTCTACATCCTGTATCTTGTCTTTGTTTTCTGGAGAATGTAGGAATCTCACAAGCAACACCAGAACATTTTACCATAAAATGATGAGAATTATGCAAAGTTCTCATCAGGTATACTCGTTATTTTCCAGCAATCTTTATAAAAAGCATCCCCCTTATCCCTTTATCCATGAAATTTAAAGATTTTACCCTTGATCCGTTTCAAGAAGATGCGATCAAAGCCATCGAGAACAATTATTCTGTCGTTGTTTCCGCTCCAACGGGAAGCGGTAAAACGTTGATCGCTGATTTCATTATTGAAAAACATAGAAATGATGATAAAAGAATTATCTATACCGCACCGATCAAAGCGTTGTCCAACCAGAAATACAAAGACTTTTCTCACGAATACGGCGAAGACAAAGTCGGCTTGATGACCGGAGATGTGGTGATCAATCCGCATGCTAAAATTCTCATCATGACCACAGAAATCTATCGTAATATGGTCGTCAGTCAGGACGAAGACATCAAAAATATCGCATATGTCATCTTTGACGAAATTCATTACATAAATGATATTGAACGCGGCTACGTCTGGGAAGAATCCATCATCTATAGCCTAGAAACCGTCCGTTTTCTCTGTCTCTCTGCAACCATTCCTAATGCCGAAGAGTTCGCAAGCTGGATTCAAGCCATTAAAAAACATCCGGTAAAAGTCGTTCTTTCGACAAATAGAAATGTTCCGTTAGAACACCAATTCTATGATTATGAGCTAGGCGTGACTAACCTCAAAGCAGTCAAAGAAGCAGTAGAGATGCCAGAGTACCGCAAAGTCATGCGAAAGAGAGGAAACCACTTATTCAGAACACCCGAACCCAGTCATGTTGATCTCATCAAAGAACTTAACCCAGACAAGTTACCGTGCCTGTTCTTCAGTTTCTCACGAAAAGACTGTCAAGAAAAAGCATTGGAATTAGCTCGGCGCAATCTTTTCCCACGAAATCCTAAGCTCGTAGAGTATGCCAACAAGAGACTGGCCGATGCTCCCGCCGATGTAAATAAACTACGCTCCACAATTATTCTGAAAGAAACGTTGGTACAAGGAATCGCCTTTCATCATGCCGGTGTCCTGCCCGTTCTTAAAGAGATCGTAGAAGACTTATTCGGACAAGGACTTATCAAAGTCCTATACGCTACTGAAACATTTGCCGTAGGAATTAACATGCCCGCTAAAACCGTCTGCTTCAACAGCCTACGCAAGTATGATGGTTATAATTTCCGCTATCTTAATACCAAAGAATACTTTCAGATCGCGGGGAGGGCCGGACGACGAGGTATCGATAAAGTTGGCTACGCTATTAGCATGATTCACCGACCAACATTTAATTACGAAGAGATTCGACGGATCACAAGTAAAGATATTGAGCCGATTAAATCTCAGTTCAAGCTTTCAGTCAATACCGTACTAAACCTTATCGAGCAGAAAACACCCAAAGAGATAGAATACATCCTACGCTTAAGCTTCTTCTCCTATCAGAAATTTGGTAAGAATTATGCTAATGTTCCGACAACGGTGCTGCTTGCACGTTATGAAAGTATCCTTCGCCGATTACGAAAATATCACTTTGTAGAAAACGAAAAATTGACAGAGAAAGGACATTTTGCATCTAAGATCTTTGCTGACGAGATTACAACTGGAGAGATTTTTGCCACGGAAGTAGCGGAAGAATTAGATGAATATCAAATCTTATTGACCATCGGCGCTTTGGCATACGAGCCACGTGAGATGAATAAATTCAAACAACTCTTCCGTAACGAATCACTGAAAAAGCTCAAGAATATTCTCTCCCAGAGTGAGATCCTGACAAAAGAAAAGAAATTTCTAGAATTAGACACATTAACAACATTACTAAATCCGATTTATAATGGCAGATCTTTCTTCGAAGTACTGCAATTGACAAACCTTTTGGAAGGCGATCTTATCCGTATCTATACCCAAATTCTGGATAGATTGGGTCAAATCAGAAAAGCAAGTACAAATTCCCGCCTTTTAAATAAAATTGAAAACTGTGAAGGGATCTTAGAACGAGCCTTAGAAGGAATCTACTTAATCGGCTGAGTGATTGACTTAGAAGAAGATTACTCCTTTTCGTCTTGTCTATAGACCATACTCTGCAGTATATTCTTCACCCCGTAGGAGTGCATCAACACTTCTCGGTTCAAATTGAGGGTTTATCTGTAGTGCTTTCTGTAAATGATAATCTCCAACCTGGGCATACGTCAAAACACGCGGCCATTCCCGCCGAGCAGAAGCTGCTTCCATTTCTTGATAATAATTGTGTGCAATCGTCATATATAATTCAATACTTGTAGGATGATAATCAAGACCCCCCCGCAACAGTTTCATTACATCTGAAAAAGTAAAAGAAATGGGCTCTTTATCTTCGACCTCATCTTTTCTCATCTCAGCACTTGCTCCCCACCATTGGCCAAAGACAGTATAAACAGAGACATCAGACTCCGGTGCTGTTTGAAGCTGAAAACCACAAACACGAACAAAAGGGAGAAGGACACTCCTGATAAAATCAGGAAGATAATCATCGATCCTCTGCTCTAAAGCAGCAGGAGAAGACGTTTGAACTAAGCCAGCGATCTTTTTCTGAAATAATCCAGAAACGCTCTCTCCCTCTAAAAGCTGCTCGAGACGCTTTTGTACAAAAAGGTTAGAATTATCTCTAATATACGCGGCAGCTTGATCAACATTAGAAAGGTCATTAAGATTAAGCACAGTCAGCGAAATGAAGTAAACTTTAAAAAAAATATTGACAGGAAACTAGTGCTTTCGATTTAAGCATCAACCTCTTTCTGGTGAATTTTCTCTTTTAATTCCGCAATGAAAGTATCAACAGCAACAGCAAAAGTCACTTTTCCATTCCGCGTACGTACTGCCAGAGTTCCAGAATCTGCTTCTTTATCCCCTACGGTTATGATATAATTAACTTTCTCTAATTGTGCATTCCGCACCTTCTTACCGATGGTCTCAGCAGCATCATCTAATTCTACACGAATGTCCTCCAACTGCAATTTGCGATAAACTTCCTGCGCAAAAGAGATGTTCCGATCAGTAACCGTAACGATCTTAACTTGTACTGGACTTAACCACAACGGGAATTTGCCGGCAAAATGCTCGATCAGCACACTCATAAAACGTTCCAAAGAGCCGGAGATCGCCCGATGGATAACAACCGGACGTTCTTTCTTGCCTTCTTCATTCATGTATGAGAGATTAAAGCGCTCCGGTAAGTTAAAATCACATTGGATGGTCGCTAACTGCCACTCCCGTCCTAGTGCATCTTTAAACATGAAATCTAACTTCGGGCCATAGAATGCTGCTTCTCCTTCTCCCCGCTTGTAAGGCAGCTTAAGATCTTTAGCTGCTTTCTCCAACGCCGCCTCGGCCGTATTCCATACTTCGTCCGAACCAAGATACTTTGACTTATCATCACCACGTACAGAAAGACGTACCCAGTAATCAGTATCCATCTTCAGCGTCTTGTAGAATTGAAGGATGACTCCTACGATTGTCCGCACTTCCTCACCAATCTGTGATATTCGGCAAAAAAGATGTCCGTCGTCCTGCGTAATCGCACGCACTCTACTTAAGCCCAACAACTGACCAGATTTCTCATCACGATAGACCGTAGCCGGCTCAAAAAAGCGTACTGGCAAATCACGATAACTCCAAGCAAAATGGGTATAGATCTGCATATGATGTGGACAGTTCATCGGTTTCATGAGGAATTTCTCTTCTTTGCCTTGGACATGAAATAACTCATCGCCAAACTTATCCCAATGCCCGCTTGTCTTATAGAGCTCTTCTTTAGCAAGATGAGGTGTCCATACCTGTTTGTAACCCTTCTCTTTATGCAGATCCCACAAGAATTTAACCAATTCATTACGGATGATCATTCCATTGGGAGCTAATAATGGCATTCCCGCCCCCACTAAAGGAGAAACAACAAATAAACCTTGTTCTTTACCGATCTTAAGATGTGAACGATTCTCCGCTTCCGCTTGCTTTTGCACGAAATCAACAAGCCCTTGTTCTGAACTAAACCCGACACAATAAAAGCGCACAAGCTGTTCATTATTCTGATTATTTTTCCAATAAGCACTGGCAATATTAAGTGCTTTAACTGCTTTTATTTTTCCTGGAACAACAAAGGGATCAGGAAAGAGTGGAACAACAGCCAGATTATGCAATAGGTAGATTTTTGCTTCTTTACCGAGATCAGCGGCAATCACCTGCTGCAAATTCTCCTTCAAAGACCCAGGAGTAGCAAGAGTAACTGTTCCACCTTGCCCGATAAGTTCCAAAACCTTCTTCTCGATTTTTGGAAGATCTTCCTGTTTTAGTTTGATATTTCCCATATCAACATATGCTTGGTCTTGGTAGAAATTTGCTGAACCAACTTTTGCTTGGGGATAAAGTTCTTTAATTGTTAAAGCGAAGAGATAAGCGGTTGTCAGATTGATTTTTTCATTTTCAGTTAGTTTCTTTGCTGTAAAGACGAATGGTTCATCTTTGTATTCTCGTTTAAGACTACTGGTTTGTATCTCAAGATAATCAGCAATACGTTCGATGCGTGGTTTTGTTAAACGGATATAATCCTTTGTTTTTAATGCCATCGAACGATCCAAGCGAGCAGCATTAAAGTAAAGTTCTTCATTATCAAGGAGACGCGGATCTACGATTAATTCTAATTCACGATTAAACGAAAAGGGAAGAATTGTTCCCGATACACACCCAGCTAATTTTTCTGCGATGTCTAGTGTTGCAAAAGAGACATATGTTCCTTGAAATAAATTTTTAAGAACATTTAGATTTATCTTTGCATCACCTGGAACGACCCCTAGGACGTATTTCTTCTCGTCTTTCTTTGTCTTTACCATGACAATGATACATTTTGCTGCTTGTGAAAGTTTATTCCCGCGCATTGGACTGACAATCTCAGTACGACCTTCTGGCGGATGATCAAGTAATTGGTATTCGGCATTATTCTTATCGAGAAAATCAAGAAGTTTAATGTATGTGGAATTGGCAAGAGGATCATTCTTTTCCGAGACGCGAACATTCTTTGGAAGTATTTTCACCTCTTGTGAAATTATCGGCTCTTCAACTGTCAATTCCCGACTTAATTCCGATAAAGGATGACCTTTACAAGAAATGTTAAAAGCTTTATACCAACCGAATGGCGCGCGGGTAACAGCAAACCTCTCTTTCAATTGCTGTTCAGCTTCTTTCAACACTTGTTCAGCTACCTTTGGATTACTTAGTTGAGAACTCAGATGGGCATAGGGATAAAGGACAATACTCTTAGCGTTGACTTGCTGCGCAATATTCTTGATCTCTTGCACGTAGCGTTGAACAATTCCAGAAACATTACTCTCATCACGTTTCTCTACCGCTGTAAAAACAACTAAACACTCATTGACCCGCTGTTTTCCTTCTGTGATCCCTTCCTCAGCAGCGGCGAATGCTTTCTTTTTCGCTTCAAATTCAATGAAATCGGCGTGGATGGTAAGGATTTTCATGGGTAAGCATAGTCTTGGTAGGTAATTATTTAAACATTTCGCGAGTTTCAGACGAATTAATTGTCTGAAGGTAGCGGTAAACCTCTTTCACCTTTTCAAATGGTGTATGAATTTTACCTATCCTTCCACTCCTACAACCACCTTGACAATGATCTAAATCGCAAAGATCGGGGAAATTATGACTTTTGGGAAGGACTTGGTAAACAAATGCATTACGATGAGCAAAAGAGACCCCTACAGGAAGAACATCCATTTTAGAGAGTTCTCTTTGCACGGCATAATTCTGAGACGAGACGAACAGTCTCTTACAACGATGATCCGGTTGAAGTATTTCTTCTAACTCTCTCACTTCTCCAGCATCGTCTTCAAAGTAATCAATTCTTCCATTAAATTGATCTTCTCTGGAGAGAAAAGAGCTTCTTTTAGACGATTTTGACTCATCAACTAAAACTGTTCTAAAACCAAGTTTCTGAAGAACTATATCCATTCGCAGATCCGCTACAAAAAGGAGGTGCTCAGTTATATTCCCACGTCTTCCATCGAGAAAACGACCTTCAAAAACAACTTCACCATTGGAAACTGCTAAATTCGGATCAAGATTTTCTCGTAAATAGGCTTCTGGACTGTTATTATAAAGAGCTAATTGTAGTGAAGTGACATCCAAATCTTGTCGAACAGATGTTGCTTGCGACCCCGAAGAAACATAATTTGCGCCGATAACATGAATTACCTCTCCAAAGTATTCTCGACGTTTCTCTACTCTCATCAAAGAAAGTTTTTTACCAAAACCTCGTTGTTGATATTCTGGATGAATCGCCGCGCCACATCCTTCTACAATCGTTAATTGGGATGAAGGTTTTTCTACAGCTAAGAGAGCAACACCAACGACACGCGAGTTTTCAAATCCAAAATAGGCATAATGGCCATGGTTTAACCATGATTCCAAAAAATCAGACCGCAATCGCTCTCGGGGAGGATAGCCAATACGATAGCCATTATCCCACGCATTAAGATACAATGAAGATGCTTCCTCAGACATTTCTCTTACAAAGTTTAGTGCGCAACGAGCAGCGTCTCTTCCTAATTCAAAGTATTTCTCCATAAAGAGCTATTTAAAATGAGAGATATAACTACTTTTACCAAACATATGATGGAGATGATTATCTTCTCATCGAGTTAGCAAAAAAAGGCAGGAGTCTACTCTGCGCTTTCTTCAAATGCTCACGATATGTCATCCGAGAAACTTTCATCAACGCCGCCAGCTCTTCAAGATGAATCTTCTGTGGATAATCATAATACCCATTTTCCAGGGCAAGATTAAACGCATTTTTTTGTTGTACGGTAAGCTGCGGCATCAAACGGGGGTAAAAAATATCATAGTTTTTCTCTTCCTCAAGTTTGAGAATTTCAATTGATCCAAGTTCTCTTGTCCGTTGATAAAAAGAAATGAGCCGTTCGCGATTCCACGAGGCAAGATGCCAATATTCAAAACCTCTTTCATGTAAAATCGGTTCAACAAGAAATAATTCATGAGAAAAATTACTCGAAACATGCTTGTGTGATCGAGCAACTTTTGTCAGAGTGATAATCTGGTTATTTACTTGATCCAACCGTAAAACCTGCGGATCTTTTCTCATCTGTTCTAAGAAACGGGCAATCTCTTTCTCTTCACCAACAGGGGTGATAAATGTTGTATAGTATAAACTATCACCCTCTTCATGAACTCCCAAGACATAGGCAAGAACACGGAGTTTCTTTCTTTTTATTTTAGAGAGGATAAAGCAGTCATGCTTAATTTTAAATTTAGCGAGCCACATAATAGTTTCTGGGAAGAAGAGTATATCTTCTTTTTACCAACATATGTTGGCTTTTCTCAGCTACTTTAAAAATTATCTGGTTTTGGTAAGATAAAATTCTCACGAGTAAAGTTTAAAAAGAGGCTTTTATAACAAAATTACATGCACAAGATTTTCTCAGATCTAGAATGGGAAGTTGAAGAAATCCGGAATCCCGATCAGGACCCGGAAGTCGATACAACAGCAAAAGATACAGAAGCAGGTCTTGTCCAGAAATTAGCAGGATGTACATACCTTAAGGCGATACGAAGGAGTGCTCGTTTTGCAGCTCAGATCCGGGTAGAAGAACGCTACCGCCAACGCCTGATATATGTCAGTGCATTAGTTTTAAGGAAAGACGGTCGGGATTCACACCATTATACAAATGATGACATAATATTTTATCAAAGTGACGAATTCAATTTTCCCGGAGCAGAAGGAGAGCACCCAGAATTTCTCGGTACAGTATACGAACACGCCAAAACCTTAAGAGAACAAATTGATAAAGAATACTTTCCAAAAGATACTCACAAATAACAAAAACCTTCTTAAATCACAATACTATTCTCTAACCTAATGTCAAAAAAAGAAACCATTGTAGTCTGCAGCGCGCATTCTGATGATTTTGTCATCGGCGCCGGCGGCACGATCGCCCATTATGCTGCAGAGAAGAAAAAAGTCATCGCCCTTATCTTCTCTTACGGTGAAAAATCTCATCCTTGGCTAAAAGAGAATATTGTGCAAAAGATGCGCTCGAGAGAGACCATCGAAGCCGGAAAAGTTCTCAACTGTGAAATTATCTTTTTTGATCTAAGAGAATTTCATTTTCAAGAAGATTATCAACAAAAAGAGTTAGAAAAACAATTTCTCGCTATCCTCAATAGAGCAAAACCGACAAAGATATTTACTCACAGTAGTGAAGACCCCCACCCCGACCATAAAGCCGTTAATGCCATCACCATGGACCTCTGGCAAAAAGTAAAACAGAAACCAGAACTATATATCTATTCAGTCTGGAATCCCGTCTCATTCAAGACTCGCTACCCATCATTCTACGTCAATATTAGCAAAACATTTAGCGCAAAATTAAATGCGTTAAAGACATTCCGCAGCCAGAAATTTAATGCAATCTATCCTCTCTTCACGTTGATTCTCTTCCGTGCCATTAAAGATGGATTCAAGCTCCGAACGCTTTTTGGAGAACATTTTTATCGGATAAAATAAATAGACATAACCTCAAAAGAGATCCAAATGACCCAAAACCGCAAACTGCTCATCGTCGCTGATACGTATTACCCAAAGGTAGATGGTACGCTCAAATTCATGGAAGAATTCCTCCGTCGAGCAAAGAATGACTTTCAGATTTCACTTCTCGTCCCTTATCTCGGGTCTTGGAAGAAAACACGCAAGCTTCCTGCAGTCACGGAACACATCACCTATGTCCAGCCTTCGCAACTTCTCCAAATTTCAGGATACCAAAATATGAAATTAACCCGAAGAAATATCACCCGAATTAAACAGGCGATCCAGAACACCGACCTTGTTTTCGTTCAAGGGCCAGCACTCCTTAGTTACCTCAGTATTTATTATGCACGTAAATATCAAAAAAACACGGTTTTCTACGTTCATGTCATCCCTTGGGAACTGTATGCAAAATTCATCCCTCGCATTATCCGCCGTCCTTTCTTCACGATATTTCGCCAGTTCGTCATCGCCTATTACAACAGATGTGACGAGATACTCGTCCCCTACCACGAATTGCAGGAGCAATTGAAAAAAGAAGGAGTAAGAACGAAAATCAGCGTTGCAACATTAGGAGTTGATATCCAAACCTTTGCTCCAGCAAAAGATAAAAGAACAAGCAAACAGCGGCTCGGGATTACTCCCGATGTCTCAGTAGTGGGGTACGTTGGACGCATCTCGAAAGAGAAGAATATCCATATCCTCCTAGAAGCGTTCCATAAACTGGAAAATCAGGATAAGATCCACTTATTAATCGTTGGTGACGGTCCGGAAAAGCAGAAAGCAGAATTACTTCGACTGCCAAATTGTACTGTTACGGGCTTCGTCAACAATGTCCAAGACTATCTCAAAGCAATGGATATTTTCGTCATGCCTAGCTCAACAGAAACAACCTCCCTGGCGACATTAGAAGCGATGTCCTGCGGACTTCCCGTTATTGCCACCAAAGTTGGTTTTATCAAGAATTACATCATTAAAAATCATAACGGCATCTTTGTTCCCCGAAGTAACCCTACTGTTCTCTCGCTAAAATTAAAAGCATTGTTGGAAGACCCACCATTACAAGAACAATTAGGCCAAAATGCCCGTAAAACCATCGCCTATTCGTTCTCTTGGGAAAGGTCAATAAACCGTATTAAACGTCTTTTAGGGAATCATTTCTATCCAGAGATGACGTCCAAACCTGAAGAAAGAGAAACAGAACCGCTGACTGAAGAAAAAAGCATATAACTCATAAACGAAAGCTTTAAAAATAATGAGCGGCGGGCATCACATTTATGAAAGACGAAGACTTAGAATTTGATGAAGAAACGACCGAAGAACACAAAGGAGAAGAGGAAGTAGACTCTTCTGAAGATGGTTTTATGCAGGGCTACCTTGATGAAGAAGAAGCGCAAGAATGCGTAGAGTGTGGAGCTGCAGTTCGGGAAGAGAAAAAAGCGGTAAGAGAAGTAGATGGTGAGACGTATGTCTTCTGCTCAGATAATTGCGCAAATGAATTTGAAGAAAGTATGTCCTAAGCCATAATTTTCCATAATTCTCCAAAACCGCTAGAAATCTTTAAAAGAGATCATTTACTTTTCTTTTTATAATGACGACCGAAACAGCCGCTTCTCGAGAATATCGTGCTTTTCAGATCCTTCAGCATTGGAAAGCGACCCACTCAATCATCCCGGCACAAGAACTTGTAGCAGAGAGCGACCCAGCATTCTCTCTCTTTCTCTTTCTTTACGAAAAGACGAACAAGCTCTACGAGACCATTCCTCAACGAAAAAATGGCGAGGCCGCATTTATCCATCCCATCAATGTAGTCTTAGCGTTAAAAGAAGCTGGAATTAGTGATGCCACCACCCTCTGCGCGGGGTTGATCCATGATTATATTGAAGAACAAGTTGATATTCATAAAACACAAAAACAACTAAGTGAAGAGGGAGAAGATGCAGTCTATCTTGATGCCATCGAACAACAATTCTTGCAAATTTTAAAACAAGAAGTAGAAGAAAAAAGTCAAGAAGCAGGATTAACCCCTAAAACAACTGAAGAAATCATCGCGATCACCCGCCTTCTTACTCGCAAGAAGCGCGATTTCTATTACCAATCTATCTGTAATCTTTTTACCTGTCCCGAACAGGAATTAAAAGAAAAAGCAATCCAGATCAAACTTGCTGATCGGATGCATAACATCCTCTCCATTGAAAATTTCTCAGAGCAAGAACGGATCTATACTTGTTTCAAGAATCTCTTTATTCTAAACAACACGAAAAAATATCTTGCCGAAGTAAGAGGAAAAGAAGTATTTAGTCAAGAGCTGACGCCGACCGAGCGCCTGTTCAAGAGAGCAGCCAAAGCGACGTATGATGCTTTCCTCCGTATCTGTGAAATTACAACCGAAAAAGGGATTCGCGATATCCGCTCCATGCTTCACCTTGCTTTCCGTAAATTTGCCTGGGAGAAAAACGGTGTCCTCGGCGTAACAGAATTAGCCAAAGACGAACTGCATCTGATGCGATTATATCATCAAGTCATCCGTAAGTACGACTGTCGGCTGCGGCACAAGATGCGCGAATTTCGCCAGATTCGTGATGACGAGTTCTCCTATTGTCAACGTTTTTTTGCCGATTTTAATTTTACCGATGCCCAGATTCAAGCCATCCTTGATTATAAAGACAGCTACTCATTAAAAGAAGTTATCGGGATGCTGCTTTATGTACCTGATTATGTCGTAAAGCGCTTTGAGTACACTGATATGTTTTGGGAAGAGTAAGTACTTAGAAGTAAATTTGATCACAAACATTTTATAAATATATTCGATAAATCTATCAAAGACGAGAGAGATAGAAAAGTTAAATGGAGGTCAAAATGACACTAAATTTATTAGTAGTAGAAGAATTGGACAAAGTAGAGTATCAGAGACTTGTTCTTGATGACAAATTTACGGGAGTTCACTATTTTGATAATTTAACAGCAGCAGAGGAATACGTAGGATTGGGGCAGAGAATCGATGTTGCCATAGTTAATCCTTTAGTCGAGGACCGTTCCAGAGACAATCATTCCAGAGCAAGGGAATTAATGACCAGCCTGAAAACAAGAGGCACTAAAGTTATCCTTCCTCTCTGGGGATTAAAAGCGGAAGCTATGGGATTGGAGGTAGGAAGAGAATATGACGAAATACACTCTATTCCCTATAAAGCCGAACTATTGGTTGAGCAAATCCAACGTTTAGGTTCTCAACAATAAATTCCCCTATCACTGCAGGCTGTATTATTAAACCTGGTGGGGAAGGAATTCCAGTATGTCAGATGATAACACTCCAATTAACCTTCAAGAAAGAAGGGCGGAAAAAACAAAAGCAACTCTCTTAGAGGTCTTGGGAAAAGCATACGCTTCCTTGTCAGATAAGCCATTACTCTATCAAATTGGTCTGCAGTGTGCCTCACCTGCGATTGCTCAACGCGATCTTCCTATTCTATTAGAAACACTTGCCGTAGCAAAGCCTCGTTACTGGAATTTTTTCTTTGCAATAGAAGAAGCAGCAGAATTCTATCACACTCATCCAGAACTTCATCCTCCCAAAAATCGTGATGCTGAAAGGCTAAGAGATAAAGAAACCTTGCCGTTAACATGGGCACTTGCTACATTGAAAACAGAAGGTTACCTCTCTGCTATCCGTTCAGCAAAAATCAATTTTCGAGCAAAAGATAATAAACAATTCTATCTCGAATCTGTCCTCCACATCCCGACGGAAGAAAAAGCAAATCCCTTACTTAAATACTCGCTTCATCTCCGTCGTGATCTACTCCGCCAAAATGCAGCGTGTCACCAATTTGTTCTAGAGACGGCGATTTATAATGCAGAAATCGGGGGACGGATTTTTCAGGATGTGTGTCGAGCACTAACACCCGGAGATGATTGGCTTGTTGCCTGCACAAAGAGCGACTGGGACAACGATATTACAGAAGGATTTGTCTTTCAGCTAGCAGAATTTGCAACATTCGATAAAGCGCAATTACTCGGCCTAAGAAAAGAGATCATAGACCGTCTTGTAACACGGTACCGAAAAAAATGAGGGTTTCTTGAAAGGAAAATTCTTAATCTCTTCCAAACACCCGTTCATAATTCTGCCATATCTGCTCCGCTACTTCAGAAACGGTCAACCCTTTAATCTCCGCAATCTTCTCAATCGATTTCACGACAAACGCGGGCTCATTCTTCTCTCCTTTGACCGGACTTAGCCATGGCGAATCTGTTTCCGTCAACAACTGTTTCAGATCAACTAACTTCACCAATGTCTGGAAATTCGATGCTTTGACAATATTGGGTGGAATGGAAAAATAATGTCCCAGCGCTGCAGCTTGACGGATAATATCTTTTCCTCCAGAAAAACAATGGTTTACAACAGGAATCTCTTTGTTTCGTATCTCTTCACCTAAAATCTGCACACACTCTTCTTCCGCTTTGCGCGAATGGATGACGATCGGTTTTTTCAGCTTTAGCGCGAAACGAATAATCTCCCGAAAATTCTCTGCTTGCTTGTTATACGTCTCCTCTTTGGACGCCCAATGAAAATCCATCCCTACTTCGCCAATTGCCATAATCCGTTCTTTATTTTATTGCCATAATCCGTTCTTTATTTTTTTCAAAGAAAGCAAATTCTGCAGCCAAATCAATCGGCCCTTTGTGCACAGGCAAGCCCGTCTCATCTGCTGCCATTCCCAACGCATCAATCGGATAGATGCCCAAGCTTGCTTTTAACAGACCGGGATCTTTTTGCACAAAAGCGAGTACTTCTTTATTAGCGACAGGATTGACGCCAGAAATTAAAATGCGTCTCACACCAGCCTGACGTGCTCGTTCCAGCACGCTATCTAAATCGTCTTTAAACAGCAGATGATTCAAATGGCAATGCACGTCAACAAGTTTCATTCTTATCCATAAGTGTAAAAAAGATTTAAATCTTTCCCCAGAAAAAAGAAAGAACGACTAATACGGCACAATCCGTTTTGTGAGTGATGGCACAGCCTAAAGGTGAGCCGAGAACTGCTATTCGTCATGAAAGTGCGGGAAATCGTCTCACCTCGGCTTAAAAGCCGAGGCTTGGAAAGAGACGCACACAATGGAACGACGATTCCATTGGTGCGCCAATGAAGTATTTTCTTCATTGAGCGATTTCTCAACCCCGCACTTTGTGACACAAGAAGGACAAGTCCTTCTGTGCAAACAGACAATGTCTGTTTTGCATAAATGTGCTAGAAAGCCATTCGCACAATGAAACAAAGATTTCATTGGCGTCCCAGTGAAATATCATGTTCACTGGGGACATCCTCGCACTAAAGTCCTGAGAATTGCAAAGCAATTCTGGGACGCAAGAGAAATCTTATTTCTCTTCGCGTGCGAGGCTTTCTGGCACATTTAATGTCTAATACACAAGATAAATAACGCTTATTTCACATCAACTTGAATCTTCTGAATCGGCCCATAGCGCTGACCATTACTCCTCTGAACCACTACATCAAAGAGATATGTCCCCGAAACGGCATCAGTAGGTACAACGACTAAAATTGCGACAGAGTAGGATCCTTGTTCATCAAGTTGAATCGGACTATTGTCATATAACACCCAGGAAGAAACTGCTGGATTCTCTTCTTCGACTCCATCAAGAGAGATATAATTCGGAGAAGAAGGATTCACAAAGACCATAAATGTTTCCGGAGCACCACTATTCAACACCCCTAAGCCAAACGTTTTCTGTTCACCACGTTTGATCATCGCTTTGTTTTGTGGAAGCGCAACCTGCTTTCCTTCTTGAAGCAATAAATTTTGAATCTCTTCTTCTGTCCGTGCATCCAGTGTAGCTTTCAGTTCCTGCGCATTACCTAAGAACTTATACAGCAAAGCAATTCCTCCGGCCAGAATGATCAAAGAAAGAATGATAACGACCAACATATTGATCGATAATTCGATCGCCCCTTTTTTTGACTTCATTATACATATACAAACACTAAAAACTATTTAAAGATAATGGTTCCCTAAAAAAGCATGGGGTTGATAGGTGCAGGTAGAAAGCTTGTTCTCAATACATTAAGTGCCCTTGCCTTAGCATGGAGCGGTTCTCTAGGCAGCTGTTCCCCGGGGACTGTTCAACACGATTATATCTGTGAGGGAAGCGACTGCCATCCGATCTCTCAGGAAGAGAAAGAGAAAAATGGTATATATTCCGATCACACGCTCTCCCCCTTAGAGATCACCATCACATCTTCTACTGGAGAAACAACGCTTCACAATCAAGATGTCCTCGTTACCGATGAATATGATTACCCTTTGGCTAATATCACAGTATATGGACTACAAAACGGCCACTCAACCTTATTTCTTGCTACTGATCCTAACGGAATACATTACTCATCTTTTCAGGTACAAAGCAGAAGTACACGACAGGGTTATCTTAAGACTGATCAAGCAGGCAAATTCTCACAGCAAGAAGGAAATTTACAAGAAGAAGATCTCCTTACTCTGGTCATGAGAAAATATCAATGGGGTAAAGAAATTATATCTACACTTACCTCAACGCAGGGAGAACTACTTTCAGAACAAGACAACGTCAGAACATATTGCTTGACCATCGAACAGATGAAAAATAACTATCTGCTGATTCCCGCTGGCATCCTTGTTCTCGCTTCTCCCGATGGTATCTCAGCAAAAGTACTCAAATTTGCGCAGGGCGCATTTGTCAACGAAGTCTTTAACACATATATCCGCGTCATGTATGGAGAGCAGGAAGGATATCGTATCTCCGTACCCCTAGAAACAACCAATCTATGCGGCAGCGATGATGGTGCAGTGTGCATCATCTCAACAGAAAGTCTCTCTAAACAGATCTGGAGTAAACAAGAGATTCCATATTGGGAAATCCACGGCAGCTGTACGCCATCATTGTTAGGGCAATATAAAGAATAACATTAAGAAAGAAACAGATAAAAGAAAGTCAAAGAAAACTGAAACAGATCTACCTATTTCCACACTTCATATTCTTTTACGATTAGAATCACGAAGAGGAATAACAGAACTGCTCCCGCAACCATAAACCACAGACCAGGAAGGATCGCTGCGGATGAAAGTGAAAGATACATCCCCCAACCCATGACAATAAACCCTAGCCACAGAAATTTGTCTAAGACCAACTTCATGATCTGAAACTCTTGATCGGGCGTCATTCTTTTTTTCATTGTACGTGTCATAAGTATCACCTATTATTTTATGCTTTAAATGATGTTCACGAAGAATGATTTCTCCGCGTAGGTATTATCTTGCTCTTCAGCAGCGTTTGTATCAACAATCTTTAAGCTAACAAGATATGTTCCTTTATCACCCGAACCGATTATCTTGATGTTGTACGCTTCAGCATCCGTTACTTTTAACTTGAAAGGACCAGGCAGGTAGAAGAATTCAACTTGTTGAGAAACATCCGCCCCATCTGTCGCCCCTTGCTTCTGAAGAACACTTACTTGAATCTTAAAATCGAGATCACCGCTTGCTTTCACATTCTTTACGCCGATAGCGATATCTTGAGAACTACCCTTATCGATATTCAGCGTCGTCGCCGGAAAACTTAATTTCTTATTCCCCGTACGAAGATCGTCAAGGATCTGCTGACGAATCTGTTCTTGAACAGAACTAGAAGTCTGCTGAATCGAGCTAAACTGATTCCGCACAAATCCTAAGCCAAGACCAAGAACAACAAACGCAATAACAATAACAACAATAGCCTCAATAGATAAATTCAGTGACCCCTTTTTCTTCATCAATCAACACCTCTAATATAATGAATTAAGTATAACTATAGCAAACCAATCTTTACAGGTATAAAAATGTTTCTAAAATCCAAAATCTAACCTCTTCCCAAAAACATCTTTCCTACCATTACTGCTAATGGCATCCCCCACAATAAGACAGCATATGCTAACACAAAACTTGGCACAAAAGGCACACCTTCACGGATCACTACGGAAGGAAGCTTACCTTCTTTATGTGCCGCAAGCAATTTCTCAATATCTTTCATCTCCAAAGCGCGCCGCCGTGGAAATCGTTCCTCGTCAACAAATATTTCCTCACCAAGCCAATCTCCCTCGGTCAATTTCGCTGGTGAAACGCGTTTGACAAAACACTCCTCTTCGATCGTCGTCACAAAGAGAAAAAGATAAAAGACAAACACGGGTAGAAGAAAAAATAACCAGAGCACATCTAATAGAGAGAGACCAACAACGACCAGTGAACCTAAACCCAATCCCCATTGCACCTTCTCAAACTGGTGTACTTTCTCGATAAATTTAGGTTTACATACTTTCCATCGGATGACCGAAAGACCAAACAACCAGCATAAGCCATAGATTGAACCCAAAAACAAAAGCAAGACGAAGAACCAGAGTAAAAGAAGACTCGATAAATCGAGAGGATAGTTTATACCAATCACCGCGCCCATTCCCATCAATAACTTACTATCCCCGCCACCCCACAGATTCGTCTTGTAAAAGAGCCATGCTAAAAGAAAACAGGCTGCAAAACCTAATGCTCCACTCAAGAGCAGCCCCCAACCAAGCTCAGGAACAAAAATACCACGAATACCTAACGCAACTATAATCAGGCCATACGAAAGCATATCCGGAACTTCCCGTGTACGTAAATCAGAATACGAAGCTGCTGCTAAAAACAAGAATGTTATCGTACCCATCACCAAGGAAAAGAGCATAGATTTTTTCACACCACAAAGAGTTTATTAATCTAACGTTTCAAAGAGATAGATGTGGACGAACTGATCAAAAGAATAGCTGATTTAAAGCAAAAGATGGAACAGACCCTTTCTCCGCTCAGCACAGAAATCGATGCAATCATCAGCAGCCATGAACGATCCATCCCCAGAATTGAATCACTTCTCGACATCCTCCTCGATTTCGGCCAATTGGGTGTAGGGAAAACAGAATTTGAACGATTAAACCAATACTACGCAAAAATTAATCCTGCCTTCGCACAAGAATACACAAAGTTATATTATGAAAATAACGGCGAACAATAAATAACCCCAAAGAAACATTTATATACGATAAACCCTTCACCAAACTATCTAAAAAGGTGGTGCACATGGACGAAGCCGATTACGAATTATTACCTCACCAAGTCCTGAATGATTTAAAACAGGACATGGACGCTCTCAAAAAAAGATTAAGCCAGCCCGATGCAAGAATAAACGAACTCATTCTCGAGATTGAAAGCCTTAAAGATAATATCCATCAATTGACTGCTATTTTCCAAAAAGTCTTGGATGGGACAAAAACTGACGATCCAAGTAAGAATCTACGTACGCTCATTGAAAAGAATGACGCCATCATCAGTCAAAACGAGACGATCGCACGAGGAATGATCGCCATCTCCGATAAACTGAGTGAATTCATGGCCCGGCAAGGGATGGGTAGCCCTTCGCTTCCACGTAGTTCCCCAGCATATCCTGTGCAACACACCATGGGTGCGCCAGCAACACCAAACCGCATGGCGCCACGACCAACAATGCCCATGGGCGGGCCGGCTCCTACGATGATGCCGCCTACTCAAGCCCCACCACAGGATTTCGACATGCCGCCTCTTCCCCCAAGTTCAGATTCCAAAAAGAGAATGGGTGTCTTTCGGTGAAGCAAGTAGATCTCCAAAATATTGATACTTTTCGTACCCGACATCTTCTAGAATTAGCTTCGCAAGCATATGCCCAGAGCACAAGACAGATACCAAAAGAAAAAATCAGTAAACGGATTGAAGAATTAAAATATCTCACCTCACAGAAAAGTGTTCCGAGGTTAAGTATCCGCAAAGAAGTTCTCCACCTAGAAGAGCAGCTGCAGACAATTCTCGAAGTAGAGAAAGCATTGCAGCAGCAAGAAAAAAGGGAATCCGAAAAGATTAGAGAACTCAAAAAGCAGAATGAACTACTACGGAGACGTCTTGCCGCAACCGAAGATAAAGATCTGCAGAAGAAAGTAAACCGATTGTCGCATCTACTTGCAGATGTCGCTGCTCGCAAAGAAATTAAACGCGACGTCTCGCTACAGCAAAAGAAGAGCAAAAAGACAGAAAGACAAGACGAGACGGAACCGGTCCCCGTAGCCAGCCTTACAGAGTTAGAACAACGCTTAGAAAGTCTTAAGAGCTTGGTAGATCTAAAAAAAGCACAAGGTACTGAACCACAGATGATTTCTCTTCTTGAAGATCGTGTTGCTCAAGTTGAAGAGAAAATAAAACAATTAAAACAAGAGAAACCCATCGTAAAACATACTCTTCTTTTCCACCGCCCATACCCTGACACGTCTACTGAACTTCCAACACCAAGCGTCCCAAGAAGAACATAAAGATAAAAAAATCTACCTTCTTATAAGTCTCTTCCCATAACCGTCCTTCTGCTATTTTCCTTCGCTCTTTTCACTGCAGCCAAAATTAGTTCTTTTACTTTATCATCCAAAGCTTCCATAAAATCACCGGACATATTTTCTACGCCAAGGCCTGCCTCTTTAATGATGTCTTTCACTTGTATACGAACAGTTAAGTTAGTCATAAAGAGAAAAGTGGTTCCTGAGTTTAAAAGAGTTTCGTCAATTTTACAATGCTTTCCCGATCAAAAGAATGATAAAAATACCAAAAGTATGAAGAAGATAGGTAACGATCAGAAAACGCCTTGTCGTCATTTCCTTTAATGAGGAGAACATGGCGATGCCAAATTCTGTTGGTAAAGGAGAAGAGATGATGATTCCCGCCAAAACCATTAACGCATACCGCCTAAAGTGATGAAACGGCTTACCCAAAGCAACAACAAGCTTTTCTTTAGATAGACGATGTAGTTCTTGAGAAAAAGAACCCCTCAACAATTTAAAAAAGAGAAAATCCCCGATGATTGCACCAATACCTGCAACAAAGACAGCAAGAAAGATATTCTGCTCACCCGCTAAAAGTAAAAAGAGAGCCGTTGATAAGATGGCCGTGAAACTGTAAGCATAGAGAAAGCCAGCAAAAAATGTTCCTAAATAACCCAGAGAAAATAGAATCTGCTGAAGAGGAGCAAAATCCCGTTTTGCAACTAAAATAAAAGCAACAACAACTGAAAAGAGCAGAAAAAGTAATTTGGGATATCTCTCCCCCAACGAAGAAGTGCCAGGCCGTAATTCTTTTCTCAATTTTGCGATAGTTCTCTAACGAATAAAGAGTTTATATAACTACCGCCTTTTCAACTCATCTTAGAGAACTTTGCCAAGAGAAAGTTAATTATGCAAACTTCCCTATAGAAAAAAATATAATAAAGTGTTTGCTCTAGGATCTCAATGATTCCTAAACTCGCCAAGATCTTCGGATCCAAGACTAAAGCACAAGAAATCCTGCTTCTCATCGCTGGTGCTAAACCTGTCGTTCGACAAGGCTTTTATGAATACGAATTGCCAGTCATCGAAAAGTTTTGTAATGAAAATGAGATCTATCTTGCAAAATCTAGTTTCAAAGTCCATCTCGCCGACGAAAGCAGTTACTCCAATAAAGGCATCCGCCTCCCTCTAACCGACCAGCGGTCAGGCATGTTTTTTGTCTACTTCTCGTTAGACCAATACAAAGCTTGGCAAGCCAGTGTAGCCGAACTCAAATGCGATGATAAAGAACTTGGTCGGATGTTAGGATACCCGTCTTGTTGTGTTGAATTCTTCTGCAAACGTTTCAGTGAAGCAAACCCAAATCTCCAATTAAAGCCAACAAACATGTTTACAAACCTGACAAAACGGGCACATGATTGCGTCCTTCTTTCTCACTTCCCTTGTAGTTCGAACTGTTCAGAAAGTATTACGATCGGAAAACGGTATTTAGATCTTATCCAAAAATGGGACCAAGAAAGAGCAGATCAATTGAAAAAAGAATTACAGGCCGGGCCGGCAATTACAGAAGTCACAAAAAATCCTTAATATCATCAAACGTCAATTTATTGATATTCCCGCCGAGAGCAATAGCATACGCCATCTGGAATTTCTTCTTGTTTTTTCCCAACGTTCCGAAGATTAAATAGCGGCCATTCTTTCGCACGTCATCATTCAACTGCCGCAAGTGCGCAAGGCGGTGTAATTTTGCATTGATCGTGATCGCTGCAATGGGTAAGTCATAGACATTAACAACAGAACCGATCGCACTTACTCGCGGTACGAGGACCGAACGACCATTGCGCCATTGTTTCATCGTCCGCACGCTCATTGCCAACGAAGAATCAAGAGTGGCAAGAGTACCGAGCATTAAAGGATCATAGGAATAAAAAAGACAATTGTTTTTCTTAGGACCGAGAAGATCGAGAAGAGTCCGCAAAGCTTTCTCAGCAGAACCTATTCCTGTTTTAAGATCAAAAAAGAAGTTGATGTCATCCCCTTCGCGCAACAAATCAGCGACATAATGACATTGTCTTTGTTTAACCTTCTGAAGAACTTCAGCATAGGAAAGGGGATGGAGATACTTCGCCCGGGTCGGATGATAAGAATAAAGAAGAGTTTCGCCATTGTCACTTTCTACCCAACAGATGTCCATCTCAGCAAGATAAATGATCGGCCGACGTGTTTCTTGTGCCAAAATCCTTTGTTTCACTTCACGCGCCCGAGATAAATTGATGGGAGAATTTCCTCCAAAGATTTGAATATAGAAAAATGCATCTTGTCGAGCACCTCGGTGAATCAATGTCTCCTGAGGTAATTCAACGAGTGGAAAATAGGTTGTTATGTCCTTCTTCTTCATATTCACAATTTAAAAATAATCAATGCTTAATAACTTTATCGATAATCTTACCAAAGAAGTATTAGTCCATCACTTCTGGGGGAGAATCCATATTATAACCCACCTCACGCAACATAGATTTAAAAGAAGGATGAAGATGCTTTGGAGCCCAACGATCAAAACCACGATCATTAGCAAAGAAATTAGAGATGAATTCATCAACAACCTGTAATTGATCTCCAGACATTAACCTTTGAAATGTATAAAATTCATCAGTACCATCGAGAAGACTTCGCCGTGCTGCACGGTTCTCATTCATTCGTTGAGCGACAGCTGCTGTATCCCACCGAAACTGCGAACTATTTAGGTGGGTTAGATCCAATAAATGTTCAAACTTTCCATTAGTGTCATAGGTAGAAGCAGCTGCTTGAACAAGACGCGTCCTTACTTCAGGAGACAAATTGGCGAAAATGTCATGCAACGCCTCATGGACAATCGTCCAATAATCAACTCTTTCTTGTGGCAGAAGTAACGCACGTCGAGCTGTAATTCCGTATCTTTCCTGTAATGCTACAGTTGTTTTCTGATAATCCCGCCGTGGAACCCAGGGAGAATGCTCGTTAACATAGATTCCTCGACACGTTGAGGAAAAGGGGAGAGAACCTGCATTAACATCATGATAGAAACCATTGAGATCCTCCAAGAGGAAAAGATCCAAGTCCGGAGGAATTAAATCTTCCCCAACATAAGAAAGAAGGATATGTCCAGTGATACGAATATGCTCTGGAATCGTGAGCCTTCCTCCTAACTGTGATGAAAGCCCTTTTCTATCTAAACGAAAATGCTCAACACGTTTTACCATCAATAGAGAAGTAAGCTTATTACTTTATAAGAATTCTGCCAAGGATTAATCTATTTCATCATTTATCTCAATCCCAACAGGACAATGATCCGATCCTTGATATATAGACAGAATAAAAGAACGCTTTAATTCAGAGCGCAATGATTTCGAAACAAGGAAGTAATCAATACGCCAGCCAATATTTCGCGCCCGCAGATTATTCCATTGCCCCCAATAGGTATAATGCCCACCATTCCTTTCAAATTCACGGAACGTATCTATAAATTGAGCGTTCATAAAATTAACAAATCCATCAATCTCAACCTGCGTATACCCAGCCGTCTTATTATAGTTCTCCTTCGGGTGAGCCAAATCAATCTCTGTGTGCGCAACATTAAAATCGCCGCAAACAACAACCGGTTTCTTTTGTTCTAATCTTTTCAAATACTGCAGAAAATCATTATCCCAGGTCTTCCTATACTTCAAACGGGGCAGTCCTCGCCCAGAATTAGGAACATAGACATTGACAAGGTAAAATGTATCAAACTCAACAGCGATAACGCGACCTTCTTGATCATGTTCCTCTTTTCCCAACCCATATGCAACACTTTTCGGTTTGATTTTGCTGAAGATTGCCGTTCCAGAATAACCCGGCTTCTTTGCACTATTCCAAAAGTGATGTTCATAATCATGCAATACTTTATCAACTTGATCAGGATGCGCTTTCGTCTCTTGGATGCAAAACACGTCCGGCTTCTCGTTCTCGATGACAGGCTCTAGACAGTTCTTTCTGATACAAGCACGAATACCGTTGACATTCCAGGAGATTAGTTTCATCAATAAGAAAGTTGTGATCCTGTTTAAATATCTTACTCCTCATCTGGATCAAAATCAAGATCGCTATCTGGACAAGTATAACATCTCCCCTTAGGAGTCAGATATGAACGACAGCAACTGATCTTATATTTCTGAATCTTAACCGGTTCAATATCTGCATCCATCGCATCATCCATCATCAACCACAACGAAAATTTATTCCCCAGAAGACATCAGATCTTTCTCGTCACAACCCTCTTCATAAGTCTCTAACTCTTCAAGCATTTCATCAAACGGGTTCTTCTTTTTTTTAGAAAGTTTCTCTTTCTTCAGATCTTCGTAAGGAGACTCAACTGCTGTTGGAGAATCATTAGGGGTTATTTTCGGAGACATACCCTATTTATACCTCTTCTTATTTAAAAGATTTATGGTTGTTCTGGCTTTGTGCTCATTTATTCAAGAGCTGGTCGTTATTAATAATTTCTCACTTCCCAAACAACCATATTCCTCCCCGGAATATTACCAAGGCAGAATTCGTAAACACTCAGCTCTACAACGCTATCTGAATAAATATCAAAAAGAGCTTCCAGATCAGCATAGCTAGAGGGCGTCATTGTCTCTTCAAGAAGTAACTTTGCCTGCAATCCTTCAACATGTCGGCCTTGACGTAGTGCATCACGCATCTTTTTTTTCTCATCAGAATGAAAAAAGACATAGCCGCGGTGATCATGCATGACTTCCCCTTGCAAAACTAATTGAGAATCCGGCGCGCTTTCATTAAACGTAATCAACGCTTCTTGAGCACCAGCGTTTCTCCATTCTTCCTGAACCGGAAGAATTTGATCTAAAGGGACCTCGTATCGTACAAACCCCCCGCCTGCAGAACCACGATAGCGCATCGTAACCGTTCCTTGATATCCAGAACCCATAACCTCCCCATATGAATTCCAGGTCCTCAATTTATTACCAAAGACACCACCATGCCAGAGACGATACTGATCTTCTTTTCTCAAAATCTCCATATCTACTTATAGAGAACAATTGTTCTTAAATATTACTGGCTTGCAGAACAAAAAAATGTCACAATATCCAAAGCGGGTAGTTACTTTTGTCTTTATATTTCTATTTCTTCTGATAGCGATAACCTTAGGTAAAATATATCCTATTGATGATCTTACTATTGAAACAGAAAAGACCACCACCCGCAGCGGCATCGAAGAAGAGGGCAACATCACTGTCTTTTTCTGTCCGAGAGATAATTGTGAACAGCTGTTACAAGAAAGTCTTGCCCAAGCGCAGACATCTCTTCACTGTGCTCTGTACGATCTGGACTTAGAATCATTAAAACACCTTTTCCAGACAAAAGCACAACAACTGGACGTGCGTATCGTCATGGATGACGGATACATCCAGAAGTTTAATACTTATTTCACCAAAGCTGATAAACGAGGAGAAATGCATGATAAGTTCTGTATCATTGACCAGCGCCTACTCTTTACCGGATCAACAAATCCCACGGTTAATGATGTACACAAGAATAATAACAACCTTCTGATCACTGACATCCCCACATTAGTTAATAACTATGAAGACGAATTTCAAGAATTGTGGAATGGAACGTTTAAATCAGGGAAGCCGGTGAAAACGCCGCTCGTTTTCGTCCAAAACACAACCATCCAGAATTACTTCTGCCCCGAAGATCATTGTGTAGATCATATCGTCACGGAACTAGAGAAAGCTAAAAGCTCCATTTATTTCATGACATTCTCGTTCACCCATGAAAATATCGAGAATATTCTCCTCCTCAAATATCTAGACAATATAAGCGTAGAGGGCATCATTGAAACAAGAATGAGAACAAAAGATAGCCCTTTCCAACGCTTCAATAAGAATGGTATTAAAGTACTAAAAGATGGCAATCCCCGAACGATGCATCACAAAGTCTTCATCATCGACGAAAAAACAGTTATCACCGGATCGATGAACCCGACCAATAACGGCAATAAGAATAACGATGAGAATATACTGATCATAGAAAGTGAAGAGATCGCTCAACAGTATTTTAAAGAATACCGACGAGTGCGAGAAGAAGCCGAAAAGATGAATTCTAGTTCCTAAATCTATTTATATCAGAAATTCAATCTCTAAAAGATGGACGACAGAGTACTATTAGAAGAGACCATCAGAATGACTTTACGAACAGCACCTCAAGGATTAACAGAAGAACACCTAGAGAATTATGTTGTTGGAACAATAGGAAAGAAGAGAAATCCCGCAGTAGTAGATCCTGTAGAAGTGAAAGTATATGAGACTGCTTTAAATCATCTTCTTCAACGTAACATTATTGAGCGAGTGGAATTGACAGTAGAAGGTTATGGTTTGGGAGAGAAAAATAAAGTACTCGGCTATAAATTACATTAAATAGGCCAGAAAGCCTCGTCTTTTAAGACGAGGATGAATGGCTTTCTAGCCTATTTATGTCACAAAGTGCGGAGATTAGAAAGCGTCTCTTTATTCTCAGGACTTTAGAGCGAGGTGAGACGCTTTCCCGCACTTTTATGACGATAAACTGTCTAAAATCGAATGAGCATCTAACGTCGTCAAATACTCTCTAATTTCTTTATTTTCTGCATTGAGCACAAGCCGTAAAAACAATGATTTTTGCTCTTGATTACTGACACGGGCCATTGCATCCGCAAAAACTAAACCATAAGGATAACCTAAAAAGAGCGCGTCAGCAGCATGAGGTAACAGAAACGGCAACACCTCACGATTCCCTTCAAAACGGAAAACATGTCTCGAATGTTGATGCAGCTTGACAAAGGAAGTGATCTTAGTAACGGGATAAACCCACGGCTCCGCCAATCCCCATTTTTGTAATAAAATGACCGGACTATTACCGTTCATCGTCAGAAGCGAAGAAGATTTCGCTAAGGAACAGACCTTCTCTCCCAGTATTTTCAATAAGTTCTCCTCGCCAGGATACGTCGCATCAAGTGTCCCATCTAAGACGATAAAATCAGCATCCACTTTTCTTGCCAATGTCAGTTCAGCAAACCGTCGCGCCATAGACGAGAGAATTAACGGTCCAGCTCGTTCCTTACCTCTCTTCAGCAAAGGGTCATGAGAATTAACAGATAACTGTTCTTCCGTCACCAATTTTTCTCCTTCCGCCAGAATAACGCTCTTATACCACATCTCCCCCTCCTGCCAGTGCGTCGAATTGATCACAAAAAATTCAGAGCGCACCATCTCTTTCTTCTTTAAACCGGCAAAAACGTGAGCGCAGACACGAATAAAAGAGACCATAAAATTACCTGCATTAAAGATTTCAGCCTGACCCCCATCAATAAATGCAATTCTTTTTGTCTCTTGAGTAGATAGAATCCGTTGAAAACGCTGTGGGTCAAAAGAATACATGACATCGCCTAATAAGATCTGATCTTTATCAGAAAAAGTATGGACCAGATTTCGTAAGTGTTCTGAAACAGCAGTAAGCATAAAGATAAAAACGTACCTTTCTTCTTAATCATTTATATACTTCATGAGAATGATCAATGATTGGGTTTACTATTTACAGCATATAATAAAGGTTTATATGCGAAAGAACTGCCACCCCCAAAAATGTTGAAACGAAGCCGTAGGACAATCCTCACTCTCGCTAGTGCTCTTGCGTTAGCATGTACCGGAACACCAAGAAAAGCTCCCATTAGTCAAGAACCATTAGAAGACATCGTGCAACAGACGCAAGATACAACAGGAGATTCTCCAGCCACCCGTTTGCCGACTGATTATTTTGATACAAACTCCTCTATTCCTTTACCCTACCAACCACCCCCCGCCCTTCCACCTGCGTATGCTGATATCTCAACATCCAACCATCCGGATGCAACTTCAACATCCGATAGTTCTGCAGACACAGGAGAAACAGAGGAACCAGAAAAGTGGGTGAAAGTAGGTGACGATCATCATCAGAAATGGTGTCCACCAGAAACGCCGATCTATGTTGCAGGAAAATGTACCACCCTCGATAAAGTCGAGTGCGATGATTCAGATGGTACGGAAGTCCTCTTCAAACAAAGTTCTTTTGGTGAATTCTTTGAAGAAACAGTCGCCAGCAGCGATAAATCTTTAGGTAAAGGAGGAACTGTTTCATTCACTCTCACGGCCGAACCCAATTCTACGGAGCTGCTGCCCGATGTCTGCAAAGGAGCATTTATTCTTGTAGAATCCTACTGTTCGGAAGGGTTGCCTAAAAGTAAAGGAGTCAAATGTAATGATTATCTCCCCGGATCGACGTGTGTTGTAAACACCAAAGGAGAAGCGTTTTGTCAACCCGAAGACTTTTGCCCGACAGTAGAAGGAATTCAAGCTTCTTTCCTATTTGATACCAATGACGATGGAATCGCAGATAGCTGTGAACCAAAAGATGTCTGCCTCGATCTTCCCGGAATTCAGATCACATTTCCTTATGATAACGATGGCAACGGGTTGGGAGATAGCTGTACTGCAACTGATATCTGTCCAAGCATTGAGGGATTACAAACAGATTTTCTCTATGATACAGATAACGACCAGATCAACGATAGCTGTGTCCCTGACTATTGTCCTGAAGTTGCAGGGGTACAGGAAGATTTCCCATTTGACAACGACCTCGATGGCATATTTGAAAGTTGTGCCTTTGACTACTGCTCAACAATAGCGGGAATTCAAGATTCCTATCCATTTGATAATGATGATGACGGAAAAGCAGAGAGTTGTTTAGAAGATCTCTGTAAATGGATCACTGGTCTTCAAGAGACTTTTCCTTACGACAATGATAAAGATGGGATTCCCGAAAATTGTGAAGAAGATCTTTGTCTTACGCTTCCCGGAATTCAAATAACATTTATCTATGACAACGATGGAGATGGAATTAATGAGAGTTGTGAACCAATCGACGTTTGTCCAAACATCGAAGGGCTTCAGACAACGTTTCTCTACGACATAGATGCAGATGGAGTTAATGACAGTTGTACGCCTGACTTTTGCCCGACCATTCCAGGGTTACAAGGAGAATTTCCGTTTGATAACGATAACGACGGAATTCTTGAAAGTTGTCTCCTTGATCTTTGTCCGGAAAATCTCTTCCCCGGAAACCAGACCGAATATCTCTATGATGTTGATGGAGATGGCGAAAAAGAAAGCTGTGTCCCTGTTGCAAAAGATTTCTGCACACAACCAAACCCACAAGAACAATATCCAAACGGGACATTATATAGTTACGATTCGTTTTGGCACATGGGCTTCTGCCTCGACGGAGATTCAGACAAGATACTCCATGTCATCTGCGGACAAGATGGAACATGGTATACTGATACGACGGAATGCGAACTAGGGATGCCGTGCGTCAAGGGTGCATGTGCAGAGTGTCACGATACAGACGGTCTTTCATTTGAAGAAGATGGTTATGTTCTGGGCTTAGATAATACCGGGTCGATCTACGTCAAAGATGATTATTGCCTAGAAACAAAGACGCTAGACTATCGTAGTGATTTCACGTGTGTAAATAATATCTGGGAACTATCTTATGAAGCATGTCCAGAAGGTCAAAAATGCATCGAAGAGATAATCAATGGAACAGCAACACTTTCCTGTGTCCCGGGTGCGATGCCTACTTGTTTTGATTCCGATGGCGCTGAAAACTTTACAGAGAAAGGATATGTAGAAGGGACAACAAAAGATGAAGACAAATTTGTCCATAACGACTTCTGTTTGGAAACGCTATCTGGAGACGCACAAGTTGACTACACCTGTAAGAATGGATATCCCGAAGCGAGCTATCATTGGTGTGAACCAGACCAAATCTGTCAAGAAATGATCGAAGCTGATGGAGAAATAGCAAAAATAACACTCAGTTGTGTTCCTACTCCTTATGAAGTCACTTGTACCGATTCGGATGGAAAAGAAAATTATACTACAAAAGGCTATGTGTACGGAACCGATAAACATGGCGAGCCATACACCAGTAATGATTTTTGTATCGGCAACGGATCCTTTCATGGGATCATGGATTATTGGTGTGAAGAGAATAACCCCAAAGCCTCATTTTATAACTGCCCCGACAATACTTTTTGCAAAAAAACGCAAGATGTCGATGGGACAAATGTAATGTTTGCTTGTGTAAAAGCATGTCTTGATACCGACGCCGAGAATAATCCGATGATGTCCGGAACAGTCTTCGATTTTAATAATGTACCCTATCCAGATGTTTGTGAAGGAGGCGTGTTATATCAATATCAATGCAATCCGGACACAGGCGAGAAGATGGAAGCAGGAATGACTAATTGTGCGGCTGGCTGCGAACAAGGAAAGTGTAAGTAGAATTAACGAAGCAATATTGGTAAAGAACGCGGAAGCCGCCGCGTTGGTGAGCCGTAAGGAAGACTTTTTCGATAAAGAATTACATTATCTCCTTGAAAATGGTTCCGTTCTAGACCCATTAGATCCTGAAGAGAGTTCTCAACATCCACAGAGAAAGAAGGATCAAAATTGAAAAATGGCAGCCAAGGTAAATCGAGATAAACCAGTCCAGAACGCTCCACATTAGAAGTGATATTGAGAATAGCTTTCATTGTGTCTCGCGGCTCACGACCTAGTTGATAAAGTACATTCACACAAGCAGCAGCAGTAAACGGCCCATATTGTTGCAGATCAATCGATTTAATATTCCCTTGAACTGCGACCACTTCTTGATTTCCTAATTTCTGTTCTAAAGAAGCGGGGATTTTCGCAGCACGAACGACTACATTAGGAAACTCACGACGAAATCCTCGCCTTTGAGAAGGAATCACTACCTGAGAGGTATCGACAATCTTCTCTCCTTGACCAGTCCACTGGAGATATTGCGACCACGCTTTCCTGCTTTCATTCTCTAGATCATTAAGTGTCCGAAACGAAACGTACAACTCTCCCCTTTCTTGAAAATCAGCAACAAGTTCAGGAAGAAGATCAACAACAGTTGCACGATAGTCGACACCCGCATGCTCAAGACAAGCAAAAGTATTGTAGGCTTCATAACCACAACCAAAGTATCGATGAGAACCGATTCCTACGAGAAGAATATTCACAGGTGTTGATAAATTTCCTCCGCGAACAGCACTAACGATGTTTTCTGCAAAAAACTGTCCTCTAGTGAGCCTTGTTTCAGTGCTAATGTTTGTCTTTGGCATATTTATTACTTCCAAAACAAACCTCAAAAAAAGTCATAAAAGTGCGGGGACATGAAAACTGACGACGATCAGTTTTCTGTTCAGAAATGTAATATTCCTTACATTTCTTGAAATCGTCTCACCTCGCACTAAAGTCCTGAGAATTGCAAAGCAATTCTGGGACGCAAGAGAAATCTTATTTCTCTTCGCGTGCGAGGCTTTCTGGCACATTTAATGTAAGCCCCTGGCGAGAATTGAACTCGCGACCTTGTCCTTACCAAGGACACGCTCTACCACTGAGCCACAGGGGCAATTATTCCTGACGAAAGACACTCTTTTTAAAAACCTTTCGAGAATGAAGAAATAGAAAATTACTACACGGGATAACGACCCAAACACAAAGAAAAAGTGCAGGGGAGGAGATTTGAACTCCCGAACCCACTAAGGGACAGGATTGCTTCTTCGTTGATACTTAAGTCCTGCGCGTTTGACCAGGCTTTGCTACCCCTGCATAATCAATCAACAGGAATAAGATCGTTTAAAAACCTTTCTTTTCTAGAACCTTTAATTATTTCTCCCCGATATCCGACTGATAAATAACCCTTCCCAAACTATACACTCCCGTAATCATCGATTTCAACCGTTCAATCAGTAAACCGACATTCTCCACTTTCTTATTATCCTGATAAAATAATTCACAATCAGAAATCAATTTTTCTTTTAGATCGAGCACGGCATGGACCAGTTCTACATCTTCCGCGTAGAACCCTTTCAAAACGCGTAGATAATTCTCTTTAGCGGACACAAGCAGCTTGATGAAGCGTTCACGTTGTTTCGGATCAAGAGGAGTTGTCCTCATATACCGCGCAATCCGTTTTACATCATCACCAATCGCTTCCAAATGGAAGACACTCCACCAGTAAGTCAATAATTTATGACTATTCAAGTTTTGTTTCTTGTAAATATAGGAAGAATTATTGAATCCGAATTCGACCACCCTAAAAATAAGAAAAGTTAAGCGGTTGATGTCGTTGTCTCGATGAAAGATACTCTCATAATCATCCTCAACAAACATCTTTTCACAATCTTCCATCATCGCCCTGATGATTACATCAATCTTCCTGACCAGATTAATGATCGAAATATTATTCATATCTAAGAAATCACGCGCCACTAGTTTACGAGATGTCTGCTCCATAACCTCCAACGCCATTAAGTTCTGGACCGTATTTTGAATCTCGACAGCCTTATCTTTCAACTCTTCACCAAAGAGGGTAATCGTCTTATAATCTTTGATATACGCGGTGATAATCTCTCGTTTAAGACGACGAACACTTTTACCATCCACAGAAATCTCTTTAGCTTTCTCTTGTATCTCCTGGCGGTCACCCAGACCAAGAAGGAGATTATTATCTTGCTCCTCAACGTAGACTAATGCCCCTTTCAGAAGATTATTTCGACGGACCCAACTCTTCGGAAGAGAGACAACAAAACTATTTTTTCCAAAAGAAATTAACTTGCGATATTCCATGACCTCACACCACATATGTTCTTCTACAAAACATATATTTCACAAGAGAAATAAATGTTCATTATATAAATGTTGTGAATGATTCAAGCAAGTCAAAAAAAGTTGTCCATCTTGCCTAAAGAGAACCTTCTCAAAATAGGCAGGGGACCGCGATGAGAGAAAAGTCTTTAAACTAAAGAAAGAACATCACCTCATGGACATAAAGTCTCTTCTTAGTGTTACACTTCAAACGATAAAAGCACATCAAAGTATTTTTAGTATCCTCGTTCTTCTACAGCTTCTCTTGTTTGGCAGCGTTGGCTATATCACAACAGCTAACGTCCAGCATATCGTCGAAGGGACGCAAGGCATCCTTGGTCAGCTGGATCAAGCGAACTTTGATCCGCAGAAGATCAACGATGGGCAGCCATTCCTCAATGACATCACACCCATCTATCAAAGTTATCAAATTATGAAGAAATATACCCTCCGCTGGCTTTGGGGACTGGCTGCGATTGCCTTCACTCTCTACGCAGCATCATGGATCATCAGCCATTCTTTATTCACCGCTTCAGAGGAAGGGTCATCGAAGAAAAAAAATCTAAAGAGAATCAGCATAATCTGGACTCGCTTCTCAATCCTCATCCTGGCAATGGGAGTGATTCTCTTTCTTCTCTTTTCGATAGTTATCAAAGCATCTTTCTTTAACGATCCGGATCAAGAACAACTCTACGATCGAATCAAGATAGCAGCAGGAATAGGCCTTCTCTTCTATTATTGTTTCATCGTTATCGCCGCACACATAACTGCAAGAACATATAGAGCAGTTATCCAGCAAAGTTTTCGTACGGGAATCAAAAAGATACACTACTCATTACCGATCGCTTTCTTTCTCAATGCTTGTATCGTTGGAACGGCAGAGTTGATTAAACTCGCTTTAGAGAGAACAACCTCATTTTTCCTGCTTCTCCTCGCTACAATTCTCCTTGCTTTAGTGCTAGTTACTGCTCGTCTCCTTTGGATCAAAACACAACACGCTCTTATCGAAAGAGCATAACAAATGAAAACATCAACCCAAACAATCATCATCGACACGAATGCGCTCATGGCTGTCGGAGAACAAAAGATTGATATCTTCATCGAGATAGAGAAAATTTGTATGTTTCAATACAAGCTCGCCGTCCTCAGTGGTACAGTAGATGAATTGATCAAGATTCAGCAAGAACAACGCGGGAAATACAAGACGGCAGCAAAGATCGCTTTGATGTTATTAGAAATTAAGAACATCGCTAAAATACCTTCCTCAGAATATGTCGATGATGAACTCGTAAAACTCTCTCAAAAAGGCAAATTAGTTTTAACACAGGATAAAGAACTAAAGAAAAAGCTAACTAAGCCTTATCTTACGATCAGACAAGGAAAGAAAGTAGTATTGATAGAATAGCTATCACCCTAATCTCAATCTTCTTATCTTTCGTGACAATGTCTCAGGACGTAAACCAATATCCCTTGCCGTACGAAGAAAATTATGCTCATTTCTGCGTAATGCATCTGTCAAGAACTGACATTCAAATTCTGCTTCCGCTTCTTTCCAACGAAGATGCAACGGTGGAAGTACTTGCGCAATGTCCTGTGAAAGTGCGGGGACATTTGCATATAACTTCTCCATTTTTATCGGGTGAAAGATATCTTTATACTGATCAAGCGTCTTACGAATAGTTTCACCGATCTCTTCTCTGATCGAAGGAGTTTCATCAGAATTTTTATCCCGATCAAGAGAGATTCCATAATCGTGGATCGCCCGATGAATGCTCCGACGGTCTATACCTAACGTTCGTGCAACTAATGAGACATTGCCAAAATGAGCTCTTAGTTCCCAACGTAAAAGATGCTCCTTAAATTTTCGCTTTGCAACTTTGAATGGTAGATGGTGAGGGATATAAATTGCTGTTCGGGATTGCGAGAGCCGATCGGTAATATCTGTTTCTAACTGTGGGACAACTATCCCTAAATGTTTACCAAGAGTCTCTTCTAACAATGAGACCACTTTCTCTTTAATCGCATCTTCCAAGTTCTGTTTCTGCTTCATTGACCCCACCGATGCTCATAAAATAAGATGCCGCTGCAGAGGCCGAAGAGAAAGAGATCAACCGCCAGAAGAAACAGGAAAGCAGAACTCATCCACAAAGCAGGGACAAGAAGAACCGCAGATACCCCTAAAACCCACAGTAATGAAACTAGGAACTTTTTGGCAAAAGCGATCTCTTCAACAGCAATCTTTCCCAGGAGCATCCCCAATAGTGGACTACATAAGACAACCGCTACAAGATAGATAAGCATCATTCTGAGAGAGTCTGTACCACTTCTTTAAAATTTCGGAAAAAGGTATCCCAATCTTCTTCTTTAATCACTGCACCACAGGCATCATCATGTCCTCCCCCCGAACCGGAGATTCCAAGCAAAGCTTTCTGGAGGACCGCTAAAACATTCTTACCACGCAAGCTACATTTCATCTCACCACTTTTCTGGCGAGCAATGATCACATATTTAGTAGGATATAATGCTATTAATTCATTCGCCAAATTGACCGTAAATGACCACTCTTGTTCGGTATACGCATAGAGGATGACCTTACTACGTGTCACCGCTTTCTTAGCTTTCAGAAGTACATCTTCATATTTTTGATTGATCAGAGAAAACCGCCTAAAGAGAAACTTCCCCGCCGCGCTCTGTTCTTCAAATATTTCAGCGGGAGATGTAATCCGCGTTAAAACTTTAATAGATTTACGCACTTCGGAAGTCGGCCCTTTCTGGATGAAAAAGAAAAATTTGATCAATTTTCCCATCGGACTCTTAAAGACAGTAGTGGTAAGATCACTTTTCTCTGGCAGGAACTGCGGATAGCGTTCAATAAAATGATCGATGAAGTCAGGCATATGCCAATCCGCCAGAGAACCAGCGGCAGCAATCCAAAGGTCTTCACCACGTTCACTGATCTGCCAAGCCATCCGGCTTGTCGGGATATATGCAGAAGGGTCGACGATTCTTGGATTAAAATAATGAACACCTTTCCGATCCTGCGGAGGATGATGATCGATCCAGAACGTAGGCCGTTTCGCTCCATCTAAAAACTCTTGACTTACTAAAGGAATGTCCAAGATAAAAATCTTATCAGGATTTAGCTCTTCGACTTTTCGCAGAAAGGACTCATTCAGATTCGAAGTAGTAGTCAACGAGACGCCTTTTCCCTCTCGATGAATTCGATAAAGTAATAAAAAAGAGGTCAAGCCGTCAGCGTCACCATCATAAAAGAAAAGAGGATTTGTAGCAGTAGCCAATTCCTCACGAAGAAAGACAACTTGTTTATCGGTAAGCATAAACGAGAGGATTGTCTGTTTCTTTTTAAAGGTTAGGATGAGAAAATTCATTGTGTTCCTTTCCCCAGTTCGTAGGACAGCATATACCCCATATACAGAAAGAATATATCTACATCTTCACTGCTGAGGTATATTCATCAGGAGAAAAACGCCGTCGGGGGGGAATAGGTGTGACTACAGTACTATTTTCAGAAAGTAAGCAGATTCATTCCATAGGTCATTCTTTATATCATGCCTATGCTTCATCTGTAAAGACAAAAAGAAAAGAACTGAGGCATAAGCTATGTCCTCAGTGCAATCATCAGATGAATAAACGAAGTGATAATATCCTCGGTATCAATTTTGATGGATCATATTACATAAAGCGAGCAATAACTATCCATCTCTGTAACCAATGCAATTATCTCCAAAGATAAGACGTTGTACAAAATGCGATTCCTATTTCCAGACGCTCCATCGTTATAGTAGGATTTGCTATGATTGCAAAGGCAGCAAAAAGCTTGCCCTCGCCCACTGTCCAAACTGCAATTACCTGCAGATCAGCACCGCAGTCAGCCGCTTTGTCTGCAAAAACTGCCGTCACAGTCCTCTTCCAAAGAATGCCAAAGTTATCTTTCAATCGGATAACGTCAAAGAGATTATAGAATACATTAATAAACTTCACAATGAAAGCAAGACAGAAGATAAAGGAACACTTGTTGAGAAAAAAACAGAGAGAATAGTAACATGAGGTACTCCACGACATGAAGAGAGTCAGAAGTACAATTGCGTCACTTCTCGTCTCTCTCGCCTTGCCGTCATGCTCTGATTTCCATTCTGGAATTGTCTATGAGGTTCCACCTCGTGCCGGTCAAACCCTTCTCGCCCCAAGTGAGGAAGGAGACAAATTCGATTTTAATGATCGGTACATCACGGGAAAATCCATCGAAGAGATTCTCTCTTCGACCGTGCAGGTCACAAATATGTTTGGATTCGGAACGGGGACAATTCTTCGAGATCAGCAAACCAGAGAGGATTATGTCCTAACTTGTTTTCATGTTATCAGCGATTTTCCAGAACTGATTACTGTAAAGATCGATGCACAAACGTTTGACGTACCAGAGATTTACAAAGTAGATGAAAATAATGATCTTGCATTATTAAAATTATCGGGGAGTCATGACCGCTTTTTCGCCGGAAAAATAGCTACTTCTTTAGAGCCAGGCTACCAAGTCGTGGGGGTGGGTTTTCCTTTCTTCAAGAAGAAGACGCTCCTCTATGGACACGTCTCCACCGACATGGAAGGAGATGACGTCTATTACCAAATTGTAGAGGGAAATATCAACATGGGCGATTCAGGAGGAGGATTTTTTGTGTTCAAACGTGGGCTTCCATTTTATGGCGGCACGATCAATTTTAGATATCGCGGAGAGAACGGTGTAGATGAAACAAGGGGAGTTGGCGGAGTAGTCGATATCAGAAAAGTGCGAGACTTCATCAAAAGTACGCCGCTCGCAGACGACTATTTGTAAACCAGAATCGCAGGACGAAGAAGAATTAAAAAGAGAGAAATGAAATAAAAGGGGGATAAAAATGGATGCTGCTCAAGAAAAAAGATGGAAAGAGATGTGGCGTAGAGATAAGCGAAAGGTTCTAGGGGAAATTAAGAAAGCAACAGCACGGCGCGATGGTATGACGTTGTGGGAATTCTCCGACCTCGTCGATCTAGCACCGCAAGATGCAAAAGAATTACTAAATCAACTCCCAAATTGGGGAGCAAACATATACAGCCACGATCAGCGAATTCTTACTCGTCAAACAATTGCGGTCACGAAGTGGACACACGAAGATCCTTTCCTCCTGGAAACAATTCAAGTTATGGGAGAAGAAAGAACAGGCTTACGGTTAGGGATCGTTAGTGACACACATTACGGATCTCGCACTACAGATAGCGGCGTAGTCAGAGCAGCATATCGTTATTTTGCAGAACAAGGTATCAAGAATGTGCTTCATGCAGGGAACGTTTTAGCGGGAAAATCCGACAAAAGATATCGTCAAGCAGATCGGCTTACGGAAGATCTAGAAGAACAGATCGAACTATTAAAAGGACAGTATCCAAAAATTCCCGGGATAACGACTCATTTTATCTTAGGGCATGCAGATACAACATTTGAAGATAGTCAGATCAATCCCGGACGTGAAATTAATGATGCACGAAGCGATTTTCAGTATCTTGGAGTTGTAGAAACAGATCTTGTCTTTAACCCTGAAGGAAAAAAAGCATTCACCATTCGTCTCTACAATGAACGGCCGTATTATACGTATGGCGTATCCTATCAAGCGCAAAAGAAATTAGAAGCCATGGCCGGCGGTGATAAGCCCAATATATGGCTTTACGGAGGATCACAGCAACTCTGGCACAGCCGCTATCAAGATGTAGAAACATTCAAGCTTCCGGGATTACAACATCAGACGCTCAAGATGCGAGATCGAGCATATTGTTGCAACGTCGGTTTCCTCGTTTTAACAGTAGTTCCTGAAGATGAGAAAATTTGGACATACGCTGAGACGTTTCCTGTTTGGAAACGAAGCATACCAAGACAAAAATCAGAAAAATAATGGTCATTGATCAAAAAGGGGGGTTACAAATATGACAATTGACGAACAGGCATTAGACTTAAAATTAACCAAAGAAGGAAAGAAACCAGCTGAACTAAAAGCGTTCCTGAAAGGACTGGTCGTTCAAGATTTGCTTGCAGACCGACCTTCAGATCTACTCACGCTATGTGGTCACACCAGTCTCTCTCCAAAAGATACACAAAGCCTATACCAACTAGTATATGATCAAATCGAACTTCCAGATGGCAAAAAGAAAAGACCAGCTGCTACAAGTGTAGAAAGCTTGGAAGGTCTAACTCTTGATGGTTCTGAACAGATCAAAGCCGTCTCTCAAGGATATCGTTTGATGATCGACCCCGAATATACGTTTAGGGTCATCTTGGTGAGCGATACACACATCGGGTCGAAGCATGACAATATTGAAGGCCTTGAGAAAATGTTTGATCGAGCTGTTGCTATTGGAGCAAAGACAGTTCTTCATTCTGGAGATCTTGTCGATGGCGCTTTTGCCCACCGTGATATGTTCCTCTATCTGCGTGATGAATGTCAGACCTTTGACGGCCAATTTGATCGCGTAGTCAACAAATGGCCGCGCCGCGAAGGAGTAAGCACCTATTTCATCGCAGGAAACCACGATCATTTTTTTCAGACAAATGCGGGAGTAGATTTGTGTCGTCATGTCGCTGCAGCACGTCAAGATATGAGGTACCTAAAGAGTGAGAGCATTCGGGAAGTCTTTGGAAAAGGATACGACAAAGAACGGTTTGAAAGAGTTCTTGAAAATAAAAAATTAGGCAGCGGAAGAGTTGGCGCAGTCCGGATCGGCCCAAGTCACCTTCCTGAAGACCAACGCAACACGATCATGATGATGATACATCCCGGAGATGGTTCTGCCCGGACACTCTCTTACAAGCCACAGCAGATCATCAAAAATCTAGGGATGCTTCTCTATTCCTTCGAGAACATGACTAACCCCGAAGGGAGGAGAATCAAGCCACACATCCTCCAAATTGGACATTATCATAAAGCAGATATGAACCTTCTCCGTAACGTTTATGTCTTCCAAGCAGGAACAATGAAATTAGCGGATGAGTTTCACGAGGTCAAAAATCTAGATAATATGATGGGATATTGGGTATTAGAAATTACCTCGAAAAGAGACGGAGACATTGTGCGCCTGGCTGAGCGGTTCCAACAAGCTTACGTTGATCCAACACGCTACACAAGATCAGTTGTTCCTGTGAAATGATTTCGTCATAAAAGTGCGGGAACATGAAAACTGACGACGATCAGTTTTCTGTTCAGAAATGTAATATTCTTTACATTTCTTGAAATCGTCTCACCTCGCTCTAATTCTGGGACGCAAGAGAAATCTTATTTCTCTTCGCGTGCGAGGCTTTCTGGCACATTTAATGTAAGAACGGAAATAAGCCGATTTAATGTAAAAAAACTTATTGAACAGGAAATACACTTTAGAGAATAACATTCGCAGAAATGCGACTCTAAAGAGGTTTGATTTCCATGAAAAAGGTATTGACATCAATAATGGCTGCAGCAACAATCTTCTCTTCCGGAAGTTGTGCGAACGTCTACCAAGCAGTCGAGACGCAACAACAAAGTTATCAGCAGAGTGCGCTCGAAGATATTCTCCAATCAGTTGTCTGTTTACGTAATACTACGACATATGTCAATCCAGAAGGAGAAAAAAGAGAAGCAATTGTCTTCGGGACAGGTTTCGCTTACAAACGCGAAGACGACTGGTCATATGTAACAACCAACAATCATGTTGGAAACATGCCAGAGACACAAGTGAGCCAGGATATGTTTGGTCTGAGCCCACCAGTAACATGGAAGAAAGTGGAGGCAAAAGTAGAGATTATCGAAAGTAGATTTGATGCAAATCCTAAAGACGATATTCCTTTAGAGATCGTACGTAGTGATGCAGAAGTTGATACGCTTGTTCTTAAAACAAGAACGCCGCTACATATTGCTCATTCCTATCGGGTTTCTTCCCTGCAAGAACATTTTGCAGATACAGTCTATGTAACAGGAGTCCCCCTCGGATTCAATAAAGGAATTGTTGAAGGAATCGTCTTCAATCCGCAAGTCACACTTAACGGCCATAACTACACGATGTTAGATATTACTATCCAGCCCGGGCAAAGTGGCAGCCCCGTCTTCATCAAAGGGACGGACAATGAATTTTATCTCGTCGGTCAAATCCGCGCCTGTATGCCTTCCGCGTGGGGTATTTGTGGTGGTTTTGGATTAGCGATAGAAATGTCTGAACTACAAGACGTGTGGAGAATTGGACAATATGAACCGCTTCCATTCCCAGATATTTTTGTGAACACCCCAAAAAAAGAATAAGAAAAGCACAACGAGATAAAACCTATGACAAGCGGAAGATATGACAGCTATCAGCGAAGAGTGACGGTGACGTCACAAACAGATCTCAAAGATGGAGATCCTTGTTTAGTCTTGCCTCATCTCGAATATATTGCTGCTCAATACCGGCTTCTGCAGATCATCGCCGAAGAACATGAAGGAAACTTCGAAAAAGCGGTGGACGAATTTCTTGCGACACATGCCGAAGCATTTAATGCATTTTGGAGAAGAAATCCAGAGAAACGGAAACAGCTTCCCGAATTGTATCTCAAAGAACTCATCGAAAGCGGAACATACAACCACCGCTAAGACTGCTCTAGCCATGATACGCCTCCTCAAAAAAAAAGAAACGATACGCGAAGAACAAGTAGCTACCCTCGAAAAAATTCTTCAACAACGAGATATAACAGAAGTTACAACAGATCCTGAAACGGGGAGAGAAATCGAAAAAAGAGTAGGATACAAAGAATTTCTCCATTATCTTCTAAGGGCAGATCTCGCCTGTACATATACAGAAGATGGAGCACTCCTCGTCTATCCTTTTCAATCTCGATACGTACAATAAAGATTACCAGAAAGAATGACGTTTGAAAAAACCATAGCAGAGTAAACATGTTCTCACCAAAAAAAACAACCCCAACCGAATGGGAACGGTGTATCGAAGGAAGAGGAACATATCAGTTGACCTATGGAAAACTTCAACTTTGCGGCGCGCGAGAGAATCAAAGCTGCCCGTATCTCCATCCCATGCAAGCGCCAGTCCGAGATCAGGAAGGGTATCATCATCTACACCTTTGTTCATATCGTAAGATGGATGAAGACTGGAAAAGAACGGTAGAAGATCTAAAGACACGATGGGATTGGGTTATGGCTGCGTTAAGCGAACAGGGAAAAGAGTACAGCTTTTCAGTGACCCCTAAAGCTGCAGAAAATCTACGAGAGCGAAGAACTTTCTTTCCACAGTACTCGTTAGATCAACTAATCCATACCGCCTACTATGAGATTGGAGGAGCAAAATATGGAGTGGTCTATTCAGGGAGGGAAGAAGTGACAACCGGAGCGATACGACGATTATTCAAAAAAACACGAAAGAGTTTATCTGGTGAATACCAAACATTGATTCCTATCGCGAATCGTAGAGAATACACACCCCCATCTATGGAGAGAATGACGCTCACTCCTTTCCCTACTACAGCCGAACTAGCAGAACTAGAACAGATCTTTATCCACGATGCACCGGGATTAGACCGTCAAGAAGTACTAATTCCTACCGGAGGAAGAGGCGTGCATGCCCGTCGCATCTCATTGAAATTACCGTACCATACAATCTTTGATCTTCTTGTTGCCAAAACAGACAGCCGAAAGATTATCAAAGCAACGTTTTGGTGAGTTTGCAAGAGATCTAACCACAACAGTTACCCCATTGAAGTGATAATTTGATAAGATTTAAATAGAAACCATTCTCTTTCTGGACGATGACACTAACCATCGAAGAACAAGTAAAGCATGCACTCGCCTTCGCGCAGGAAGGCCGTATTGGTAATATGAAAACTCTTCTTGATTCCATCGATCGGCAATTAGGGCTTTTAGGAAGAAAGACGTATGTCACACATGAAATTCTATTAGAGGGATATAAACGCAGTGTAGACACAATGTTAGACGAGATGACAGAATTTGCTTACGAAGGAAGAGCCATAGAAGACTTTCTGATAGAAACATTCATCAAAATAGCAGAAGAATATATTAAACTAAAATATGACATCGACTTCGAGAAAGTTCCAGAAAATGGACATAGCACCACCCACCAAGAATCTTCCATTCTAGCACCGAAAATAAGACGAAAAAAGGGCCGTAATAAACGCAGGATAGGTCTAGAGTACGGAAGCGAAGTTATAGCAAAACTCCACAGAATCGTAAAAATATCGTATGAGAATGGTCTCTGCAAACACTTACAAAAAGCTGAAGCATATGCACTTCAAGATGATCGTAGAGTTAATGACGAATTGTTAAGTGCAAATAAACTAGCTCAAAGATTAAATAGAGATATTGGAAGAGAAGTAGATCAAATACGAATAACCTATGCTTTTTTCTCCACTTAAAGAAGAACGAAAATAAAAAGCACAAACCACCGAAATCTTTATAAATAATCGCCTCAGCTGACGTATTTATTCATAATCCTGTGAAAAAACGGAGGAGTATATAGAAAATGGCAAAAACAAAAGAACACATCAACCTTGTATTTATCGGTCACGTAGATCACGGTAAATCTACGACTGTTGGACGCTTACTGTTTGACACCGGTAATGTTGACGAACAAGCAATGCGTAAATTGAAAGAGAAAGCAGAACAACTTGGTAAGAAAGGATTCGAATTCGCTTTCGTTATGGACAATCTGAAAGAAGAGCAAGAGAGAGGAGTAACCATCGACCTTGCTCATAAAAGATTTGATACTGACAAATATTATTTTACCATTATTGATGCTCCAGGCCACAGAGACTTTATCAAGAATATGATTACTGGCGCATCTCAAGCAGATTGTGCCGTCCTTGTCGTCGCCGCAAACGATGGTGTCAACGCTCAGACAATCGAACACTTGAAATTATCCAGAATCTTTGGTGTTGGTCAGCTCTTGGTTGCTGTCAACAAAATGGATATCTCCGGTGTAGACTTCTCGGAAAAACGCTACAAAGAAGTCGTTGAAGAAGTCAAAAAACACGCTACCCAAGCAGGATGGAAAGTGGATCAAGTCCGCTTTATCCCAATTGCTTCTTTCCCTGGTGAAAACATCATCAAAAGTTCAGCAAAAATGCCTTGGTGGACAGGAGATACCCTCTTATCCGCAATCAACAAGTTTGACGTTCCACAAAAACCAACCAACTTACCTCTACGCCTTCCAATCCAAGACGTCTACAATATCACCGGTATCGGTGTTGTTCCTGTCGGACGTATTGAAACAGGTGTTATGAAAGTTGGTGACAAAGTTATTGTTGTTCCAGGACGTGAAGGAAAAGGTGTTCCTGGTGAAGTCAAGACGATTGAAATGCATCACGAGCAAGTCAACCAAGCTGAACCTGGTGACAATGTCGGTTTCAACGTCCGTGGTATCGGTAAAAAAGATATCGCACGCGGAGACGTATTGGGTCCAGCCGATAACGCGCCAAGTGTAGCAACCGAATTTACTGCTCAGGTTGTAATCATGAGTCATCCAAGCGTTGTTACCGTTGGCTACACACCGGTATTCCACATCCACACTGCACAAGTTGCCTGCCGCTTCGATGAGATCATCAAAAAGATCAATCCAGCAACGGGTCAAGAAGTGACAGAGAACAAAGACATCCTTCGTAATGGAGATGCTGCGATTGTCAAATTGAAACCGATGCAGCCAGTTGTCATCGAGAGAAACACGGTGATTCCACAGATGTCTCGGTTTGCTATCCGGGACTCCGGTACGACTGTTGCCGCAGGAATGTGTATTGATCTCGTGAAGAAGCAACTATAGATACGAGATTAAAATTTTTATTTTTTTATTTTAAAAAAATATTCGATGCCAAGCTCATAAAGAGAAAGGCTTAAATATAACCCACAAACTCAGAGGGTAAAACCCAAAAGCATGATAAGAAACCACGGGTTTATCATGGTATAGATCAACAATGGCACAACACGCACGCATAAAATTGGCAAGTACCGAGATTGATAAGATCAATCAGATCTGCACAGACATCAAATCCATTGCAGAAAAAACCGGTGTTGTCCTCAAAGGCCCGATTCCTCTTCCTACTAAAAAATTAAAAGTTACCACCCGTAAATCTCCTTCTGGTGAAGGTAAAGCAACATGGGAGCGCTATGAGTTGCGTATCCACAAACGATTGATTGACGTTGCTGCTGATGAACGAACTCTACGTTTGGTCATGCGTGTTCCTATTCCAGAAGGTCTCAATATTGAAATTGAGATGATTGAGAAGTGAGTTAGTTTCTTTAAAATTATAGTATTAATAAAGATAAAAGCAGATAGTCGACTATTCTTTATTAAAAATAACGAATTCTAAAAAAAATAAAAGTTAAGAAAGAAAAATTAGCGGTTATTAGAATGAGCAATATAACTTAATCCTTCTTTTAAAAGAGCAGCTTCATTTTCTCTAAACACTGTATGGGGTTGCGTAGTTGCACTATGAATTCCAAGCTTCTGTTCTAAACTGAATAGTGCCTCACCTAAATCCACGCCCGCAATTTCCAATTCCACCGAACCATACTCATTACGACCGCCAATCCAATCTGCAAGGCCTCTTAGACATTTTTTTTCATCGTCAGATAGACCTACCGTCGCAGCCACAGAATCACTAGCAATTCTTCTTGCAGTTATTCCAAAACCATCGAGATCATAGAAAACGAGGGGTAATTCATATTTTTCAGTTATCTGTGCTTGATTGACCAGTTTCTTCCACTCACGAGAGGGAGTATCGCTGTAAGGAACAGGTAAGATATCATCCAGTTTATTTTTTGGACCTTCCAACCGATCCGTATATCCACAAAAAGTATCGTTATACGTTCTGAACTCTAAAACATTATCTCTACGAAGAATATGGATTTCATTTGACATATATATTTACCGTATCATATAGTTGTCAGTCATTTTATAAAAGTTGTGGAACAATTTTTCTAATGTGTTATCCCGAAACTGGTTCGCATCACGAAACTAGTTCGTCCCAGACTTCTTTTGGAGTTCGATAGTGTAAACTCATGTGCAGCCGTTGTCCGTTA
>JACOZP010000013.1 GCA_016181265.1 Candidatus Woesearchaeota archaeon
AAAAGTGGTGGCAAGGGTAGAGAAGAAATTACTGTTAGAGAGAGAAAGAGGGTAGAGAGCTGTTAGATTGTGGCATGAGGTAATGGCATACAAAAAAATCATTGGTTGGAAGTCGCTGTTGTTGTTTGTTTCAATTTTAGCTGTCGTTACAATAGGATTGTCTTTCTTTATCGGGGATATTTCCTTGGAATTAAGTATCATTGCTTCGCTGTTTACATTTGTCTATGGTTTTTTCTTGAATTCTATTTTCAAGTTTGTTGATGGCAAAGCCAGCCGATTTCGTGATTATATGGGTCAATTTCAAGGAAGTGCATTAGCGATCGGTTCAATGCTCCTGTTGACTAATCAGCCTAAGTTCATGAGCGAGATGAAAAAAACACTTTGTTCTTTTTTAGGAGCATTTCTCGTCGAGAGTCCGGATGATTACCATAAGACACAGAAGAAAGTTCCTAGTCTTTATGCCGCTATTCGCCAGTATTCGATAAAAACAGAAGAAGACAAACAAATCTATAGCCGAATCATTCAGCAGATTACTGCTCTAACAACTACCCGTGAGAATTTGGAATTGTTTGGCCATCGCTATCTTGTGGGCGAGATGAAGATAGTCTATCTTGTGTTTACGGGAGTTCTTTCGGTGATGATTTTATTATTGACGTTGTCACATCCATCTCTCTTGATCTTAGGTTTTATCCTAGTATTATTATTAATTTTTGTGAGCAGGCTATTATTCATGCTTGATCAGATGGCGTATGGGAGAGAGTATGTCATCGATGAGAATATCAAACAGTTAATAGCACAATTAAAATTGATCTAATTTCCGATGACTATTTCTTTTGTCGTATCGGAATCCGGGTAAACTTTTTACATTCAAGACAAGAAATGATAACTTTACCTGCTCTCGTCCTAATCCGAGCATTGGTTCCTGATTGAAGATAGCGGTAACAATGTTTACAATACTGGCGCTTGAATTCCCTGGGCATGCGCACTTTTACTTTCATCGCAATCTTGCGAGCGAGAGTGACATAGCGATTAGCGAGGGCTCTGTCTTGTGAGAAGACGGCAGCTGCTTGAGCAAAAAGGCTCTTAATCTGTTCCTGGGCGATAGCCTTTTGTTTTTCTTTGGAAAGTAACGGCTTGCTCATATCTTTTACGAAAGACAACAATTCTTATAAATCTTCTTTCTCTTCTTCTGAGAATGAGACGCGGAAGACCAGTCAAAAGTCAGATAAGACAAAATGTTCTTGAAATTCTTCATTATCTGGGCAAGGGCTATGGGTATCAAATTTCCAAAGTGTATAATGAGGTATTTCCTCGTGCGACACAACGGGTGATTTATTATCACCTCAAAAAAGGGATTCAGACTAGAGAAATTATGGTCCATAAGATTGAACAGGAACAAGGTAATTTCTCTTGGGGGAGCGTCGTGGAGAAGAAATATTACACTCTCGGTACGAAAGCAAATCTGCGAGGAGATGGTCGTGTCGAAGATTTCTTGAAGAAATGGAAGCGGTAAGATGAGTTCGTTTTCTAAACGGGTCTATGAGTTGTGTTTACTTGTTCCTCGGGGGAAAGTAACAACGTACAAAGCGATTGCGGAGAAGCTAGGTACAAAGTCATATCGGGCGGTAGGGCAGGCTTTACGCTGTAATCCTTTCGCTCCGCGTGTGCCATGCCATCGGGTAGTGAGAAGTGATGGTGCATTAGGGGGATTTATGGGTTGGAAGAAAGGGGGGAAGGTTGAGGAGAAGCGTAAGATGCTGGAAACGGAGGGAGTTGTTATTGTTGACGGGAAAATTGATTTGACTCATTATTTCTTTCAGTTTAAATAGAAATTTCTAATTCTAGAGAAGAAAATGGCTGGTCTCTTGTTAACCTTCAGCTGTCTTTTGTTCAGATTTCTTCCATAAAAAGTATGATCCAAACATCCAAACGAGAAAGATGAGAGGAAATAAAGCCATCACAATCCCATCCCCAGCAAAATATGTTGATGCGGATGCCCCAAGAATATCGATCGTGAATCCGGCATACGCCCATTCTTTAACTGTCCTATATTTCCATTGCAGTATTGCAATCACTCCTGCAATTTTCGCAACTCCTAAAATAATATTAAGATACGCGGGGTATCCCAGATGCTGAAGGGCTTCAATTGACTGAGGGGTTTGCATCAGTTCGGTGACTGCCCCTACTAAGATAAACAATGCGAAGAGAACTGTAACCGTCCAATATGTTATTCTTAGGGTTTTTGAGTTCATGTTTTTGAGTGGGGTGAGGTTGTATTTAAATTCTTCGGCGGTGCTTTCTTTGGAGGTAGATTTATAAGAACTCTCTTCCAGAAAACTATTTAAACATCTTCTCTCAGCATTTCTTTACATGAACATTCAGACTTTTACAGGAACAGTTGTAAATAGAGAGATGCTAACAGATGATGTCCTTTTTTTAAGCATGACAGTCCCCGAGACGTTTTCGTTTAAAGCGGGACAATTCATAACAATCAAAATCACACGGGAAAGGGTGACACGCCTGAAGTCTTATTCTCTTTTTAATCCTCCTTCACGAAAGGGTAAACTAGATTTTTGTATTAAGATCATTGAGAGTGGGTTTGCTTCAGAGGTTTTTAAAAAGACAAAAGTGGGGGATACGTTTGAGTTGAAAGGTCCATTCGGTCATTTTGTTTTTGATGAGAACAATGGTTTACAAGAGCATTGGTTTTTAGGGGCGGGAACGGGAGTAGCTCCGCTTTATTCGATGATTGAGGAGTATGTAAGAATATTTCCTCAGCAAAAGTTTGTTCTTTTATTTGGTGTGCGTGAGCAGAAGAATCTGTTTTATAATCGTGAGTTTATGGCGTTGATGAAAAAGCACCACAATTTCAGCTATGTACCCGTTTTGAGTCGTGAGCAGTGGTCCGGGAAGAAAGGACACGTGCAAGATCACTTACCACAGGATGTCAGTGGAAAGACATTCTACATCTGTGGCCTGAAAGAACTAGTGTTAGAAACAAAAGAATTGTTGATGAAGCGAGGAGTATCATCAGATTGCATAAAATCCGAGCGCTATGATTGATTTGGGGGTTGAAATGATGAAGATTGGATTACATACTACTTTAGATGAGCAGGTGCCTGTTGCTATTTTTGGGTTGTTTGAAGAAGATAAGAGTCTTGATACTCTCCATCCGCTCTTTGCTGTCGATGTGAAGATGGCGATGAAAGAGAAACGATTCAAGAGCGATTTTGGTGAAACTTATCATTCTAAGTTCGCTGGATCTGATTATAGAATGTTTCTTCTTGTCGGATTAGGGAAAAGAGAAGAGATGACATTAGAGAGAGTACGGCGGTTGATGGGGAAATGCATCAAATTAACGAAATCTCAGCGGTTTAGTTCGTTTACTACGAACATTATCGAGCAGGTTGCGGGTCTGGAAAGATTTGAGGATGAACTGTTGGGCTGTGCAGCAGCAGAAGGATTGCTGTTGGCGGATTACTTGTTTATACATTATCTTTCTCCCGAGCGACAGCAGAAAGTGAAACCTGTGGAGAAAGTTTCTTTCTTATGGGCTGGCTCTCGCACTGCATTTGGAGATGGGTTGAAAAAAGGAAGGACTGTTGCTGAAGCGACAAATTTTGTGCGAGATCTGGTGAATGAGCCTGCAAATGTTGTTAATGCAACATATCTGGAGAAAACAGCAAAGAACTTAGGAAATCATGCGATTACAGTGCGAGTCTTAGAGAAGAAAGAGTTGGAAGAGTTAGGCATGGGAGCGTTATTAGGAGTAAATGCAGGGAGTAAAAATCCTCCGAAGCTCATTCTGTTGGAGTATTTTGGAAAACACACGGGAAGCTTCGACGCTGCTTTTGTCGGCAAGGGAATCACGTTTGATAGTGGCGGGTATAATCTGAAACCCACAAAATTTATCGAAGAGATGCACACGGATATGGCTGGTGCGGCTGCAGTGCTGGGCGTGATAAAAGCAGCAGCAGCATTTGGTGTAAAGAAAAACCTGTTGGGGGTTTTACCGATCTGCGAGAATATGGTCAGCGGTGAGGCGCAGCGTCCGGGGGATATTGTCCGAGCATATAATGGTAAAACCATTCAGATCGGAAATACGGATGCGGAAGGAAGGCTGATCCTAGCTGATGCCATCGCTTACGTTGAAGATAAGTATCATCCTAAAATTATCGTTGATTTGGCGACGTTAACTGGAGCATGCGTAGTCGCGTTAGGGTATTATGCAGCAGGTGTTGTAGGAAATGATGAAAATTTGCTGGTCGAGTTAAAAGAAGCAGGTGAAAAGAGCGGTGATCGTGTCTGGCCATTGCCTTTCTATGACGATTATAAAGATTGGATGGATGGTTCTGTTACCGATCTGAATAATATCTCCACGAAGGGAAAAGGCTATGAAGCCGGGTCTATCACTGCAGGAGTTTTCTTGAGCAAATTTGTGAAAGAAAGCAAATGGGCACATCTTGATATTGCCGGTTCAGCGTTTTGGGCAGTAGAGGGGGATTATGTGCAGAAAGGGGCGACTGGTTCGGGAGTAAGAGTGCTGTTGTATTGGTTGATGAAGGGCAACTGATCAACTCTGAGAGATAAATTTAATATATTAGCTCTTTCCTCAATTACTGATGGAAAATCTCATTATTTTAGGGACAGGAATCGCTGGTTGTACTGCTGCAGTCTATGCAGCCCGCGCTAATTTGAAACCATTATTATTGTCAGGCCCAGAAGACGGTGGGCAGTTAACGTTGACAACAGATGTGGAAAATTTTCCGGGATTTCCAGAAGGAGTGAAAGGACCGGAGCTAGTTCAACTCTGTAAGAGACAAGCCGAGCGTTTCGGTGCACGGTTTATGGTTGATATTGTTGAGAGTTGCACACAGACAAAGAAAGGTTTCTCTCTGAAATTAGTTGGCGGCAATGTTTTGGAAACGAAAGCACTGATCGTAGCAACGGGAGCATCGGCGCGCTGGTTAGGAATTCCTTCTGAAGAGCAGTATAAAGGGCGTGGTGTAACCACCTGTGCGACGTGTGACGGTGCATTCTTTAAAGGGAAAGAAGTCGTAGTTATTGGCGGGGGCGATTCAGCGATGGAGGAAGCAAACTTCTTAACTAAGTTTGCATCAAAGGTAACGATTATTCACCGTAAAGATGCATTTCGAGCGTCGAAAATTATGCAAGAACGGGCATTAATGAATCCTAAAATTAAAGTTGTGTGGAACGCCGAGATTGCCGAGATTATTGGTGATGGGAAACGTGTTAGTGGCGTGAAATTAAAAGATACGACCAATGGCAAGCTCAGTGATTTCAAATGTGATGGCGTATTCCTGGCGATCGGTCATGTTCCCAATACTTCATTCTTGAAAGGACTTATTGAAGTGGATGAATTAGGTTATATCAACGCTGACAAGAATATGCACACAACGATAGAAGGCTTGTTTGCTGCCGGCGATGTACAGGACAAACGCTTCAGACAAGCGATTACGGCGGCAGGCTCCGGTTGTATGGCGGCGATGGAGGCCGAGAAATATTTAGCGGAGAAAGGAGTGCATTAGCACCATAATTATTTTAAATGGAAGATTTTTTTAGGTAGTTATGGGTCTACAGGATATTGTTAAATCATTGAAAACTAAAGTGATGGAACAAGGAATTTGTTCCTATCGGTGTTATAGAGAGATAGATCAGATTCTTGATGAAAATGTCTGGCCCGCTGATGGCTCTTCTTTTGATTCAGATGCTTACGTACAGACATTACATTTACTTCCAAGATCAACGTTAGCAACAATGACTCCGCGCCAGCGTGTTGGTTATGAGAAATTTAGAACAGCATTGTATTTACCTTCATTACTCGGGTTAGAATTAGGCCGCTTGGGACGGGGAGTTGTAGAGCTACCAATAGATCCTTTGTTATCTAATGATACGCCGGATGAACGACCATCAGGAGAAAAAATTGACGATATTTTAAAACATGACTCTCTTGTCAAGAGAGTTGAAGATGCGTATCCGGGGAATCATTCTGTTACAGCACAGACGGCCTATTTTGTGCGTAATCCCGTGCGTTCGTTGACGTATTCTACTCTGGGGATGACCTTAGGGTTATTGGCTTTCCCATTTGCGTTAGTCTATGGGTTTCTACGACCGTTAGATGAGAAAGAAGAAAATTAATTTCCTAATCTTGTCAAAACAACTTCAAAATCAGCGGGAAGAATAAATTAAGTAATAAAATTAATAAGAAGAATAATCCCACCTGTCGATAACGACGTTCGCCAATCTCCGGACCTTTTAGTTTGTGTAAGAACGTCTGCGCCATTCTTCCACCGTCAACAATTGGCAGAGGGAGTAAGTTAAACAATCCAATCCCAAAACTCAACAGGAAAAGCCAACGTAAAAAGCCAGCGATCCAATCGACGACGTAATAGATTACACTCCATATTCCAATGCTATATTCTGGTTTTATCTCGAATTCATTACGGATAGATTGAATGCCCAAAAATGGTTTCTTTTGGTCGTCAGGATTGGCAGCGACTTGGAGTGCATAGTCTTTGTCTGCTGTTTGGACGGTGATTGTTTCGCCAGGCTTGATAGACGCCAGCTCACTGCTAAATTGCTGGAAGTCGGTCGTTGTAACTCCATTGATGCCGGTGATGAGTGTTCCTGATGCAATCCCTGCTTGAGCAAATGGTAGTTGTTCGTTGACGTATGCATCAAAGGTGAAGCCCGTCGGCTCGACCATGGCTTGTTGCGCCGGGGCGAAAGCAAACGTTAAGAGGAGTATTGAGAGAACGGCAAGGATAACGTTGGTGAATGCACCGGCGGCAAGGATAGAATATTGAACAATATCTTTGTCTTTGGCCATCTTCTTTTCGTTTGGTTCGACAAACGCACCAATAATTGGACCGAAGAGAACGATGCCAGTATTTTTGACTTCAATGTTATGAGCTCTGGCGACAACGCCATGGGCGAATTCGTGGACAAGCGCGATAATAAAGATGGCAATTAGCCAGTACCAAAAAGGGAGAATCCCTAAACCCGGGACGTTGATTCCGGGCAGGACTAATGATACTCCAGAAGGCGTGGCGGGATTGGCGATAAGATCAATGAGGTTTTTGATCAAGACGTAGGAGATGACAACTAAGCCAACGAAACCTGCTCCAACACCAATGTACCCTAAGAGAATGATCCATTCGCGATATTTTTGCGAGACCTTGTCCATCCATTTTAATCCCCACTTCATACGGTAGAGAAAGATAATTTTTCCTTGGACTTCGATCTGTTTTCGTTTGATGAAGAGAAGAGCGATAATGACTAGATAAAAGATGAGGATATATTTGTATTGAATTATCCAGGGGACGACTGTGCTGAGCATAGTTAGAAGGACGGATTAATGGTATTTATATGTTGTGGTGGTGATCAGATATGGTTTTAAAATAGAAAGAACAAAATTAAAGACTAAATCTATTTCTTCCGTTTTGCTTTCAATTTCGTGCCTGCTCCATTACCGCGGCCACGAACTTTGCCGGCCTGTACTTTTAATGGATTAGCGCGAATCTTACGTTTAGTCTTGCGATCAATAAAGATGTTTTTGAACAACCGTGCTTCTGCTTCAGGAAATTTAACCATATGTATTCACCTTACTTGACTTGTTTCATTACTTTTACGCCCATGATGAGCCAGTACAAGACCTCAACGCCTTCTTTGACTTGTCCTTTCAGTTCTTCTGCAATTTCCATGTCAAAGGTTTCGTAGGTTTCCATGTCCATGACATGAGCTATTTCGCCAGTGATGGAAAGGATCTGTGCTGATTTCTTTTCAATAATGGGAGCTTCAACACGGTCATGACCAGGCATGACGATGTTTCTTTTTTTACCATCCAATAATCCGACGGCCATCATATTTACTTTGGCGTGTCCATGTTTTCCGGGACGAGATGTGGCGGTGTCTGTAATCTTACACGGCGCGCCGTCAATAATGATTGTGTCTCCTTTCTTTAATGTTCCTACGCTCACCAGTTTCTTTTCGTATTCTGTCATGAGTGATCACCTTTCAAATTATAGGGATTATTGCATGGCTAACCGGATATCTTTCTCAGTGATTGTTTTCCGACCGGCATGTTCTGCCAATTTCTTCGCGTCTATGGAAATTTGCAAGGCCTTTTGCTCGAGCACAGCTGCAAGCGCTTCTTTGGCATCGTCAGAAACCCGAAACGCTCCTGCCTGGCGCATGATTTTATCCATAGCATTATGCGAAAGAAAACCTTTTTTCGCCATAGCTTTCCTAAAAAGAGAGATGTTTTTTAAATCTATCGCTGGATTGGCTTTTTTTGGCTAGATTTTGATGATATTCTTCCAGAATGAAGGAGTTCGCCTTTTTGTAGCCCCTTTTCGATGAATAATTTTACTGATCTCCTTGTCAATCGTTTCAAAGTGGGGATATTTTCGTTCTGCTTCACGAAATTCAGTGCTGTGATAGGAATGTCTACTGCCCGTATGGTTGAATTGAAAGTGCTTATGGAGCATCTCGTGGTACATCAGATAATCAAGAATATGTGGTGAAGAATCTCGAAAGAGAGTGGAGACGGTGATAGTATCATTATGAAAATTATAGCAAGCTAATTTACGAGATGAATCTTGTCCCCAAGCGAGATTAGGTATTTCCATCTGGTTGGAAAAGAATTGCTGGTTTACGCGCAGGAAAGCTTCTGCGAGGGCAGGATCACTTTTTGTCTTGGGCGTAAGGATGGGGATATTCTTTATGAAATTAGTGTATAATTGAATGTTTTGAGTTTTTGCTCGTGCTTTAAAGATCTTGAGAAGAAGATGTTGGACCAATCCGATCTTGATCTCATCGTCAATATCTTTCCATTGGAGATTAAGATGGAGAGTGATCTTGTTGTGGTGGAGATGGATATTAGCATTAAAATCGCCAAGACGACGGTTGTATTCCATCTCTGTTTCGTAAGCGAATTGTCTTCCGGGAAAGAGGCGTTGGAATGATTCGTGGATAAGATTCATGGTAATTCCAATTAAGCACTGCTTTTAATATCTTTTTACGATTTATGATCTAACACTTAGCATTTTTATGATTCTCAAGTACCAAAATCTTAAAATATCAGTTTATCTTTCTTTTATCTATGATCTCCAACCAATGGCTGACCCGCGATCCGATCTGTGGCAAAGAACAAGAACCGGGAAAGGGAATAGAGAAAGAAGGGCGCTGGTATTGTTCTGAACGTTGCGTTAAAGAGCATGACTTCCGCAGAACGTTTTCATCGGGTAAGAAGAATATGGTAGTTAGAAAGTAGAAGCTACTTTCTCTGAATAATTGTTATCGTTCCTTTAGTGGTATCTATTTCAACCAGATCTCCATCTTTTAATACTTGGGTTGCAATCTTTGTACCAACTATGCAGGGTATCTCGAATTCTCGGCTGACAATTGCCGCATGACATGTTAATCCTCTGTTATCAGTGATAATTGCAGCCGCTTTTTCCATGAGAAACACGTATTCCGGACTGGTCATCGAAGCGACAAGGATGTTTCCTTTGTGAAATGATTTCTCTTTCAATGGGTTAATAACTTTTTTTACTTCTCCTTGAAGAAGAAGCTTCTTTCCTTTGCTCGCGACAACACCATCAAAGTGATCTATCTCTTGAAGAGTCATTTCATAGGCAAAGCTCTCCCAATGATGAAATGCATCGTGTTGAGAAAGATATTTATATTCCGGCGTAAGGTGGACACCAAATCCTTCTTCTCTTTTGACGAGGTCTTTTCCGATTTCTCCTCTTTCAAAGATTCCAATAATTTCGGTATATCCAGCATTTAGTAAATCTTTGTAGCTGTATTTGAACCGTTGAGCGATTTCTCTTAACAGCAGGTCTTTATAGTGAAGATTGATAAAAATATATTTTTTTCTCTCATCTTGCCAGCTGATAATGTCGCTGATTACTCTTGCAATTTCAACGGTTTCATTTGAAAGAGAAAATTTCCGGATTATTTCTGTTTTAAGATCAGATGTTTTCTTTAGCTTATTGGCAACTTCCATTTTGATATTCCTCTTGATTCCTTTTGCTTTTTTTGAGAAATATTCTTCGCTCAGTACTTTTGTCTCGGCGTAACTATTCTGTAGCCAAAAGTATTCTTGCTGATGCTTTTTGATGCATTTTGTTTCAGCGAGTGCAATTTCTTCCTCTTGATAGAATGAAGACTTTTCGGGTGCGCAGAGAATTTCCTTTATTGAGCTTAATTCTTCTTTCTTAGTTGTGTATTTTAATAATTTCTCTTGCAATACTTCTTCAGACCCGTAATTTGCAAACTCGGGAACGAGCGTGTCCATCCAGAAAGCAATTGTATGTTTGAAAAATTTTTCTACTGTAATCTTAAGGTTGTTATTGCTCAGTTCTCTGATGTGTTCTTCGGTAATTTCTTTTTGGGCCATAAGTAGTACATTAACTTTTTTCTTCCACGTCTTGTATAGCTCGTTCTCCGTTCTCTTACTTTTAATGTAATCCAGAAAGAGATTTTTTCCGAAAGCGCGAAAAGCGTCCATCTGGCTGATCCAAGCCAAACGTCCTTCCCTAAACAAAAGGAAAGTTTCCGGCCATTGTTTACGGTAATGAGGTTTTCCAAAGAATGTAGAAATAGATTCTAGATATTCAGAGACGTAATAAAATCTTCCGGGAATTGGCCCCCACCTAAATATCTCTTTTTTTGGATCGATCATTGTCTATCTTTATTCAATCTCAAATCTTAATATCGCAGCAATACCACCCAGATCTTTCAACTGCGAGCCTTCTCTGGTTTCAGTAGAAATTACTTTAACGGTTGCTCCACCGACCTGGGCTAATTCTTCTAGCTTAAATATTGTCTCTTCAAGAAGACTTTCTGAGAGGAGAAGCGTATCTACTGCATTCATCTCCAAGGCGTGCAATGTCTCTTTTTCTCCATAAGTTACTTTTTTAGGATTCTCCCGGAATTCCATGAAGAAACGATTCATGATCTTCTTTTCTCGAGCGACTTCTTCTTCGGCGAGCAAGTCTTCTGATTTATCCAATAATTCTTGTAGGCCAAAGTCTTCCGTGTAAGAAAGGTCTTTTGTTCCAATAATCTTTTTCTTGATGTCACCGGTCAAGTAGTCGTAATTGACAAAATCATTGATGGTAACACCTGGCCCACCAAGGATGATACCTTTAAGATTATTACCCAAAGGCAAGAATTGTTCTTTCATGTATTCGGCAATTTTCTTGAAGTGATCTTTAATCGCGCCTTCGCGGAGACGGGCAAAGCGAGCAGCCGAATTATGGACTAAAACACCATTGGCAATAAAGTTTTGCTTTCCTACGGAGATGTCAATCATCTCTGTTTTTTCGTCTCTGACTTCTATCTTTTTGATTTTGACAGGAAGGAAAGGACAGTCGTAAATAGCTTGCAGTTCTCTTCGGAGGGGATTGTCTGGAATATAACCTAGAATTGAATTCTTAAACACTTCTTTGCTCATCATTCGTTCATTTCTAAAGAAATTATTTACTTTGGGAAAAAGTTGGAGATTAGACCCTGCTCTTTCAATTATCTCTCGTACTTTTATTCCTGAAGCGAGAATTTTACGGACGTTGCTCTTTGTTGTTTTTTGGATTATTCCTTGAGCGAGTTTGTGAGACTTTATTGATCCCGAGAAGCCGATATGATTCTGAAAGAGGATCAGAGACTTTTTCTCAGAGATGTCAACGCTATAGCGATGATTTTTGCTGTATTTGTTTTTTCTATTGTCATATTCCAAGAGAGAAGCAATAATGCCAAAACGAAGAAAAGCGAGCCGGACTTGTTGAGCGAGATGTTTGTTATTGATACCAAGACCAACTCTGTTACGAGAAATATAACCATCGGCATCAAACAGGCCTTTAAGGAAGCCGGCCAGAACAGAATTTTGAGAGAGGAGTACTTGTTGAGGGATAGTTGTATCTACTGACTTTCTGATCTCTGGAAATTCACTTTGAACTAATCGTACTAATGGTCTGCTCGTGACGCGTAGTTGGTGGTAGTTCTTGCTGTCTCTGAAACGATACGTAATATTTGTTCTGAAGAATTTCTCATATTCCTGTTGATAAGCGAGAGCAACTTCTTTATCTTGCTCGAAGAAAGTGATCCGATCTTTCTCAATGCTGCCATCCCCAATAAGATAACCTAAGAATCGCGCGAAGGCGGGGTCTAATTCTAGCGGGAGTTTGATATCTTTGTAAAGGCGCGGCGTGGTATATTTTTGGAGAAAATCATAGAATTCTATCCCTAGCGCAGCACATAATTTTTGCAGCGGAATTCTCTCGGCATTGAGCTTTCCAGTCTCATATGAAGATATTGTAGTTTGAGTTGTTTCAATTATTTTTGCAAGTTCTTTCTGGAAGAGATTCTTTTCTTCACGTTTGTTCTTTAGTAGGGTTTGTCCTTCTTTATTAATTTGAAAAGAGTTATAATATTGCCATGATTTTATAGTTTGAGTTTTTCCTTCAATAGGTATGTGTTCTGGCATGATTAGAAAATCACCTGCTTTAAGTTCTTCTGCGGCTCTTTCTCTAATTCCATTTTCCGTGCGTACAAAGAAGAGGTGATCTTTTGAAGCTTCTAGCTGCAAGCGGGGGTAGGTTGTAGTGATGGTGTAGGTTTTCGACTTCGGGACCTCCCATTTTTCAGTTATTGGTGAATCAGTTAGGGAGTTGTGATCTGAAGACATACTTTTAACGACGAGGGGGTTGTGGCTGTCTTTAATTTGGAGAAGATTTCCATCAAATGATTGGATAAATGTTTCTTTAGCCAAGCATTGTCCTCCTGCTTTAAATTTTCCCGGGACTTCGGAGTGTGTTGTCTTTAGAGGGATGATGGTTTTTCCCTTTAATAAAGCGAGTGTAGCATCTCTTCGATCAAGGACGACTAATCCATAGACTTGATGTTCAACCATCATGTCTTCAAGGATGTCGGTAACAAAGTTCTTATCACAACGGTAAATGCGGATATTGAGCGGAACGGGTGGTTCGATGCTCCAGACTCTGATATCAATTTTTCCTTCTCCGGCAGCAATGTTTCCGGTAAAGACAGCGAGACCATTTGGGGGTGTTTTATCAACTGTGCGTAAGTGCTGGATCATCTTTTCCAAAGCGCTTTGTACGTTCTTCCTCGTTGACGTCGATTTGATGTTGGATGCCGTGCCTTGCTCTTCGGCAAGATGCTGGATGATCTTTGTCAGATCATATCCTGCCGGGACGTAGACTGAAACAAATTCGGTATGGGGAGCTTTGTATTGCTTTAGCTCCTTGACAATTTTCTTAATGTGCAGTTTCTGTTGAGCGGTGAGAGCCATATTAAGAAGAAGAATACGATGGTTGATTTATAAAAGTTTGGTGGTTGAGTG
>JACOZP010000014.1 GCA_016181265.1 Candidatus Woesearchaeota archaeon
TCGGAGATATGGATCTTGCTGCGGAGACAAAAGAAGAGATTCGTTCTGTCATCAGCAAAGCGGAAGAGGATGCATTGAAGTTGATCGATCAATTTAATAATGGCGAACTAGAACCATTACCGGGAAGAAGCGTTGCCGAAACATTGGAAGTACGTATCTTAGAAGTGCTTAATCGGGCACGGAACAAGAGTGGGGATATCGCCATGAAACAAGTTCGGGATAGCGCTGCTTTAGTCATGGCACGGAGTGGAGCAAGAGGTAACCCTTTGCAAATCGCTCAGATGACTGCTATCGTTGGACAGCAAGCTCTCCGTGGAAAACGCATTGAGAAAGGGTACCAAGATCGAACACTACCCTATTTTAAACCACATGATGTTTCACCGAAAGCGCGCGGCTTTATCAAGAGCAATTTTAAGACCGGTTTGCGTCCACATGAATTTTTCTTTGGAGCGATGACGGGAAGAGATGCTCTGATGGATACTGCCTTGCGTACGCCTAAATCAGGTTATCTCTACCGCCGGCTTTCCAACGCAATGCAAGATCTGAAAGTCGAATATGATGGAACCGTGCGTGATGCTAGTGGTAAGGTCGTCCAGTTTTCCTATGGAGAAGATGGTCTTGATGTATCTAAGACTAAGAACGGGATGATTGACGTCAAGAAGATCATCCAGCACGTCGTGGAGGGAGTAGAATGAGTAAACAACATGAAGATGTCGTAAAATTGTATGAGGATCGTTTACCGATAATCCTTGTTCAAGAAGTGTTGGAATCTATCCCTGCTGGAATTTCCAAAGAGAAATTAACTTCCATCTTTGATCAACTTTTAGAATCCTACCAGAAAGCACGGGTCAATGCTGGCGAATGTGTTGGTCTAGTCAGCGCAGAGAGTATTGGTGAGCCCGGTACACAAATGACCCTGAACACATTTCACTTAGCTGGGGTTGCTGAGATGAACGTTACTACTGGTCTGCCGCGGATCATTGAAATTTTTGATGCACGAAAAGAAATTAAAACACCGATGATTGAGATTTACCTTAAGCCTCCCCACAATCAATTGGATCACATCAAGAAATTTGCAGCGAAGATCAAAGAAACATTGATGGGTGATCTTGTTTCAGAGTATGCGCTGGACATTTTCAATCAAAATGACCTCATCAAATTGATGAAGACAAAGTTAAAAGGTTTTGCTGTTGAGAATACGGCCAACACCATTACGCTTACTCATAAAGGAAAACCTGAAGAGTTGAAAGCAATCTATAATCTCAAAGAAAAGATTCGAGCAGTAAAAGTACGAGGTTTGAAAGGAATCAAGCAAGTTCTTCCTGTTAAGCGAGATGAAGAATATATCGTACTTACTTCAGGAACAAACCTGAAAGATGTTTTGGATCTTCCTGAAGTTGATGGAAGCCGGACGTTCAGCAATGATGTGCATGAAACGTTTGAAGTCCTTGGCGTCGAAGCAGCACGACAATTGATCATCAACGAAGTCTTCAAAGTTATTGAGGAACAAGGATTAAATATCGACATTCGTCACATCATGCTTGTTGCAGACATCATGTGCGTCAGCGGGACGATGAAAGGTATCACTCGTTATGGAGTGGTGAGTGAGAAAGCAAGTGTCTTGGCACGAGCATCATTTGAAACGCCGATCAAACATATCATCAATGCAGCTCTCGAGGGAGAAATTGATCACTTGACTTCTGTCGTCGAGAATGTGATGATAAATCAACCGGTTCCACTGGGAACTGGCCTGCCTGGTCTAGTCACCAAGATGCGTTAAGATTCATGAGGGAATAATTATGGCAAAAGAACAGACTCTGGATACAGAATTAAATCAACTTAAGCTAGAAGTGCAGAATGGCACGATCGTCGTCGGTGGAGAAGTAGTTCTAAAGCTCTTGAAAGAGAAAGGTCTACAAAAAGTCTTTTTGGCGAAGAACTGCCCACAGAAACTACGGAGCGATGTCATGCATTATGCTCGATTGGCGCAAGTTCCGTTAGTGGAGTTAACATTGACGAATGAGGAATTAGGGATCTTCTGTAAGAAGAACTTTTTCGTATCCGTCTTAGGAACGCGCGGAGCGTAAGTTGGGAAAAGTTATCCTTGATCAAGAAGCATTGGGTCTTTCCATGCTGTTTGAAAAGATAACCCGTTCACGAGTGGTAGATTGTTTCCAAGACAAAGATATACTCTGTTTTGTCGTCGCTAAAGGTGAGATGGGAAAGGCTTTAGGAAAAGGAGCAGTAAATCTGAAGCGAGCACAACAAGAATTCGGCAAGAGAATCAAGTTAATAGAATATGACGATGATCTGGTGAGTTATGTCAAAAATGTGATCTATCCTCTCTCTGTGGAAGAGATTATCCCGGGGGAGCAAACAGTCACACTCAAAGATAGCAATAAAAAAACAAAAAGTTTATTAATAGGTAGGGACGGCAAGAACCTACAATTAATTAAGAGAGCCGTAAAACGCTTTTTTAATGTTGATGTTCAGGTTGTTTAAATATGGGAAAAAAATCAAAAGGATTGGGCGCAGCAAAGAAGCTGAAGAAAAGAAGAGTGCAGAATAAGCTAGTTTCACGAACAAAGATGCGTTACAAAGTTGATCCCTTAGAAGGTTCTTCTCAAGCAAAAGCAATTGTTTTAGAAAAAATTCAAGTTGAAGCAAAACAACCATGTTCTGGTATGCGGAAATGTGCTCGTGTTCAGTTAGTCAAGAATGGGAAACAGATCACTGCATTTATGCCGGGCGATGGTGCGCAGAAGTTGATTAACGAGCATGATGAAGTAGTTGTTGAACAGATCGGCGGGAAAATGGGTCGAGCGAAGGGAGATCTTCCTTGTATCCGCTGGCAAGTTATTAGAGTTAATGATCAAAGCCTTGATGCATTGCTACGAGGTAAATTGGAGAAAGCACGTAGATAGAGTTGATACTTATGGATTCCATTAAATTTTTTAATCGTTGGGGAGCAGAAGGCGTTAAAGTAGAAGATATCGGCTTACAGCGTTATCTTACACTCGATCCTAAAATAGTTCCAAAGACTGGTGCACGGTACGCAGGTAACAGATTCCATAAGTCTGGGACGTTTATTGTTGAGCGTCTAGCAACGAAATTGATGGGTTCTGGTCACAAAGGTAAGAAGCATTTCATCAGCTCTGGCCACAATGCGGGGAAGAAAACGCGCGCTCTTCACGTTATTGAAAATGCTCTGCTCAAAGCAGAACAACGCTTGAAAGTCAATCCGTTATTGATTCTAACTCGAGCGATCGAAAATGCAGCGCCTCGAGAGGAAGTAATCGCGATTGAGTATGGTGGTGCGCGTTATCCGAAAGCAGTAGACATCGCTCCGCAACGTCGGATTGATTTAGCTTTACGTTTCATGACGCAAGGTGCATATACTAAATCGTTCAACAAGAAAATGAAGATTGAAGATGCTCTTGCTGAAGAATTAATCGGTGCTTACCAAATTAGTGCGAAGAGCAATGCAGTTGCCAAGAAACGTGATCTTGAACGGCAAGCAGCAAGTAGTAAGTAAGGTTTTTGTTTTACTTTAGATTTTAATGGTTTTTGGGGATGTAGTCGTAGAGACGAACATCATGAACAGAGAATTTACATATCTCGGACAGGGAGTTTATACACGTCAACGAGAATTCTCAGCAGAGGAACTCAGAGTATCGCAGTCCAAAACGGTTACGGAAGTAGCAATGTTCGATCGTTTTTTTCTTCCCACGGTTGAGGGTATTTTTTCTTCTATTCGAAGAACGGCAGTACTGGTTCAAACTTCTCCCGTTGTTGATGAGTCCTCTGTTCATTCAAATCTAGAATCTGTCCTAAGAACACTAGATCCTCTCGAAATAGATCGGCTAGCGAAAGGAGAATTGAAACTGTATCAGACGTTGAAAGGTCTTGTTCCTAGTTTGCCAAGTGGACAAGGTTACACTCGGTTTGTACGTGGGCAAACAGGTTATCTTCCGGGGGTCAGAGATATTTTACGAGGAAATCCTTCTTATATTTCTGCTCTTCGTGATCCGGTAGGTGTTAGGTCCTCGATGTTGCACCCCCAGAATCGTGCTTTGGGTTTTGGTATTTCAGGAAGAGTGGAAGTGGGAGTTACTGATTCTTGGACTATTCTTGATCCTGATGTCTTAGGAACACTGATTCGAGAAAGTGTGCGACAGTCAAACACTCTTTCTGTTTTTGGGAGAGTTGATAGAAAACTGTTAACTGATCTTTATTATCAAGTTATTGATCTTGAGTTCGTGGGTAATCTCACTTGGCTCCCTCATTCTTCAGAGGACATTTGTGAATCTCTCGCGATTCAAACTTTTAGTGTCTATTTACAACAGTTAGCTCAGCAGAGAGAGGCAGAGACTATTCTGGGAGCGAGAATTAGTGAGTTAAGTGAAATGATTTCTTGTTTTGGGGTTCCGCGAAATCCTTTGAATGATCGACCAGCCTTTAATTAGTAAGTTTTTCTCTTTTATCTCTTAATGGTCGCAGCAGGATTAACAATAATTCTATGATAAAAGCCGGATAACTCGATAGGAAGTTCATGGTGCTGTAGTGAATGCGCCAAGAGAAAATATTGGTCTGGTGGTCGGTTAAATAGTTCTTGAGTATATCTTTGTGCAGAAAGAATGCCTGGCTGATCTTCTAGGAAGAGAAAATCAAGTGCATAACGATAAATTAATTCGTGATTTGTGTCTCCACGCATGATTGTTGGACCTGAAAGATGATGTTCTTTGAAAAGTCGATCGCGGCAATGCCAACCAAATGTGGACTTTCCGGCATTAGGATAACCATGAAGCGAAACAATATACGGTTTTCTTGTCGCTGTGCGTATTTTGGTGATGATCCATTCTAAACTCTCTTCAAATGTGAAGAAAGGTACAGGTCCAAAAGGAATTACTGTTTCCATCGTTTGATAAAGTCCTCTTTGAATTGGTTAAATTCTTTTTTCTTAATCGCTTCTCTTGCATCTTCTAGTAGTTTTTGGACGAAATAGAGATTATGGATTGATTTTAACCTCTTGACGATCGGCTCTTGTACGTTACAAAGATGATAGAGATAGGCTTTAGTATAATTTTGACAAGTATGGCATTGACAATCGAGGTCTATTGGCGTGAAATCATTGACATATTCTTTGCGGTCGATGCTGATTTTTCCGTTTTTGGTAAATAACGTGTGGTGACGAGCGACTTGGGAAGGGTAGACGGAGTCGAAACAATCTATACCTCTATTGATGAGTTCGAGTAGTTCTTCCGGACTGCCAACACCCATAACATACCTGGGCTTATCTTTCGTGATATGAGGGAGAGCTGCATCGACAGCCCGGTACATGTCTTCTTTTGGTTCGCCGATAGCCACGCCACCGATGGCAATGCCGTCAAACTCTAACGAGTTGATGAACTTCGCGCTTTGTTCTCTAAGATCGGGATAGAAGTTACCTTGTACGATGCCGAAGAGAAGTTGTTTTGCGTGTTGATGATTTTGTTTTAATTGGCGGTGTTGTTTTAGACTTTCTTCTCCCCAGCGATGAGTATTTTCCATGGCGAGAATCGCTTCTTCTTTGGTTGCGCCCCAGCAGGACATATCATCGAGCATCATTGCCACATCGCTGCCGATAGTTAATTCTATTTCTATAATTTTCTTTGGTGTAAGAACAACTTTACTGTTATCGTAAGGGTTACGGAAGTGGATGCCTTTCTTACTTTTTGTATCGTAGATGCTGCGCGACATTTGAAATCCGCCACAGTCGGTGAAGATGATGCCGGGAAAATTCATGAACTTGTGTAATCCTCCGGCTTTGGCGATAGTGTTTATGCCGGGGCGGAGGCTTAAGATAAGGGCGTTGGAGATAAGGGCTTTGGTGGTTGTGTCTTTTCCGAGATTTTTGTAATCATCAGTGGTAATAATCTTTCCGGTCGCTTTGGTTGCTGCCGGCATAAAGAACGGTGTTTCGATCAGGCCGTGGGCGGTTTGTAGCTGTCCGATTCGTGCGTTGCCGTCTTGGTGAGTGATGGTGAAATGAGTCATTGCATAGTAAAATGGAGGGTGTTTTAAAAAATGAATGGTGGAAAATGCTAAGAAAAAGTTTATAACTTAATATCTCTTATTGAGAACCTATGAGTGATGATTACAATCAGAAAACGGGCTTGGATGGTGATTATATCACGGTCTGGGTGCGTGTTGGTGTGATCCATGGAATGCATGACATTCGAGCGATTTCAGAAGAAGATTTTGTGGCGAAAATTGCTCAGCCGGTGGAAAAATACTTCGAGTATTTAGGACGAAAATATCCTTGGCAGGTAGAGGAAGCGAGAAGAAGGGCAAATCCGTTCGCGTATGCAAAATTAGACGAACTTATTGATTCTTACAATGATCTTCCATTAGAAGAACGAAAGAGAAAAGAAACTGGTGAGACGTATAGAACATTATGTCAAAAAATTATTAATGGGGAAGAGTGATTCTCTTAATGGAAATACAAGCATTTATCCACAAAAATCTTCTCACGATTAAAGTCATCCCTCATTCCGGCCGTACGGAGTTGAAAGAAGAGAATAGGAGACTGAAGTTATATCTTAAATCTGCTCCCGAGAACAATAAAGCGAATTTGGAGTTGATCAAGTTCTTCAAGAAAGAATATGGTTTGATTGTGGAAATTAAATTAGGGATGACGAGTCGGGAGAAGGTGTTGAGAGTTGTGCGATAGGTTTTAATAGTGATTATCTTTTTATTTAATTATGGAGATCATCGATGATAAGACCATTATTTTAGACCGAGAATTGAGTGAATTAGATCAGATTGTTTTGCGTTTCGTTCACATTTTGGAAAAGCATGTTCCTTATGTTTTAATCTCTGGTTATGTTTCAATTCTTTTTGGGAGACCGCGCACAACGGAGGATGTTGATCTTTTCATTGCGCCAATGTCTAAAGAACAATTTCAAGCATTATACGATGATTTACTGAGCAATGGATTCTGGTCAATTATAAGTGATGATGTTTCGGAATTGTATTCGCAGCTCCAAGATAAACTCTCTATCCGTTTTGCTGAAAAAGGAAAAGTTCTTCCCAACATGGAGGTTAAATTTGTTCGTGATGTTCTCGATAGAATTACTCTTCAAGGCAAAGTTAAAGTGATAACAAAAGAAGGGGATTTGTTTGTTGGTAATATTGAACAACAAATAGCCTATAAGAAGTTTGTCTTAATGAGTCAGAAAGACTTAGAAGATGCGCGTCATCTGCAACATCTCTTTGGTATTGATGACCATAATATTAATAAGTATAAAGAGGTTTTCAAGTATTATGGCCGACTTTAAAGAAAAAGATCAGCAACAACGCGATGATTTTATTGATTTTTGGGTTAATTATATGAAGAATCATTCTGATAGAGAATGGAGTGTGCAACAGAATGTTCTGATTAATTCTGTGCTAAAATCTGCTACTCAATTATCGCGTGAAGAATATCTTCGGTTTAAGAAAGGAATTTGATCTCCACTAAAGGAATAAACCGCCTCATTTCATCCCAACACGCGTAACTTCACTTCCGCTTTCTCCAACAACTTTGTTCCTTCATCATCAGGATACACGACTTTACAGACAACTTCGCGAATACCAGCATTGATAATCATCTTCGCGCAGTTGACACAGGGTGTGAAGGTTGTGTAAATAATGGAATCCCTTGTTGAAACACCATTGTATGCCGCCTGAGCGATGGCATTTTCTTCGGAATGGCAGCAGGTGCAGGGTTCGGGGTACGATCCGGATTTAAATTTCCCCAGATGACGAGCGGTGCAGCGGAGGCAGCCGCCATCGACACAATGGGTGATGCCTTTTGGTGTTCCATTGTATCCGGTGGAAATAATCATTTTATCTCTTACAATAATCGCTCCTTTGCGGGCGGAAAGACACGTTGCGCGTAATTTGACTTGTTCGGCGATGTTCATAAAATAGTGATCCCAATCAGGACGGGCTTCGTGTAGTTTGTAGAGATGATCGCTGACGAGCCTTTCTACTTTCTGCTGCAGCTTTTCAATCGTTGAATCATTAACAAGTGTTATTTTTGCCATCGAAGCGACAGTGTGTAATTGCTGAGCGTTAGGATCGCTGCTTTTTTCTTCTTTTTCTTTTGTTCTTAAATCTTCAAGTGTCTTTGGATCGCTTTCTCTGTTTCTCTTGACAAGGCGTTCTAAGCGCGCTTTTTCCGGTGCGACAACATTGACGAGGAGAAAATCTTTTCGTTGCTGGAGCAAGCGCACTTCCTGCGGGTTACGAAGAGAGGTGAAGACGTGATTCTCACCATCTTTGATGGTGGTGATGGCTCTTCTGGCGAGGACATCTGCTCCTTCTTTCTCCCGCAGTTCGTTGCCAATCTTGATCAAAGCATCACGCGTGATCTTTTGTTTTCGTTGTTCAAGCTCTTTTCTGAGAAAGTCAGAGAGGGAAACATGATAAAAGTTCATCGCTTTTAACAAGGCGGCAGCCGCATCTTTTCCTGAACCATTCAATCCTGTGATGCCGATGATCATGGAGTACTTTGAAGTAGATTGGTTTAAAATGATTATGGTGGTTGAATATCCTACGTTGGAAGTCAAAAATCTATTTAAAAGGGGGATGAAACTCGTAAAAATAAACGGGGTGTGTTGTGATGGCTGAGTTTAGTGATCTTGAAAAGAGAGCATTAGAAGTTTTTGTGACGAGTGCCACTGATTCAATTTATGCCTGCCGTGCTGATCTTCCTCCGGAAGTTTTTGGCGCTTTTGGTTCTTTTTTTAGTCGCAATCCGAAGGATTTACGCGGGCATCTGGTAGATGCGTTGCGTGGGAAAATTGCTGGCCACGAGAGTGATCCCACAGTTGGCGAGGAGAATATTCGTAAACTCGCCACAGGAGAATTTAATAGTCCGGCGGAAGCGTTGAAGAGCGGCGTGGCCAAAGCTCAATCTTTCTTTCGTGAATGGTATGGAAAATATAGCCATAAGAGTATTGCTAATGTTGTTTGGATCCCTTTTGTGGGGACAAATGTTAGCCAACTCTTTGCTCGACAATTAGCAGATATTCAATTAGCTTTTTTTATTGAACAATCGACACGTTTTGTGAGGTTTGATGTTGAAAATTTTTATCTTGATGAAAAAGTGATGGCCAGTTCACACAGAGATGCATTTGTTGGTACTCTCCGCAGAGCAGCAGAAGTATACGAGCTTTTTACGGAACAAGCGGCAGATCATTATGGGAGGTTATTGCCATTTGAAACATGGTTACCCCAACAAGATGGTGCGACAAGAGGAATGCAGGAGAGACAACAGCAAATAAAGTATCGCCGCGAATTGAAAGCAAAAGCATTTGATGTGGCGCGATTGTTATTGCCTCAAGCAGTGCGTACAAATATTGCTTGGATTTTAGATGCCCGTTCAACTGAGTTTAATATTGGCGCATGGAAAGGACATCCTCTTTCTGAGATTCAAGAGAGTGCTCAACTGATCGAAAAAGCTGGGGGGCAGATTGCTCCTTCTTTACTAAAATATACTGAGATGAATGGATATCATGCGGATCAGTATAGGGGTTTTGATGGGTCGCTGTGTGTTGATCTGACCCCAGTACAAATGACGAAAGGAGTTGATGTGTTGTCGTATGACTCTCAAGCATTTGATAAAGCAGTGGCGATGCTTTTGATGAGATCAAATCGTTCTGGCGATTTTACACGCTTCTTACGACATGCTGGGGGAATGGGCTTCGAAGAGAAAGTAGGTGTCCTGCAAAGAGTGACTGAAAAGAGAGGTCACTTTGATGAATGGGTTGATATTGAAGAAGCGTTTGATTGTGTGAAGATTACAGCTCAGATAAGGACGGATATTGGCTCAGTTCGTGACTTACGACGGCATCAGAAGTGGGATCGGAATGAAGGGCTTTATACTTTAGATAATGGATTTTATCTTCCGGAAGTTGTCAAGGAGATGGGTTCAGATGCAGTTGCGTTGTATACTGAAGTCATGGAGCGAGCGAGTGATATGGAGCGATCGCTTCGTGGAGAGTTTCCTCATGAAGCACAATATGTTGTTCCGATGGCAGCTTTTCATCCGCTAGTGATGAGCGGTGGTTTGGATCAAGTGCAATATTTTGTCGCAACAAGAACGACGCCGCAAGGGCATTTTTCGTATCGCGAAGATGCATATAACTTGGCGGAAGCTGTTTGTACAGTGCATCCTTGGTTGTTAGGACTGCAAGAATATCCAGATGGTAAGAAGTTTGAAGATGTTGTTCGTGATGCGCCACTGAAAGGGGTGTTGAGACCGTATATCGGTGAAACGGGCTGGCATGCGTAGATCTGTAGAATAGCAGAGATGAGAGGTGTTTGATGGTGAAAAGAGGGCAGTTTATTGTCTTTGAGGGGTTAGATGGTAGTGGCAGCTCTACTCAGTGTGAATTATTGAAGAATTATTTAGCGATACGTGGGATTAAAGCAGTTGTTACAAAAGAACCAACTAATAATTTAATTGGTGGCTTGATCCGTGGAATTCTGACTCACGATTGGTCGTTAAATCCAAGAGGATTGCAGCTACTTTTTTCGGCTGATCGTGCACATCATTTAGAGAAAGAGGTTGTCCCTGCACTTAAAAGTGGGACGTGGGTCATCTGTGATCGTTATTTTTTCTCGACCATTGCTTTTGGCTCTTTGGAATGTGACTATGGATGGTTGAAAGAATTAAATAAATATTTTTTACAACCGGATCTAACTGTTTTCTTGCAAGTTCATCCTCAAGAATGTATTAAGAGGATTCGCAAAGGCCGGTCTCGCTTTGAATTGTTTGAAGAGGAAGAGAAATTAAAGGTAGTTATGCAAAATTATCTAAAGTTATCGAGAGAGTATCAAAATTTTAATTTAATTAATGGCAACCAGCCTAAAGAGGATATCTCGCGAGAGATTGTACTTATCGTTGATCGCATTATCGACAGCTCCATCCCTTTTAAGAAAAAAACGAAAAGGCGGTTTTCTCAATTCTTTTAATCTCAATTTTTTTTGAGTCAGAGTGTTTTGAGATTTTACTTTATTAAAGATTACCTGTTCTAAAACGCAGCGCGAGAAGGAAGTTTTAGGATAGTATCGGATGATGAACACCAGCGTTAGCTCTCTCTCTCACGACTAAAGACATAGGTGATGAATATGGTGCAAATTGTGGTGGCGGGAATTGGTTATGGAGATAATAAAAAAGTAGAAGAATGGTGTCTTTTACCTCCCACTTCGCTGAGCAGTTTACGTGAGGAGTTAAAAGAGGCGAATCTCAACATCCGTGATGTCCTTGGATACGTTCCTGTTGTTTTCGACAATTTTTGTAGCGAAGTCATCTTGGTCAATAATAATCCCCAAAACGTTCAGAAAGATAGTGTTGCTTCGAAGGGTGTTCTCGGAAATATTACACCCTATGGTGGTAAGGTAGATGGAGAATATCTTGTGCTCGCAGAGAAAGGATTAATTTCCATTGACCGAGCATATAGCGCGCGTGGGTTTTGTGGGGAAATGGATGAATTTGGTGGGGCGAAGCCAATGGCGCTGAAACTTTTAAATCGTGTTCCGGGACTTCTTTCCGGGGATATACTCTCTTCCCCGAATGGACGTGATCTTTACATTAATAGGCAGTTTGTGATGGAGTTTAGGCCAGATTTCGAGATGAATTCAGATAACCCAGAGTCGAAGATAACCAAGTTCAGGTTAGTGGATGAAGATATCTCAGTCTATCAACCGCTCGATAACATTCTTGTATCATATGCGATTGGACTTAATGCCGCTGACAAGAAAAATGGAAAATTTACGGCAACTGCTGTAGCGAATGTTTGGCCTTTGATTAATTCAGGAGAAGTTGCTGAGTTAACTGCTGCGAATGAGCTTGATTTTAACGGGGCAAAAGGAGTTTTGAGAGTTCCTCTTTCTGAATTAGGCTCCCGCTATCCAACAACTGTTTCGAATATGGTTGCCTGTGGTCTTCTAACATCTTCTCCTGAGACGTATCAACAGCTAACTGGAAGTCCGATGCCAGCTTATTTCCCTGGAAAGAATGAGATCGGTGGCCTCAAAGATGCACGATTTAGTGAGATGAGTTTAGGTGATCTAGTGAAGAGATTCTATTGTTCGCTAGCAACGTAGTTTTTTATTTATGGTACTTGTCGCAATCACTGGACCAGCAGGCAGTGGGAAAGATACACTCTCAAAATCACTCGCCGAAAGAATAGGGTCTGTTTATCCCGTGCAGTTGATTAGTGGATCTGCTGTTTTTCGTTCGGTAGCACTATGGTTATATGAGCAGGGATATGACCCCCATTATCAACTTCCTGCAACCACTTTTGATACAGTGAGTTTATCTTTTAAGGATGATGAGGTGGAGATAAGACAGATGGAAAATTGTACCTCATATCAAGCTAACACCTATCTCTCAACTGAAGTTGGAATAATAGGGAGTGACTTTGCTAAAAATTCAGCAGTGATTTACAAATCTTTTGTTATTGCTACGATAGTCAGCCAAATTGAATCTAATTGTGAGAAAAATATTCATAGTGTTATTGGTGCAAGAGATGCTTTTTATATTGCGAGTCAAATTGAGAATGCTTTCTCTTTATTAGTATATCTTTCTGTTTCTGAGAAAGTGCAACGGAAGAGATTGAAAGGAAGAGTTACTATCAAAGATGAGCAAGAACTGGAACAGAAGATAGAACTAGAATTGGAGCGAGATCGACAAGATATGTCAAATGGAACATTGCCCGCTAATCGCGGAAACTATGTTTCACTTAAGCGGGATTTAGCTATTCAATCTGATGTAATTTACCGCCTCGATAGTAATTTACTTTCCATCTCTGAGGCAACGGATCTTCTTTACAATGCTTTTCTCAAAGCGATTTGAGATAATAATTTAATATCTTTATCTATTTCTTTTTTCTTTATGCCAACAGAACTTGATTTTTTTCAATTTATTTACAAACGCCAGTTGATCTGGTACAAACGTTTCGTTTTGAAGCAAGACTATCCCTGGACAGATGATCCTGTACTGAAAACATATAAGATCATTAATATGTATCGAGAGTTGGATAAATGTACTGTTTATATTATTGATAAACTAAAGAATATTAAAGATAGAAAGACAATTTTACTTAATGTCATCTTTTATCGTTTCTTTAATCTGATGAGTTTGTATGAGGATTTGGGTATAAGTCCATTTTCTCAACTAGATAGCAATTTAAAAGATAAACTACTCATCACTTTTAATGAATTAAGAAAAACGAGACCGATTTTTAATAATGCCTATCTTATCTCTTCTGGTGGAAAAGGAATAAAACATGAGCATATCCTCAATAATCTTTCTCAGATTGATCTTGATCTATTGATCAAAAACATTGATAATAGTCGAACTACGGAAGAATCATTTTCTCATCTTGTCGCTTTGCCGATGGTTGGCCCGTTTTTAGCGTGTGAGATGTGGACGGATTTAACTTACTTCAATTGGTTTAAACAGAAATGGACAGACAATGATTTTGTTAATATTGGTCCAGGTGCGAAATGGGGTTTGGAAATACTTCATGGGAAGTTATCGAAGAGGGAATTGAACGAGAAGCTGTACCATCTTTATAACATTCAGAAAAAGATTCTTCCAACAGTTCATCAAGAACTAGGTCAAGAATTATCATGGCAAGAGATTGCCTACAAACAAGCCTATTCCAATTATCCTTTTCTTTCAATCACAAATATTGAAGGAGCATTATGCGAGTTTCGGAAATATTGGAGATTAGGAGATGGAAAAGGAAAAAAGAGGTATTTTAGATTTTTGATTGATTAGCATATCGAATGAGAGCATCCAGAACTTCGGCATACATTGATCCGCTCACACCACCAAGGTCGTTACTTACTTCCGTGACTACCATTTCAAGTTGTCTCGTGTCGTCATCTTCACTTCCAACTTTGAACAATCCAACGACGGGAATCCTTTTGTAAGCCAGTTTGTTAGTACCAGAGACCTTCGCTGATGGGTGATTATCTATCCATTCTTTACCAACATCGTACATCAATGTGCTTGCTTTGTTTGCAATAGTTCCAAGTTTTCTTAAGAAATGTGCGCCAGAAATCTAGGTCGCTCAGCCTTGCTGAGCGGGCGACCGTACTTTAGTACGGAGTTGAATGGCGCAATTTATTTCTAGTCA
>JACOZP010000015.1 GCA_016181265.1 Candidatus Woesearchaeota archaeon
CTGTTTAACTATCCAAACTCTTTTCTTAAAATTTAGTTCATACATATAACCTCACCAAAGTGAGGTATTATATGCGAACTAAAAACGTGATAGCACAGTATGAATCTGCCGAAAGCAACTTCTTCTAAGACATAAATTTAAAAATCATTTCCTCTTTCAAAAACCATGTCTCCTGAAATACTACAGAAAATTCTCAAAGCGGGTAAGATCGCTTCTCAAGTCAGACGTGAAGGTGCAGTTAAGCTCGCAGTTCCTGGTACTTCCGCATTAGAAGTGATGGATTTCTGTGAAAAACGGATCATTCAGTTAGGTGGCCAGATAGCTTGGGCGCAGATGGCTCTCAACGAGACTGCTGCTCATTTCTGTCCTGATGACGATGACAAAACTACCATGAAAGATGGGGATGTTGTCAAGGTTGACATCGGTGTTCATCTCGACGGTTACATCGCCGATAATGCCATGACTATAGAAGTCGGAAAAACAACTCACCATAAAGACTTGATTAAAGCCGCGCAAAACGCTTTGAAAGCTGCGATTAAACTCGTGGAGCCAGGACGCCAATTATGGGAATTAGGCGAAGCACAATATTCTGAAGCAGAAAAGATGGGTTTCACCACCGTCCGCAATCTCTGTGGCCATACCATTGATAGATATAAAGTTCATAGCGGCGTTTCTATCCCTACATACAACAACAAAGATAAGACTGAACTACAAGAGGACTGGCAGATTGCGATCGAACCGTTCGTCACCAACGGCAAAGGCTTGATCAAAGAAAAACATCCCCCAACAATTTTCATGCTCGAAAAAGAAAAAGGCGTACGATCACCTCATGCTAGAAAGATCCTTGAAGAAGTTCGCCATTTAAATGGCTTGCCGTTCACTACGCGCTGGCTCACCAGAAAATTAGGCAAAGGTGCCACTGCATTTGGCTTACGTGAATTACAACAGAACGGTTCAGTTCGACCCTATGCCCCTCTCGTCGAAGTAAATAATGGTCTCGTCAGCCAATTTGAACATTCTATGATTGTCGGCAAGAAGACGACGGTGTATACAAGACATGAAGATGATGAGTGGTAAATTTATTTTAGAAAAGAATATAAATAATCCCCATTAAAAATAAGAAATGACCCAACAACTGGAATTACCTTTTCCCACGACATATCATCTCGGGATCTACGAATCTGTTTTGAGTTGGAGAGGGACAAATGTCCCTATCACAATTATTGAAAGTGGTCAAGACATAATGAGAGTGAGATTAGAACGAGACTATGCTCCTCTAACTAAAGCAGGAATGGAAATTGAAGTTCACTCCACAGGATTCCAACGGACATTGGGGATGAGCTTGACAGACACACTTACAGATGAAAATAGATGGACGAGCAGCTTATGGACCCCGGAAGGTCAATTTTTAGGATATGGCATTCTTGGAACAAAAGAAAAATTAAAAGGTGCCATAAAGAGAACTTCTTAAGAAAACGCAATCAGCACCACACCGCCAACCATTACTAAACTACCCAATAATCGTTCTTTTATCCCTTCTTCTTTAAAGAGAAGATACCCCCAGAAAACTGAGAAAACAACACTCAAACGCTTTACAGAGATGACATATGTTACTAAAGTTAAACTAACTGCCGTCATCTGAAAGAACGCAGCAGACGCATTCAACGCACCAAACGGAAGTAATTTCTTCCATTCGATGCTAAAGACCTGAAATTCTTCCCTCGTCTTCAGGATGAGATAAGGAAACAACAGAAGAACGATAAACAGATTCACCATAAATGACCAAAAGATTGGCGATGAATTCTGCACGCCGATCTTATCAAAATTTGAAGAGATGCTCCACAAGAAAGCGACGCAAAGCATCAACCGCGGCCCTCTTTCTTTAAGTAAAGCGCGGAACGGCGCCAGAGGATGCGCTTTTTTCTGTCGAAGATTCAAGACATACGAGCCCATCACGATACAAAAAACACCCACCATTCCTAATGCTGTCGGAATCTCTCCAACAAGGAGCGGTGAAGTGATCAACAAAAAGAAAGGGGTAAACGTCACCAACGGAACACTTAACGAAAGATCAGACGCTTTCAATGCTTTCAAGTATAAAATACTCGTCACCAGATTGAGAAGTCCATTTATGAGCAGAGCGAACCAGAACGTGTTGTTAAGAGCAGGGATTTCGAGAAAAAAGAAAAAAGGCAATAAGAAAAAAAGAGTATAGAAGCGAACTGAAAAAGCGACAACATATTCATTGACCGTCTTTAATGTCCTCTTACTTAAGACATCTAAAAGAGATGTTGTGAAAGCCGTAAGCAGTGCTAAAAATAAGCCGAGGTAAATCATGATTTTAATGTTTAAGGGGAGACTATATAACAGTTTTGAAGAAAATTACTTCCCTAAAAAAAGGGATAAGATTTCATCAAGAGAGTTAACCAAGAGATCGGGTTGGTGCTGTGCTAAGACTTCTCTTCGTCCAGGGATGCGAGAATCAACCCTGCCAATGGTAAACGTCCCAGCATCATAACCGACCCGCATGTCCTCTTCCGCGTCTCCGACGAATGCAATCTGTTCGGGCTGTAGATTATATCTACCGCAAGCCCACGCAACATAAGGCAGACCTTTTAGAAAATTTGCTTCTCTGCCGGGTGCTTTGCTCCATTTTTGATTCCTTAAAATAAAATCAAGATTGTCTTTGAGAGTTGGGAAATAGCTGACAACTTCGACCAGCTTTTCTTGCGGGACGGAAGAACAAATACCAACAAGATAACCATTTAATTTTAATGCCGCAATTGTTGTCGCCGCTTCGGGAAAGAGCGGCATCTCTCTCTCATTGATATAAGAATCGAAGCGTTCACTCCATTCATTTTCTTTTTCTGCAGCGATGGGTGTCAATCCAAATCTTTCTTCTACGAGATGGAGTTGCCTAATCCGATTCATTCTCGAAGTTGCAAAATAAAGTTGCTTAACCTCATCGCGCCTAACATTTAATGTTGGATGATGATCGATGACTGCTTGTGCGAAAGCACTTGGTTTCGTTCCAGGAACATCAGGATTCATTGAATCGCGCAGCGTCCCATCATAATCAAACATAAATAATCGAATAGTATCAGGGTTCATTGTAATCAGCCTCGAATGTTATTCATAGGATTAATGAAAAATAAAAAATTAAAATCCTGCTTTCTCCAGCAGGAATCGTACGTTCTCAGGCTTAGCCAGATAATCTAACGTCGCCTGTGTGTAAGGACGAACTTTCCGATCCTCCACTTTCTCTACAAGACCATTTACCGTCGGATGATACGTTGTAATCCCTTTAAGACCAAGAGCTCCGCCATCTAAAGGTTCCAAACGCGAGCCGAACGGAACAGCAGTGAGCGCCATTACTTCCAGCGCTTCACCCTTCGCTAATTTCTCACGGACAGTTTGATCATACGTATGTAACATCTGTTGAGCATCAGCAGCACGTGCAAGATACGCAAAATTAACCTGACCCGTCTCTCGTTCATCGACCATGTACAACGCGGCGGTACGATCAAGAGAACTTAAATCAACACCCGCTTCTTCAGAACATTCTGCTTGTAAAGCAGCAACAAAAGGATCAGCTTCTCGAAGATACTTCCCATCAATATTTCCAGCTACAAGTCCCGTGTGCACCTCTCCGGAGCCGAGTGCTTTTCCTTTTACCTGAGACATTAAAAAATAATGACCACCCATCTTTACTGGAACTACTAAAGAAATGTTTGCCATGTCCGGACTCAAACCGTGAACCGCAAATGACCCAAACACTTTTCTTTCACGCATGACTTCATCTCCTACAGTAAGAAAACCATGGCTTGCAGAAAGCCGAGCGGTTTCAAAATCATCACTTTCTTTAACAACATCCCGCAATGCTTGACCGAGAAGATAGCGAGTCGGTGCGACATCAGCTACAACCAATTTCCGCCCACCGTCATCATATACCGAAATTCGAGGAAGCGAACTCATCATCCCATTAAACCCCTTCTCACCACGTACTCTCGCTTCATCCTCATTCTGTGGCTTTTGATCATATCTCCCTTCGAGATACCTTGCTGCAACAACGGGATGCACCGCTAAATCTCCAGTGGAATCAAATCGCCGTTCAACGGGGATGACATTAAGCCTAATTTCACTTATATTCTCAATACCAATTTGAGCCATTGTAAACTCCTCCGCTATCACAGTAGCAGAGAAGTCACTAAAATAGCTTGATAAATTTCTGCCGTCGGGAAAATCTTTATTTCAAATGATTTGAAACTTAAAAAATAGAAATAAACATAATAACTGTAGAGAACTATGTTCTAGAAAAAGGAATGCCAGAAAACTACTTTTTCTCGCCAAAAACAATCGCTGGAATTCGTGTCGACACGATACTCTTTCGATAAAACAACAGATGATGGCTCTCCAGATCATCACCAAAGAAATGTTCTAGCTCTTCTAACGTGTGTAACATCTCTTCCTGTGACTGACCAAATAATGTCATCTCAATATTCCACGAACCAAATGTTTTCCGGGTTCGCCCGAACTTCACGTGAGAATACAATAATGTTCTTAGCCTAGTGTAATGTTGATCGGCATTCTTCAGCCGGAAGAAAGCAACACACCAGAACGGCAATCCAATTTTGCTGCTCTCATACTTTGCAGAGATAGACTCGATCAAGCCATTTTCTTTAAATTTTGCGATTTTCTGCCGCACCGTCTCGATAGACATGGTGGAATTGCGTGCAAGAGCCAAGTACGATTCGGTTGGATTTACATGAAGAAGACGAAGAAGATCCAGATCAAGCGCCGATAAATCCAGGGAAAGCGGCTTTTTTTCTTTAGGAAGAACATCGCGCGTCGCGTGCGACTCTTTTTTGATCAAACCCCTGCTTACAAGGATCTCTTTCTTAACGATATGTCCCGCAAATTCTCTTTCTAATAAATGAATAAAATCTTCCACTTCTTGAACCTCACGTCCTAGAAAAACAACACGAATAGTATACTCTGGAAATACCTCTCCAAACCAGCGAACATGTTTATGTTCTGTGACTAATGTTGAAAAACGTTCTTTGATCTTAGAATAATGAAAGATCTTGAGATAAATCAGATATTCCGTAAATCCCAATGCTTCGTAGTTTAAGAGCAGTTCGTGACGTAATAAGACTCCCTTCTTCTCTAATTGCTCCCGATGGTACGCTACAACATGACGGGGTTCCCTAATCACGTGTGCAAGCTCAGTTGTAGAGATTCTGCCATTTAGAGAGAGCTGTTCTCGAACTTTAGAGACTGTAGAGATTCTGCCATTTAGAGAGAGCTGTTCTCGAACTTTAGAGACTATTTCTGACATTTACTCTATAATTTTCAATTTTATTTATAAAAATATGTGCTTATTTTAGAAAAAGATTAAAATTAAAAGAATTGAAAAAAATATTAGAAACCATACACCACAAAAGAATTTGAATCTAACTTTATAGCCTTACCATCAAACCAATCTCCAACGGTTTTCCCGCGCGCTTCAATAGCCTCGATCATAGGATCAACATCACCGGAAAACTTCAACGCTTTCTCACTGCCTGCTCGATAGCTCCCGACAATAATAAGGGGATTTTCTTTCCGATAATCTTTCTGTACAACTTGTTGCGAAGGAACAAAAGATCCCCGCGGACTCTTTACTTCCATACAGGCAATCAAATTGGCTGCACACCAAAAGGAGTATGTCCGGCCCAAAAAGATTGAGACATATATCCCTTTATGTCTTCGGAACAGCTTTGTAGTCCATATGTTTGAACAGCCAACGTCGTAAGTCCGTCCCAGAATTCTACAAAATCGCCGGGCCCAAATCTTGCTTCACCCACTTTATAGCTATCTGTACATAATTGTTCAATGTCCATAGTAAATCACCAAACAAGAACCATGATGAGTCCTATAAAATAGCTATTGGAGCATATTATTCAAATTCCCAGAAAAAGTTTAACTCCTATTGAAATATTCACTCTTTCTTCATCTTCGGCAAGACCCAATACACGAACACTGCTCCAAAAATCAACACCAGCCAAAACGGCCCCGGAGAGATAATTCTAAATGAAAATAAAAGAATATTCAAAACAAAAACAACAATCAAGCCATATCCCAAAACCTTCAATTGTTGCGGCTTCATTTCACTCTCTTCGCAACATCTTTCACTGAAAGGAGCTGTTCGACACCTGAAGCCATGTCCCGCAACAATACTTTCTTCTGCTTCAGTTCATCCTCACCGACGATCGCAACAAAAGGGATCCCTAATGCTCCGGCATATTGCAAGTTTTTCGTCACTCCTTTCAACAGCGCGATATCTGTCGAAATTCCCTTTTCACGTAGCTCCTGTGCGACCACAAGTGATTCCAAAACAGTATTGATTGGTAAGACTAACACTTTCGCTGGAGTTTTTACATTCATCTTCTCTTTCATCTTCAAGACATCTAAAATAGGCTCTAGACCAAAAGCAATTCCGACGGCAGGAATCTCCCTCCCGCCACCGATAAAATTACCGATCATCGTATCATATCGACCGCCGCCAGCAAGCGAAGAGCCAAACTCCCCTGATTTCAATCTAACTTCAAATACGGTTCCCGTGTAATATGCCAATCCTCGTGCTAGCGAGACATCAAATTGCACCGCTTTAATCCCTATCGCATTGAGATATGAAAACAATTCCTCCAACTCGCTTATTCCCTGCAAACCTTCTTCGTCCTTTAGCTTTGCCTTTAGTGATTCTAAAGTCATATTTCCTTTGACGAGCGCAAAGACTGCAGCGATCTGTTTAGCAGTATAGCCCCGTTCTTTTAACTCCGCAGACACGCCATCAACACCAATTTTATCTAACTTATCAATAGAGATAATGGCCTCTTCTTTTCGGTCAATGCCTGCTTGTTCCAAAATACCGTTCAACACTTTACGGTTATTTACTTTGATGATAACTGATAACGCCAAGTTTGAGAAAACAGTATTGACCAATGTAAGAATCTCCGCCTCTGCAATCATCGACTTGCTTCCGACGATATCAATGTCACACTGCCAGAACTCACGATATCGTCCGAGCTTGATTGGCCCGTCACGGAAAACTCTGCCGATCTCATACCGTTTAAATGGCATCTTTAACGTTGGATTCATTGCTACATAACGTGACAAAGGAACCGTTAAATCAAAACGTAACGCTAAGTTTCGTTTCCCCTGATCTTGCAACGAGAATATTTCTTTCAGTGCATCCGATGCTTCTCCGGCAGCAAACTTCGCCGCTAATGTCTCATAACGCTCTAAGATCGGTGTTTCTAATGGCGCAAAGCCTGCAAGTTCGAATTGCTCAGTCATCAGAGCAACTACGTTATTCTTCAGGATCTTGTCTTCCGGTAGTACATCTCGTACACCTTTTGCTGTTTGAAATTCCATGATAGTATCCTCCATTTATTTTTTGTTTTATATATCTTTTGTCAACAAGACAAATCCGCTTTGATCAAAGATAGTGTTGTAGATACTGAGTCTCTCTTCTCGCATTGTTCTTCCGGAATAAACGATATCGATCGCCAAATCTGCCTTTCCCAAGCGAACCTGTCGATCAACCTGCCCATCAAGAAACTGAACATAAGGATACCATTGCGATTGTTCAAAATAGCGTTCGATAATATTCTGATATTTATCGGGAGCGACGACTCTATTTCCGTTATAGAAATAAAATTGCCGTGACGATTTCTCTTCCGGACCTAAAAGACAGAGACGAGGTTTTTGTTGCTCGGGCCAGGGGATCAATTTAACAACACGCAGAGAAGTTCTATTCTGAGATAAAGCGTAGTCAACAAACAAATCGTTGCCTGTCCATCCATAGCCGCCACATTCATCGACGAGTCTAGGTATTATTTCTCCTCTCACTCTTTGGAGTTGCACTTGTCGACCAGCAAACTCACGGAGTGCTAAATAATTAAATCGTTCTAATCCGCCATTTTCCGGGACATACACGTCGGTGAAGACGATCAGCACGATCTTGTGCCTTAGCCTCGAGTATTCTTGCCTCTGGTGCACCCAATCCTTCCGCGACGAAACGCTGCATATTTTCCAAGTCCATTTTTGTTATTGTTGTCTTCATGGTTTATTTCCGCCGCTTTGAGTCCGGCCGACTTTTTGAAGGCCTGCCGGAGAGAATTAAACTCTCCCGTCTAGATTCACAGTCTAGCATGCTATCACTACATCACGGCAAGCATAAAAAACAATCCTAAGGGGCATAAGCCCTACTGATGATGATTAAAGAATAGCAAACTATCTACACTTACATTTTCAACAAAAAGAATATTTTGATAGCTAGTAAAATCAGTACTGCCGATGAAGACAATCACTACCGGTCTGAGTTATCATAGATAGTTAAAATGATAGATTCTATTTAAATGTTATGATTAAAAAATGGGGCGGCTGGGGAGAATCGAACTCCCGTCTCGGGATCTCTGCAACCCCTTGCAGGGAAAAATGGTTAGAGACCATTTTGCTTCCACAGTCCCAAATACTAGCCGTTATACGACAGCCGCCACAGGTTATCCCGACTAGCACATTTTATATAAATCTTTCGAGAAACATCTACACTACCAACACTTTCTGTTTCCGGACAACATGCAGTTTCACCCACGTGCTTTCCCCAAGAAATTCTCCTCCTGCTTGGACGGGAAACGCCACCGGAGACGAAATAAAAATCTCTTTCCCACTAAATGAAAACAAAGGAGGCACATCCACATTAAACATCCCTATAAGTAGGGCCCATGCCCGTAATGGTTTATTCAGCCACGATGCGTGACGATTAACAACAGCGACGCCATACACTTTCCCATCTGCCGGCCTAACCATCCCCACAAGAGACCGGATACCATATCCAAAATAAGGAACTTTTCCTAAAACCATCGTTGAACAATTACCTAATTCCTTTTTCCGACCATTGATCGCAACGGTAAAATGATATCCACTCTCTGCTGTCTGAAGAGAACGCCAGCAGCCTCGTAGATAATCCATAAAACCATGATGCGTCCGATCTTGACTATACCGAATAACATCTGCATCTAAACCGATGTTAACAAATAATGTCTGGCGTTTTCCTCCCGACCATTCCAATTCAATAACATCAAGATCAATCTCTTTGAATGGAAAGCGTGAACGCAGATACTCATAACGTTTCCCTTTATAGAAGAAAGAATAAAATGCGTTGCCCGCACCCAACGGGAAAAAACCTAACGTTTTCCGATTCAACGGAAGGTAATTCAAAGCACTTTCAAAAGACCCATCCCCTCCCGCGATGATAATTCGAGAATAGGCAGCAATGCTTTGTTCTATCCCTGCGTACATATTTTGCTGGTGTGGAAAAAAGAAGATATGCGCATCCCGACGTTCCGCAAAGAGATGAAGTAAGCGACGTCGATAAGAATCGTAATATCCTCGCGCCCTCTTATTCGCGACAACAACGAGAGGAAGCCGTGATTCTTTTACCGACATCTTTTTCTTTTTACGGATCTCCCGATGATAAAACAAAAAAGCATGGAGCAATGACCAAAAAGCTAGTAAGAGCACAATTACGGTCAGGAAAACAACTACTAAATGGAGCGTCGCTTGATGTCTGATCAGACGTGAAGAATCAAACTTTACCAGTGATTCCATTAAGAGACTAAAGATCAACAAAAATTGACTTAGGGTAAACGTAATTGAATACATCTTCCGTGGCAAAAACAAGATATCTTCTCTACTGGAGAAGAAACGGAAGATTAATGATAATAAATCCCGAGTCAATAAGATCAGAAATAATATCCACGAGAATTGACCAGAAAGTGTGAAGAAGAAAAGTAATCCAAAGATAAGAATTTTATCCGCCAACGGATCTAAAAAAGAACCGACTAACTTTGTATCTTTCTTCTTTCGTGCAATAAAGCCATCAAGTAGATCGCTGAACATCGCAAAACCATATGTTACGATTGCCCAGAACGAAGCTTGAGTAGTTTGCAAAGAAAGAAGATAAAGAATCAATGGTAATGTAACAATACGAAAAATACTGATTACATTCACCGGATTCATCACGAGAATAAAAGAAAGCAGATTTAAAAGCTTTTAGGGAATAACAATCCTACCTAGGAAATTACATCCCATCCATTCCCATGCCTGGTGATGGCATCGCTGATCGCTTACCACCGCCAGTAATCACATCATCAATTCTTAAAATCATTTCAGCTACTTCTGTCGCACTCTTCAATGCCAAAGTCTTTACTTTCAACGGTTCCAAAACTCCTTGCAGCCAAGCATCCATGACATTTCCACTGAAGACATCAACTCCCGCCCATATCTGCTGTTGATCATGCGCTGATCGTAATTTAGTTAACACATCGATGGGATCAAGCCCCGCATTCTCCGCAAGTGTGCGCGGGATGACTTCTAATGTCTCCGCAAACGCTTGGACAGCTAATTGTTCCCGTCCCGATAATGTACGAGCATACTGCCGCAATCCTCGTGCCACTTCCATTTCTACAGCTCCCGCACCGGCGACGACAAATCCATCCCGGATTGCCGCTGCCAGATCCCCAAGAGCATCGGTTACCGCCCGTTTCGCTTCATCGGCAACATGCTCTGTCCCACCACGCACAAGGAGCGTAACTGATTTAGGATTAGTACATTTTTCTACGAAGAGCATATTCTCTTCTCCCACTTTCTGCTCATGGACAATTCCTGCAGACCCAAGATCAGCAGCGGAAAGCTCTTTCCAGGAGCCAATGATTTTCGCTCCCGTTGCTTTCATTAATTTTTCCATATCACTCTTCTTGACCCGGCGCGCTGCGAGAATCTTCTCCTTTGCTAAGAAATGCTGCGCAATATCATCAATACCTCGCTGACAGAAGACAACATTCGCCCCGCTCACTTTGATTTTAGTGACCATCTCGCGCAACGTGCGTTCCTCTTGGTCTAGAAAAGCCGTTAATTGAGAAGGATCAGTGATCTGAATCTTCGCATCGATCTCCGTATTTTTGATCTCAAGCGCCGCATCGAGCAAGGCTACCTTTGCGTTCTCTACTCTGCTTGGCATTGCCGAATGGACACGTTCTTTGTCCAAAACGATTCCTTCTATCAATTCACTCTTATCCGTGCTCTCTCCAACAACCCGTTCCACTTTAACATTATCGAGATCAACTGTACGAGTACCATTCTCCAAAACACGAGTAACTGCGGTGACCAAAAGATCAGCGAGACTCTCTTTATTTGCCTCTGCGCCTTTGCCAGTCATTGCCGTTGCAGCAATCTGTCGTAACATTTCTATATCGTGAATCGTAATTGGTCGAGCGATGTTCTGCAACAAACGTTGCGCCTCTCTTTCCGCTAGACGATATCCTTTGGCTAAGACTGTTGGGTGAATATTCTGTTCTAATAATTCTTCCGCTTTCTTTAGCAATTCACCGGCGATAACAACGGCCGTCGTTGTCCCATCACCAACTAAATCTTCCTGCGTCTTAGCGATCTCCACAATCATTTTTGCTGCTGGATGTTCGATCTGCATCTCTTTCAGAATTGTCACACCATCATTAGTGACCGTAACATCACCAGCGGCATCAACAATCATCTTATCCATCCCTTTTGGACCAAGTGTTGTCCGTACTGCTTGCGCCACTGCTTTCGCTGCCGCAATATTGTTCTGCTGCGCCTCTCTGCCGGTTGTTCGTTTTGTGTCTTCTGGTAAAATAAAGATTGGTTGGACTGTATTGTTGGACATAGATACCTCACCTATCCTCTCGGGAGAAAGTTGGTTTATAAGTATTATGAAAAAATAGATTTAAATTCGACACTTTTCTACCACAACAATCTTTATTAACCAACAATCATGTAACCGGAACGTGGCACAGATCGTCTTTCTTGGGACAGCCGGCAGCGCTGCCGTCGCCAGTAAGAACATCCGCTCGTCTGGCGGGATCATCCTTAAGATAGATGATTCACTCCAATTCCATCTCGATCCAGGTCCAGGTGCACTACAGAAAGCACGCGAATGTAATATCAATCCAAACCACACCACAGCCGTTCTTGTTACACATAACCACATCAACCACTGTAATGATCTTAATCTGGTTATTGAAGCGATGACCCATTCAGGGTTAGAACGACGAGGTGTCATTCTCGGAAGTAAATCTGTCCTTCAACCAGTTGATGGTGGGCATCCGTTTATCACCCGCTATCATCAAAATCTTGTTGAACGTATTATCCCTCTCGAAAAGAATCACAAAATTGCGATTGAATCGGTCGAAATCCAGACCATTCCCGTAGAACATGCCGATCCGACGGCAATTGGTTTTAAGTTGATCTGTCCTCACTTCACCGTCGGTTATCCTGGTGATACCATCTTTACACCACAATTAGCAGAATCCCTCAAAGGTACTGATGTCCTAATCCTCAATGTTCCTTATCCCGGCAAACGCGGACAAGGATTAAATTTAGACAGTGATGCAGCGATCAAGATCATCAATCACATCAAGCCTCGTCTCGTCATCATCACTCACTTTGGATTAGAGATGCTCAAAGCCGATCCTATGTTCGAAGCACGCACAATCCAACAAGCAACCGGAGTACAAACGATCGCTGCCAGTGATGGATTGACAATTTCTCCAACGGGATATGGAAACTACCATTCTCCGATCAAAGGATTTTAGATAAATCTAGATAAAAGAAGTTATAAAATGGACTCCAAAATCCATACTACTAACAACCCTACAAAACAACCCGCAGAAATAAACGGCATTGCCGGGTAAAATTTCTTTTCTTCAGCCTTCCAAAACAATAACCCTAAACCGAAAGCGGCAAACAAAGGGATTACTAAACTCTGCCATAATCCTAGTTCTTTAAACACGACTCCTGCAAATAAGAGAGGAAATGCAATATCGCCGCCGCCCAAAACCGCTGTCCGGATCCCTGTACTTTTCTTACCCGCTCTGATTTTCCCGTCATGTTTGCGAACAATTTTATCCTCTTTCTCCGCATACGGTACAAGCAATCCCGCAAAGATCTTCGCCTGCGCCTGTGATTTCGCCAACGTAATCATATGTTTTGATTTCCAAACAGCATAGGCATCATAAAGCGCAATCAAAACGAGTAAGACACTAATCGACGACAATGAGAAAAGGGGGACAAAGATTGCTGCCAAACCAGGATACACAAATAGTTCTGTCCCTGTCTGCACCAAAAAATTTGGTTTCCATATCCTCCACGTTGTAAACACAAATGAGACCAGAAACGCCAGCCAGACCGGTAGAAAAGCGCCAAGGGAGACAAGAATTGTAATCAACAACGCAATAAAGAACCACGCTCTCCATAACCAAATTAATCGATAGCGCATCAACAGAAAGGCTAATCCTGTCCCCAACAGGATCGCCACCATGACGGTAACATAGGATGTATTCTCTTCAATCGGTGGACGTTCACCGACAGGTAACTCGCCAAAGACAACCCTTCCCTCTTCTTTACTCTGTGAAACATCAACATATTGCTGCAAGACAGCAATCCCCATAAATTGCGCTAGGAGAAATAATAAGAGTAACACCCACGTCGCTTTAAACGAATGTTTCATAAGAGAAAGAAAGAGTTGAAGTTTAAATACGTGTTGGAAATGAAGAATTTCATTTCTAGCTCATTTCATAATTTCTCTAGCAAGAAAAAAATCAACAGCAGTAAATAGAGACGAATAGAAATCACTCTTCTCAGCTAGTTTATACAAGCTGGTGTACTTAGGATAATCACAATGGGGGCACAAGTCGCGTAAATGAGCAGTTCCATTCTCTTTATAGAAATTGACATTCATCCACGTGACGTGGACACAGCGTTGACATTCAATGGGGAAACTAGGATTCATAATTCTCAAAAAAGGAAGTTACTTTTAAAAATTATCTTCAGAAATTCATCACTCACCCATCCCCATAAAACTGACTTCAACATCTTCTTTCTTCTTCGCCGATTTCACATACTCGCTAAACAGGGGAATCTTCACCGGCACAGCAAAGCGTGTAAATGTCGATGTCACGATCGCTTCTCCTTTATCTAACGAAGCAATGTTGCGATTATCTTGACTCAAATCCTGTGGCGACGATTCGATCACCGCTAATCTTTCTGAGCCCATCTCCATCCCTAAGATAATTTTTGTGTTCATGTTCGCCAAGATGTTCTTTGGGATCTCAGAAGGCAGTTGCGTGATCGCCACTAAACCAATTTTAAATTTCCGCCCTTCCCGCGCAATCGAATCAAAGATATTACTGCCTTGCTCCAATACTTTCTTTCCCAGCACACGTGGTGCTTCTTCTAATACAATTGACACGACTGGCTTCTCTTCCAATTGACCGAGCCGCTTGTAATATTTATACTTGTCAAAAATCTCTGAAGCGATAATGCTTCCCACCATTATTTCCAACGAACCAGAGAAATAACTCGTATCGATAATTACCGTCTTTCCCCTCTCTAACTCCAGACAGATTTCCGTGATTGTATTCATTCCTGCAACATCATCAAAAATGCCATTGCAATGAAATTGACCAGATTCAAAATCGAGATCAAGCAACGCCAACAATTTCCGTTTGACAACTGAGATTGTATCTTCATGAAATTGCACATTTTCAATCCGCCGCTCTTCTAAAATCGCACGGATCCACTCTGTCTTAAATTTCTTATAATAGACAAACAAACACTGACGCTGTGGATCTGACAACGCAATCGCTCCCTGAAAATATTCTGGTTTCAACTTCAGGAGATTAACTTTTAATGTTCGTGCGCCAGGCGGCGGACGTGCAGGGGTATAATAACAGACCTTGTCATGGTGCGGATGATCTTTTAGACCCAACCCAACACGGCCATAATACTCATCATGCGGATCTAAAACCAACACGCCAGCCACATCACCGCTGGTCAGACCCCAGAGCATGCATGACATCAAATTACTTTTCCCTTTTCCCGTCGATGCCGGAATTAAGATGTGATGACTTAACGTTTCTTTCCCCGGCAGAAAGAGATCAAAATCAAGAGCCGTACTCCCGCTGCGCAACATCCCCAGATACAAAGGATGTAATGGTTTCGTCATAAACAGCAGATCTTCTTTGGTAATTGCCCTCACTTTTGTAAAAAATGGTGGAAGCTTCTTGCACATCTTACTCTGCCCACTTGTCGTCAACACCGGCTTCAATAACGCCAGTTGATAATTCCGCAGCTGCTCATCTAACATCTGAAAGCCGCCTTCCTCTAAACTCATCCCCGCCACCATCTCCAGATTCTGCGGAGAGATCTGACTGCCATACAAAAGATCATACACCTGCAGGATAAATTTCTCCCCGTTCTCCTCAATAACGACTAGTTCACCCAGCTCAACAGGAGCAGCAGCTTTCACCCGCATCACAATTTTTCCGAAATCACCAGAGACTACTTGACCTTTGAGCATAAAATGACAGTACACGCTGCTTTTTTAATCATTTATGTTTTCCATTCAACAAAACACCACTGAGAACGAAAATCTTTATAAAGAGGCCTCATTTTCAGCTTAAACATGGAAGCGACTGTCATGCATTTCCGGCAAAGCCGGTACAGAGTAAATCCGCACCAGATGGTGCTGAAAGCAGCCGATAGCGCAGAAGAAGCGCAAAAGCTTATCGGCAAAGAAGTTGTTTGGACTTCTCCTGCCGGGAAAAACATCTCAGGAAAGATTTCTGCTCTTCATGGCCGAAAAGGCAACGTCCGTGTCATTTTTACTGAAAAAGGATTGCCTGGACAAGCCCTAGGACAGAAAGTGAAAGTCCAGTAAAATCCCACTTACCCTATTTTCTATTTCTTCCGTTCCTTCGCCGCTTCTAATTTCTCCAATTCAGCGACAAGTGCTTTGACCCACTCTATCACTTTCTGCACTTTTGTGTTCAATTCAGTCCACAGTGCATCAATCTCTCGACGTAGTGCATCTTTCGCATCATCTTTGATTTTTTTCCCTTCTAAAAGCTTCAATTTTGCGTGAAGCGTGTCCAACAACGACCGGAGAGACCTTTCCTGGCGAGACGTCGCGGCAAAAATAGAACGATTGATCACTAATAGATCCCCTCCCACTTTTTTGAACTCCGTATCGTAGGGATGAGGTAGATTCCAGATATGGGTCACCAGCTCTTTTTCCAAGCGATTTTGCAGACGGCTGACTTTACCTTCAGCACGACTGATCGTAATGAAATGTCGCCTTGCTTTAGGATAATCTTTATGCTGCACATCTTTTAACATCTCCTCCAAAAAGGTAAATTCTCGTTCTGCCCATGCTTTCTCTTTCAGACCAAACTTACGAATACTCTCTAACGTTTTACGTGCATGTTCATCTTCATCAAAATCTGATATTACCGGAATGATCACATTCTTTTCTTCAGGCTGCGCCTCCATAAAGACAATCGGCCGCCCAGAAAAATCGAGACCACTATGTACTATTGCAGAATTAGGATTCTCCGGATGGGTCATGCCCTCACCACCACGACCACCTTTTGATTTGTCAAAATGGACAATATGAAAATAGATCACTTTATCATCTGCTTTGGCTCCGCGTTTATAGACGACGACACCCGCGGGTAAGTTCTTGAAATTAATTTTCTTCAGCTGAGGATATGCTTTAGATAATTCCGTGAGTGGTTCATGTAAAGATTGATCGGCTTCAAAGTCGAGTACAAAACGCCCTGACGGATCGTTGACGAGAATCTCATGTAAGATCGTCAACTTCCCCTTGATCTGCGCAATCACACCGACCTTAAACGGCCCGAAACCATAATCCTCATCACCGCTCTTATCACCATGATATAACCTTGCTCCCGTCTCATCAGTGATCGGCTTAAAAGGAGGAATATCAACCACTACCCGCCCTATAATTCGATGCTTGTGTTTCATCGGCACGCCTTTTTCCCAACCAGTAAACACGTAAGGCACATTACCATGACGCGAAATCAGTTCACGTAACAACGTCCGAGGAAACCAGATATAACCTTGCTCACCCCACCCTGAACCCCAACTATTGCGAACCTTAAAGGCTTCATTCCTCGCTTTCCCATCGGGATAGTGTGAATCGTAGCCGACAAGAACCATCGCATGTCCCCCACGGGAAGGCCATTGCGCATCATTAAAATAACCGCCACGTACGTTTCCCCCGAAGTTTTGAGGGGTATCGATTCCTATATAAATCGGATTTCCTGCTGCCAGCGCTGCAATCCAACCATCCGGATCTAAGGTAACAGAACGAACTTCCAGAACTCGTTGACGTAGCCCATCCGTATACGTTGGCGGAGGCGGTATCTGCAAATATTTTGTACTTGAACTATCCTCAAATGACCACAACGGTTCTTTACAATCCCCCCTCTTTTGCACTTCGTGAATCAGATCAGCAGCATAAACTCCCACATTTCTTGCTTTATCATAACGCGCGTTATACCATAAAAATAACTCCGATAACTTGTGACTGTAATCTAACTTTCCCGTGACGCGATTCATGATATACTCTATCATTGAACTCCCTGCAAACGCCCCACATGCACCCAACCCATCTTGATTA